>JASHQT010000524.1 GCA_030039005.1 Bryobacteraceae bacterium
GCGTCCAGCGCAGGGTCCTTGCCCGCGAGCAAAGCTTCTCGCGTCACGGGCGTTTCCACGTCGGGCGTCACTCCGAGCCCCTCCAGCGGCTTGCCGCCTTCGGAAACATAATTGGCGATGGCGTACTGAAACCCGTCGCCATTAGGAAGCCTTTCGAATACTGACGGCAGCGCGGCGGCGGCCGTGTGGGTTCCGAAGATGCGCGCGCGCCCCAGGTCCTTCAATCCTTCGGCCATGATCTCGGATGTGGAAGCTGACGTGCCGTCGACGAGGATGGCGAGCGGTCCCAAGAACGCGTCGAGCCGGGGATTCACCACGAAGCTGAGGGTCGCGCTGCGCATGTACAAAGTCCCGAGCTTCAGATTGGGCTGGGAAATGAACCAGCCGGCCATGCCCATGGCCATGGCGCCGATACCGCCCGGGTTGCCGCGCAGATCGACGATAAACCCATCGCATTTGGTGCACGCTTCTACTGCTTTGCCGAACGCCGTCATCAAACCCTGACCGTTCAGGAACACGTTAAACGCCACGTACTGGATGTTTCCGCCTCCCACGCGCGAAGAATTGAACCAGACATGCATGGGAGTGAGATAACCAAACTCCACGCGATCGCCCTTGGGTTTGCCTTGCGCCAAAGTTTTGTTGACGGGCTTGCCCGCGCCGTCGAGAAATTCCACTTCGACTGGCGCGGCGCCCTCGCCTTGCAAGCGGCCTAAAATCGCCCTTCGCAGCATGAGATCGCGCAACGAGGAACCGGCGTAGGCCTGGTTCAATTGCACCACGATGGGCGCGAGATCCACCTCATGTCCGGCGGAGGCGATCTTCACGATCTCCCATCCGGGCCGCACGCCCTCCTTGGACGCCGATGAATCCGGCTGCACGGATGTGACCAGCACGCTTGCGCCCACCACGCGCACGTCGATGCCGGTGGTGGTATCGCCGCTGCGCGCGTTGTCCACGTTCGAATACACATCGCCGGGAACAACACCGAAGTGCGTTTCGTGCAAACGGCCGAGCATGTCATTCAGGACGGCGCGTGCAGCGTCCATGCTGTCCGCCGCTTCGATCTTCGGGCGAAACTCGTCGTGGATGGCCTGCCAGTCCAGGCCCCCGGGCTGGCTTTGCCAGTGCTTGTCGCGGATGGTAGTCCAGACGTACTCGAAAGACTGGATGTTCAGTTGGCGCTGTTCCGGCGTGAGGGCCGCGGCCAGCGGATTTCCGATCAGGAACACCGCCGCGACGATCGCAATGCGGATCATCGTCGCCACCGCCATCGTCGGGCTACGAGCCTTCCTTTTCGAGAAGCTTCGCGCCGAGCGCGCCGCCGATCATGGGAAGCGCCGTCAGAATGACGAAGAAAAGCATCAGGTACAGGACCAGCATGGCGGCGATCATCGCGGGATTGTTCAATGCCTGCCGCACCACCTCCCAGCGCGGATCGTTGGGCGAAAGCTGCGCTTCCAGTTGCTTTTCCAAGCCGCCCTGGCTCGAGACCGCTACCATCGCGATAGTGAAGATGACGCTCACCAGAATGAAGCAAAAGATGCCCGTGATCCAGCCCATCCGCGCACCGCTGCGGGCGGTCAAAACCTGCCCTGTCCGACGGCTATACAGGTACACGGCCAGGAAACCGGCGGCGATGAAAGCGAGCGGCAAACGAAGCGCCACGAAGGGAATCGGCAGCATGCTGACCAGAACCGCGACTGCCGCTGCAATGAATCCCATGCGCACGGCCAAGCGATTGTGAAAACCGATGTCGGCAGGGGCTTCCAGGCGCGGGATGGGCGCCGGTGGCGGGGCTTCTACAGGCGGGGGCGCGTCTGGGGAGGTTTCGGAAGTCTCCAGGCCGGGATAATCGTACTGGGGCTTTCCACACTTGTGGCAAAACCGCGCGTCCGGCGGCAACTGCGCTCCGCAAGTGCAGCGCTCAGGCACGACTTCAGTTTGACACACGCTATTCGTCCCTGTGTAACCGCTCCTAACTGCCTTCGCGAGGGCCTCAGTGCGTACGTTCGCGGCCGTTTGAGGTGCGCTCGCGGATGATTTTCAGAATGGCGGCTTCCGCTTCATCGATCGTGAGGCCGGTGGTGTCCAAGTAGACGGCATCCGGCGCCTGCACCAAAGGCGATTCCGCGCGGCCCCGGTCGCGCTGGTCGCGCTCCCGAATCTGCTGCTTGACGACATTCGCCGGGAGCGCGGACTCATTGGCGCGCCGCGTTGCGCGCTCCTCGGGGTGCGCATCCAGAAAAATCTTGACCGTAGCATCGGGAAAAACCACTGTGCCGATGTCGCGGCCTTCCATCACCACCGACGTCCGAGCTCCAATCTCGCGCTGTTTTTCCACCAGCGCTCGCCGCACGGCCGGTATTAGCGAAACTTCCGATGCCGCCTGGCTGACCTCCGGAGTCCGGATGGCCGCCGTAACGTCTTCGTTGTTTAACAGGACAACGCTGTCGCCTGGACCAAACTCAATGTGCGCGGCGTTGGCCAGTTGCTCCAAGCGGTGCATGTCCGACGGCGGCACATTCGTGCGCAGCGCCCACAGAGCCACCGCGCGATACATCGCGCCGGTGTCGACGTACAGAAATCCGAGCTTCTCCGCGATGCGGCGCGCCAGCGTGCTTTTACCCGCTCCGGCCGGACCATCGATCGCAATCGTGATTCGTTTGGTCAAATTATCATAAAAGCACATGCAAGAGGATATTTTCCGTGCGCTCGAAGCGGGCGCGACGGTGATCACGGCCGGCCGCCGCCTAGCGCGATTCCTGGCTCGCGATTATCATGCGCTGCAAATCGCGCGCGGGCGTAACGTTTGGAGCCGCCCCGACATCCTGCCGTTCGGCGCATATCTTGAACGAACCTGGAACGAATGGCTCGCGTGCTACGGCGACGAAAATACTCCACGCTTGCTGGATGATCTTCAAGAGCAGGCGCTCTGGGAGCGCGTGATTCGAGCGGCGCCCGAAGGCGAGACATTGCTGCAGATCGCTCAGGCGGCGCGGCAAGCGAGCGAGACCTGGCAGCTCGTCATCGAATATCGCCTGCCCGTGGATGGAAGCTATGCGGCCGCCGAGGATTGGTCGGCGTTTGCCGCCTGGTCGCGGGAGTTTCGCGGGCTGTGCCGAAGACAAGGCTGGCTCGAGCGCGCCAGGCTCGCGGATTTCCTGCAGGAAAAGATCCGTGGGGGCGATGTGAACCTGCCCAACGCGGTGTTTGCCGCCGGGTTCGCCTCCGGTATCGATGACATGACGCCGCAGCAGGCTGAGTTTTTCGATGCGCTGGGCGAATGGCAGCCGATCGCGACATCGAGTGATTCTCCCACTCCCGAACGGCGCAAGCTGCGCGATTCCACGCGCAGGAAACTGCGCGATTCCAATGACGAGATCCGCAGTGCGGCGACCTGGGCACGCAACCTGCTCGAAGAGGATCCCGCAACACAAATCGGTATTGTTGTCGTTCCCGATCTCACGCGCTCCCGCGCCACCATCGAGCGAATTCTGAGGGAGGTTCTCGCGCCCGGAACCCGCCGCGCTGATCGCGGGGGCGCGTTTCATCTTTCCGTGGGACCGCGTCTGGAGGAGCATCCGCTGGTCCATGCGGCGCTTCAACTACTCGAATTCGCCCGCGGCAAACTGCCGCTGCCGCGCGTGGGAATGCTGCTGCGGTCGCCCTTTCTCGGCGGAGCCGAAACCGAATGGAGCAAGCGCGCGCAACTCGATGCCAAGCTGCGAAAGAACGGCGTATGGGACGTAAGCCTCACCCGCTTGTTCGAAGAAGCCGGAAGCTGTCCGCAACTCCAGCGCCTGTTGCGGCGCGCCGAAAAGCAGCTTCGCGAAATTCCGCAAGCACAGCCGCCCAGCCACTGGCGCCCGGATTTCGAAGATTTGCTCGGAGCCTTCGGATGGCCGGGCGAGCGCGCGCTCGCAAGCGATGAATTTCAGGCGATGGCCCGCTGGCGCGAGCTGCTATCCAGCTTCGCGTCGGTGGAGGCCGTTGCGCCCGCGATGAGTCTCGCGCAGACGATCGACTGGCTGCGCCGGCAGTGCGCGGAAACCCGTTTTCAAGTGGAGGACGAAGGCGCACCCGTACAGGTGATGGGGATGCTGGAGGCCTCCGGCCTGCACTTCGATCATCTTTGGATCATGGGGCTGCACGATGACGCACTGCCCGCCCCTGCGAATCCCAATCCATTTCTTCCGGTCTCCTTGCAGCGCCAACACCGTCTTCCGCGCTCCTCGGCCGAGCGTGAGCTCGAGTTCGCGGGCAAACTGCTGGATCAACTTCTCCGAAGCGCGCCGGATGTGGTGTTGAGTTATCCGGCCACGGACGGCGATCGAGCGCTGCTGCCGAGCCCTTTGATTACGGGCGACTGGCTAGAACCGGGCGAAGTGCAAAGCGACCCTTGGACCGCGTGCATGCGCGAGTCCGCGAGCTTCGAAGAGATATCGGATGATACGGCCCCGGCGTTCGCGCCAAGCGATTCCGCGGGCGGCGCATCGCTCTTCAAAGATATTGCGGCCTGCCCGTTCCGATCCTTTGCGAAACATCGGCTGGGCGCGCGGCCGCTCGACGAAACCGACATTGGATTGAGTTATCGCGATCGCGGAACCACGGTCCATCGGGCTCTCGAATTCATCTGGCGCGACCTCGGATCGCAAGCGCGGCTGTTGGAGCGTAGCGAGGCCGAATTGCGGACGCTGATCGCCCGGGCGGCCGGCGCCGCCGTCGAAAAACTCGGTCCCGGCATTGGGCGCGATCTCGAAAAACGGCGCTTGCAGAAATTGTTGTGGGAGTGGCTGGATCTCGAAAAGGCCCGCGCGCCGTTTTCAATCGCGCAGTTGGAAGACGAACGCGCCGTGGAGATCGGCGGGTTGCGCGTGAAAACGAAAGCCGATCGCGTGGATACGCTTTCCGACGCGAGCGAAATCATCCTCGATTACAAAACCGGCCAGGTGGACCTAGGCGCCTGGGATGGCGGCCGTCCCGATGAACCCCAGCTCCCTCTCTACTCGGTGACGAATGAGCGGGCGGTGAGCGGTGCGGCTTTCGCTGCCATCCGCACGGGCGAGCTAATGTTCCGCGGGCTCGGTGCAGCTCTGCCGGAGGTGGCCAAAATGAAGATGCATCCGCCGCTTCCCTTTGACGTCCAGATCACCGAATGGCGGCGGGTCCTGGAGCGTTTAGCGCAAACTTATCGAGCGGGCGAGGCGCGAGTGGATCCGAAACCCGGTGCTTGCGACCATTGCGGTCTGCGCGGTCTGTGCCGGATTCGGGAGATCGAGCATGATCGCCGATAGCGCGGCGCGCCACACGGCGCTCGACGTTGCACGGTCTTTTATCGTGCAGGCGCCGGCCGGATCGGGCAAAACCGAGCTGTTGATCCAGCGCTACTTGAAGTTGCTTGAGACCGTGGATGCGCCCGATGCCGTGGTCGCGATCACGTTTACTCGGAAGGCCGCGGGCGAAATGCGCTTACGAGTGATCGAAGCTTTGCGGGCGGCCCGCGGTGGCGCCGAACCTGAAGCCGAGCACGAACGGCTGACGTTCCAGATCGCCCGCGACGTGTTGGATCGAGACCGGCAATTCGGCTGGGATCTGTTGCGCAATCCCGCGCGCCTGCGCATCGAGACTATCGACGCTTTGTGCGCATCTATCACGCGGCGCATGCCGTGGCTCGCGCGTTTTGGAGCCATGCCGGAAATTACCGAAAAGGCCGAGGAGTTGTATCGCGAAGCCGCGCGCAATACCCTGACGCACCTGGAGAGCGGCCACGAAGGTTTGGCCGATCTTCTGCTGCATCTGGATAACGACTTCCAACGGGCCCGCCAGCTCATCGTCGAGATGCTGGAGCGGCGCGACCAATGGCTGCGCCACGCCGGCGCAGCCTCGCAACAGGACCTCGAACATTCTCTCGAGCGGGTGATTGCCGATGAACTGGCCCAAGTGCGCGAGATGTTCCCGGAGCACGCGCTGGCCGAAATCGTGTTCTTGTGCGATCTGGCGCGCTTCCCCGAACCACGGTGGGAGCATCTGAATGAATGGGCAGTTATCATCGATTTGCTGTTAACCACGGAAGGCAAACTGCGCAAGCGGCCGGCTCACCCGCTGAAAACCCGCTGCGAGGATCTGTACGCGGTCCTGCGAAATGAAGAAACTCTGCTCGAATCGCTGCACCGGATTCGGAAGCTGCCGGATCCACACTTCACCGAAACGCAATGGCAGGCGGTAGAATCGGCGGTGTCCGTCCTGAAGCTCGCGGTTGCCGAATTGCAATTGGTTTTTCGCGAGCGCGGCCGCGTTGATTTTGCCGAGCTGGCGATCCGCGCGTCGCGGGCCTTGGGCGAAGCGGACGAGCCGGAGGATTTGGCCTTGGCGCTCGGTGCGCGCATTCGCCACGTTCTGATCGATGAATTTCAAGATACTTCCGTCACGCAGTTCGAGCTGATCGAAAAACTGACCGCGGGGTGGGAGCCGGGCGACGGGCGAACACTCTTCCTGGTGGGCGATCCGATGCAATCCATTTATCGCTTCCGCCAGGCCGACGTAGGCCTCTTTCTCAAAGCGCGCAGCGAAGGCATTGGCGCGATGCGGCTGGAGCCTTTGAAACTCGGGGTGAATTTCCGCTCGCAGCCGGAAATCGTAGAGTGGACCAACCGGACGTTCGAATCGATCTTCCCGCCCGCCGACGATCTGGAATCCGGCGCCATCGCGTACTCGGCCAGCGTGCCGGGCGTTCGCGGCGCGGAAGCCCGAGTTGGCATTCACTCGTTCCGCGAAGCGCAGGAAGAGGCGGATCGCGTGATGGAGCTGGTCGCCTTTCCCGACGCCGGCACTACGGCGGTATTGGTGCGTTCGCGCGCGCACTTGATCGAGATCGTCGCCCACTTACGGCGCCGGCGCATCGCGTTTCAGGCCATTGAGATCGATCAACTCGGCGAGCGGCAGGTGATCGAAGACCTGATGGCGCTGACTTTCGCGCTGCTGCACGCGGCCGACCGCGTCTCCTGGCTCGCGATTCTGCGTGCGCCCTGGTGCGGTCTCACACTCGAGGATTTGCACGCGCTCGCCGCGGAAGATCACCACGCCACGGTTTGGGATTTGCTGCATCGCCACCAGCAGGCTTTGAGCGAGGACGGCCGCCAACGAATCGAGAGAATTTTTCCTGCCATCGAAGTGGCCTTGGCGGCGCGCGGGCGCCAGCCGCTGCGGGAATGGGTGGAAACCACCTGGTTACAGCTCGGCGGACCTGCGTGCGTGGAGGATGAAACGGCGCTGGAAGACGCCGCGGCGTACTTCGATCTGCTGGAACAAGTGGCCCAGGGCGCCGATCTGGCCGATGTCGATCGTTTTCGTGATCAAGTCAATGCGCTGTTTGCACAGCCCAACGCCGCCGCCGGCAATGGCCTGCAATTGATGACCATCCACAAGGCCAAGGGATTGGAATTCGACACCGTGATTCTGCCTGGGCTGAACGCCGTGCCGCGCTCCGACGATCAGCGCTTGCTGTTGTGGCTGGAGCATCGCGGCGAATTCCTGCTCGCGCCCATCGGCGAATCGGGAGGCGAGAAGGATCCGATCTACGGGTATCTGGCGAGCATCGAGCGGCGCAAGTCCGAGCAGGAAACCACGCGCTTGTTGTATGTTGCGGCCACGCGCGCCCGCCGGAACTTGCATCTGCTGGCGGCGCTGGAGACCAAGACGGACGGCACCATCGCGCGCCCGAAGTCCAGCTCTTTTTTGAAGCTGCTTTGGCCAGCGCTGGGCGAGCAATTCGCGCATCCCGCTTCCGGCGAGCGTGGGGAAAGAGCGGAGTCGCGCCAAATCATCCGCCGGTTTCGCTCCGGCTGGCGTGTTCCGGCGCCGCCTGCGCCGGTCATTTTCAAGAGGATCGAGCGCACCCGCACATCTGAAGTCCTGGTTGAATGGGCGAGCGAACGCGCGCGGCTTGCCGGAGCGGCTTTGCATGTGTTCCTGCAACGCCTCGCGCGCGAGGGCCTGGATTCCTGGGATGAGACCGCGGTACTCGCCAAGCGCGGAGCTTATCGCGCGGTACTGGTGAACCTGGGTGTGCCGCCGGGTGATCTCGACTGGGCCGTGGAACGAGTGGAGTCGGGCCTGCTTCGAGCCCTGCGCGACCCGCGTGGCCGCTGGGTGCTCCATGGTCACACCGAAGCCGCGAGCGAGCTCCCCGTGGCGGGATTAATCGAAGGCCAATTATGCGAGGGCGTGATCGACCGCACGTTTATCGACGAAAACGGCGTGCGCTGGATTATTGACTTTAAGACCAGCACGCACGACGGCACTGGCCTGGAGAATTTTCTCGAGCAGGAAAAGGAGCGCTATCGCGAGCAACTGGAGCGCTACGCCCGCTTGGTGAGCAAGCGCGAAGAGCGTCCCATTCGCTTAGGACTTTATTTCCCCCTAATCGGTCAATGGTTGGAATGGGCCGCTTCCGTGCCTTTGCGGCGGCAAGCGCTGCTGTTCGAAATGTAGCTCACTGTTAAAATGAAATCGCGCTGAAGGGAACAAATATGGCCGAGATCAAGAAATCCGACGAAGAGTGGCGCAAGCAGCTTACGCCCGAGCAGTACGCGGTGACGCGGCACAAGGGTACTGAGCCGGCCTTCACCGGCAGGTATTGGGACAACCACGAGCACGGCACCTACAAGTGCGTCTGCTGCGGGACTCCGCTGTTTGAATCCGACACCAAGTACGATTCGGGCACCGGATGGCCGAGCTTCTGGTCGCCGGTCTCGGCGGAAAACGTGCGCATGGAAGCGGACACCAGCCACGGCATGCGGCGGGTGGAGGTGCTGTGCGGCAAGTGCGACGCGCATCTGGGCCACGTATTCGACGACGGCCCCAAACCCACCGGCGAACGTTACTGTATGAACTCAGCCGCGCTCAATTTCGAGAAGAAGAAGTAGCTGGAAATACTTCGTGAGCCGCGGGCGCTACTCCGCCAGGTCCGGCACCAGCTCCACACGATCCATGGCCAGGAAGTTCCGGATGTGGGGGTGCGCGGACTTCTCCAAATCCTTCACCGGCCCGAAGTAAATCACCTGTCCTTGGAACAGCACCACCACGATGTCGGCTACTTTGCGCATCAGGTCCAGATCGTGGGTCACGACGACGGCCGTGAGCCGCAGCTCGCGCTTCAGCTTCAGCATCAGCTCGGCCAAAGTATTCCCCATGATGGGATCCACCATGGTGGTCGGCTCGTCGTAAAGGATGCACTCCGGCTGCGCCGCGAGCGCGCGCGCGATGGCAACGGCGCGCTTGTAGCCGGTAGACAGGTCGGCCGGGTAGGAATTCTTGAATTGCAACATGTCGACCATGGAGAGCAGGCCGTCCACCACGTCTTCCTTGTTGCGCTCGTCATAATCCTCGCGCAGCTCCAGCGAAAAAAGAATATTTTCGCCGACGGTTAGCGAATCGAAGAGAGCGCCGCTCTGGAACACCATGGTCACTTTCTTGCGGATCTCGCGGAGTTGGGCTTCGTCGAAATCGGTGATGTCCTGGTAGGCCACGAACACTCGGCCCTGGTCCGGCTTCAGGAACCCCATGATGTGGCCCAAGCTGACGGATTTGCCGACGCCGCTGCGGCCGATAATGGCCACCGTCTCGCCTGCGTTGACGTAGAAGTTGGCATCGACTAAAACGGGGTGGTCGAACGTCTTATAAACATGGCGAAAATCGATGTAGTGGAGCTTTTCGGTCACGCCGCTCCACCCTCGATTTGCGCCCATTCCGAAGGGGTGTTGACATTGACGAGGACCGCGGAGGTGAGCGGCACCGTAGTGACGCCGATTTCTTCGACCAACCCCCTCATTTTCAAGCGCTTGTCCCGAATCGCCTGGGCTATGGCGGGCGCGCAACTCCGATGGTAGACAGCGCAGAGGGGTTCGGGCTGGCCGCCCGGCGACGCTGCCGCCACGCAGTGGGTGCTCGCCTTTTCGGCATGCTGGAGCAACTCGCGGAGCGCTTCGGCGGAAATGCCCGGCATATCGCAGGCGACGATCAGATTCCAGTCCGTCCCGGTCACTTGCAGCGCCGTGAGGATGCCGCCGGCCGGACCGCAACCGGGAATCGTGTCGCCGAAAACGGGCAAACCGAGCTGACTGAATTGAAGCGGGTCGCCGAGGAGGGCCACCGAACCCGCTGCTTCGCGGACGCGCTCCGCCACGAATTCGACCAGCGTTGTTCCCCGATAGGGCAGGAGGGCCTTGGGACGGCCCATGCGTTTGCTCGCCCCACCGGCCAGCACAAATCCGGAGGCTCGCATGAGAGAATGATACCATTGGGATTCCGATGCACCGCCGGAAAACCTCTCCGATACCAACCGGGGCTTGCGCGGGGGAGGAATCCGGGTATAATCGGATAGAACAAAAGGATGCGATTTTGTTTGGAAATGATTCTGGCGGCGGCGCTTTCGCTAACGGCTTTGGCCGCGGGCGCGCCTTCTGCCGGAGCCGGAACCGCGAGTGACCGTGCCGTTTGGGTGGTGAAGGTGGATCCGCATAGCGGAAAATTGGTGCGTAGACTGGTCGCTCCGCCCGCCCCGGCGGGCGCCGATGGGCAGGTACACGCCCTGATCGCGGAAGCGGCGAGGAGTTACGACGTGAATCCACTATTAGTAGATTCCGTGATCCAAGTGGAGAGCAACTACAATCCGTTCGCAGTGTCGTCCAAAGGGGCGGAAGGCCTGATGCAGTTGATGCCCGCCACGGCGCAGCGATTCGGAGCGACAAACAGTTTCGATCCGAAGCAGAATATCGAAGCCGGTGTCCGTTATCTTAAGTTCTTGCAGGACACGTTCCAGGACGACCGGCTGGCGATCGCGGCTTATAATGCCGGTGAGAAGGCCGTAGCGAAGTACAAGGACGTGCCGCCGTATCCGGAGACAGTAAGCTACGTGGCAAAAGTGGGTAAGAGATACGGGCAAGCGGAACGTGCGGCCCGGACCAAACAAAAAGCTGACGAGAGCAGGCGCGAAGCCAAGAATGCAGAGGAGCCAAAGGCCGATGCCACTGAACAGACGCCGCGGCACATTCTTGCGTATGTCGATACAGAGGGCAGACTACACATCGCAACGCAACAGTAAACCCATGCAACACCTCCCCCGGACTTTGCATAGCGGTAATATCCGTGTACGCTGGCCCTATCTGGGAGCGTTGCTCGCGATCGTGCTGGGCACGCTCGGTTCCTCGCTTGCTTCCGATCTTGCCGCTCCCCATCATGTGACCGCGGTGCGATTCTGGTCGCTGAAAGGGGTGACGCGCATCGCCGTCGAGACCGATGGGGATTTCGAGCTGAAATGGGATCGGCTGGATAATCCCGACCGCCTGTTCTTCGATCTGATCGGCACGCGGCCCAAGTTAAGCGGCAAGTCGATCACGGTGATTCCTGTCGGAGATCATCTGCTCGCAAAGATTCGCGTGGCCGAACCGCAACACGACGTCACGCGGGTGGTACTGGATCTGTCGGCGCCGGTGGAATCGACGACGTCAAGGTTGGACAATCCCACGCGGCTGATGATCGAACTGCGGGATTCGGGCGTGAAGGATACGGGCGCAAGGCCCGAGACCACGCGGGCGCCGGTGAAGCCGCCGGCTGTGCCGGTGGAGTCCGCTCCTGCCCCCAAGCCCGCGGCACCCCGGCAGTTTACTCCGCCACCGGCCGCTCAGCCGGTGATCCCCGTGGTGCATCCGGAAACCGCCGCCCTGGAGCTGCCCCCGAGTTTGCCGCCGGTCGTCAGCACGCCGGCTAATATCCCGTTAGATCGCGATCTGGTGGCGAACCGACGTCCCGCGGCGGCCGTATTGGCCAAGGCTGCGCCCCCAACGCCGGCGATCGGCGCCGCTTCGAACCGACCGGATTCGTTCGAAACGGCCCTTCCGGCCAAGCGTAATTCGGAGGGGGGCCGCTCGATGATCCGGGCACTGGACCTGAAGATCGGGCGCATCGTTCTCGATCCCGGCCACGGCGGCCACGATACTGGAAGCGTAGGGCCGGGCGGCCTGCGCGAAAAGGACTTGGTCCTGGATGTCTCCCAAAAGCTTGGCCGGATCATCCAAGACCGCATGGGCAGCGAAGTGATTTTCACCCGATCTGACGACACTTTCGTGCCGTTGGAGAGGCGCACCGAGATTGCCAATGAAGCCAAGGCCGACCTGTTCCTGTCGATTCACGCGAATTCCTCGCCGTTGCGCAATGCCGCGGGGGTGGAGACGTATTATCTAAACTTCACCACCTCCCACAGCGCTCTCGACCTGGCCGCGCGGGAGAACTCGGGTTCGCAGTTAACGGTTTACGATTTGCAAGGGCTGCTCCAGAAAATCGCGCTGAAAGATAAAGTGGAGGAATCGCGCGAGTTCGCCACCCGGATCCAGGCGGCGCTGTACGGCCTGTCGGCGAAGAGCGAGGGGCGCGTTCGGGATCGCGGCGTAAAGAAGGCGCCGTTCGTCGTACTCATCGGCGCCTCCATGCCCTCGGTGCTCGCGGAAATCGGATTCGTCAGCAATATGCACGACGAAAACGTTATGCGACGGGAGGAGTATCGCGAGCGCATCGCCGAGGCGCTCTATAAGGGAATTTCCAGCTACGCGAACTCACTGAGCCATTTTCAGGTGGCGCAGCGGCATTAATCGGCCGGGCGCTGCTTTATGGAAGCACGCCAGCGGTTTCGGTGGCGCGCTGGTCCGCCGACTCAGACCGGCAGGTCAGAACTTCCACCCGGTTGCGGCCTGCTTTTTTCGCCAGGTATAGCGCTTCGTCGGCTTTGCGGATGAGCGTTTCCTCGGTCCAGCGCTCGCCCGCGAGCGAGCAGGTGACGCCAAAACTGGCGGTCACGCGCAGCCGGGAATCGTTCACCGACATTTCGGTCTGCGAAAGCTGCTTGCGCAGGCGGTCCGCCAGGGCGTAGCTTTCGGTCTCGCTGCAGCCCGGGAACAGGATCAGGAATTCCTCGCCGCCGTAGCGGCCGATGGAATCGTATTGGCGGATGGAGGTTTGCATGCGCCGCGCCGCTTCGCGCAGAACCGCATCCCCCGCCAGATGCCCATAGGTATCGTTGATGTTTTTGAAATGGTCCAGGTCGACGATCACCACGCCCAACGGGTTGGCGTCGCGCTCGGAACGGGCCAACTCCCGGCCCAGTTCCGTGAGGATGGAACTGCGGTTCCACAAACGGGTGAGCGAATCGTGGGTGGCCTGTTCGCGGAGATCTTCGCGAGCTTTCAGAAGCTGCGCCTGGAGGTCCACCAAGCGCGTGCCGGCGCGGAGGCGAACCTGCAGCTCGTTCTGATCGAAGGGCTTGGTGATGTAATCGTCGGCGCCAGCCTCCATGCCCTCGATCAAGTCTTCCTTCTGGCTTTTCGAGGTGAGCAGCAGAATGTAGGTGTAAGGTTCGCGGTCCCGCTCCCGGATGCGGCGGCAGACCTCGACGCCGGTCATGCCCGGCATCATCCAATCCAGGATGATGAGACCCGGTGCGTCCTCGCGCTGCAGCAGCTCCAGGGCTTCAGCGCCGTCACAGGCCACCAGGACGTCGTAGCCCCATTTCCGCAACGTGGCTTCGAGCAAGTGCCGGGAAACGATGCTGTCATCTGCGATTAGAATTTTCACCGAATTTCCAGGATTTTCGCGTTCCTTGCTCCGAAATGATCGGGTTCTGATTTCCTCATCGGCCTCCACGAGGCGTAACGTTAGCTTGGTAGATCTTCTTAAGAGCATTGCTGGCGTCAGCTACAGGATTGACGCCTCGCCTGGGGAGTGAAATGCCTTAGTACCTAAGTATCTTCCGCCCATCTTCCGTTTAGACCCGCGAAGCCCGCCGGATCGCGTCTTCGAGCTGGTCCTTGGATAAATCGGTGCTAATGAAAAGCTCCTGCCGCGCGCCCGCGCTCAGCGCGATGGCTTTCCATCCGTTGGTGGTGGGGACGGTGACGCGAATTCTCACCTCGCCTTTGGCGTCGCGCACTGGCCGGATCACGCCCGGAATCACGGATCGAATGGCAGGGTTCGCGGCGAGCAGGCGTTCCAGCAGGTCCCGTACGCCCTCCAGGATGCTATGCTCCACCTTCAGCTTTCCCTGGACCTTCCGCAGCCGCATAGGCGCTACCGGAAGCGCTTGCGATAGACGAAATCGATGCTGAACGCCCCGTTTTCATCGCGTAGCGCGACAGCCGACCATTTACGGCTGAAGTCCCATTCCACGCGTACGATCTGCTGGTCGGAAATTTCCAGGTTCTGGATGTAGGTGAGGGTAACGTTGGAAGACACCTGCTGCTCCATGGTGAGCCGGGCCTGGGGAACTAGCGTGACGTCGGTAAGCTGCGGGTCGATCTTGATGTGGCTGACGCCGAAAAATTGTTGGAGCCGATTGGCGTTCGGCGCGATGGCCGCCGACAGCAGGGAGTCGCTGCCGCCTGTCCCTAGATAGCCATTGTTGAGGCTGGTGGTTACGGGTGTGGTGCCCAGCGGACCGGCGGTGGAGGGCGTGCGTCCCACGGCCAGAAGCGCGATGATGTCGGAAGCCTCGAGCGGCGGATCGGACCGATAGGAGAAGTTCAATTTGTTCAGCGGGCCCGAGAAAGCCACGTTCACAGTGATGCCGCGCACCTTGGTGGACAGGTCCATGTTGACGACGGGCTCGATGCGAGCGGGATTGTTGAAGCTGATCTCGCCGCGATTGATGCTATATTTGTTGCCGAAAAACTCGATCTGGCCCGAGTTGATGGTGATGTGTCCGAGCAGGATGGGGTGGTCGGGGGTGCCTCGCACGCGCAGATCGGCGTCGGCCTGGATGTTGCGGGTGAGCGCGGTCTCCACCTCCAGCGTATGTTGCGTTAGGACGCGCACGTCCAGTTGCAGACCTTGTAGATACTGGTTGGGTGTGGTGGCCACGGGCGCGGCCGTGGAAGCGAGCAGGGCGCCCACGTCGGTAGTTGGATTGAAGGCGGCGCGAGTGAGCAAAACCGAGCCCGACAACACGCTGCTATCGGACGTCCCGACCAGAGCCAACGCGCCATTCGCCGTCACGCTGAAGCCGGAATCGGAATGGTAGCGGACGTTTTGGGCATTGGCCTGCAGCCGATATACCAGAGAGCCGCCGCGGAATCCCAGGAAGCTGCCGTTCTCGAAGGAAATGTCGCCGCCGCCGGTTTTGCCGGTCAGGTGCTGCACGGTGGCGCGGTTACTATCGAAAAGAATCACCCCATTTGCGTCGTCGACGCCATTGGAGACGCCTTTGATGAAGAGGGACGCGTTCTCAAGCTCCAGACGTCCTTCGACCTGCGGGTCGAGCAGCGATCCCCGGACCCTTACTCCGACAATGGAGGCGCCGGCGCCCAGCAGATCGGGGTTGAAGAGCTGAAGAATCGAGAAGTTGATTTTGCCTTGAACGGCCACGTCCCAGGCGGTATTCGAATTGGTGTCCTTCGAATTCAGGAGCAGGCGGCCGCTGGCGTCGAGCGTGGTGTCCTTGGCGACAAAGCTGGCATGCCCGAAATCGATCGCGCCGGAGGAGGCGACAAGGTGAATGGGCTGCGAATTCCGCAGCACTAGATCCTCCAGAGCCACGCCCGCGGCGGGATGTACCGAGGGACTGGCGTTGAGTTGCACCGTGGAGAGCGTGACGTCAGCCTTCATCATCGACGGCCGGTTGAGCGGCCCGGAGACGACGGCGTCGCCCTGGATGAAACCGTCAAAAGGCAGATTCTGGCGGAGTTTCTTGCCGGGAGCGAGGTCATGCAGAGTCGCGAACGAGATGCGGGGGATGGGGATATGAAGGGAGCCGCTATAATCGCCTTCCATCCGCCACTCGCCGGTTCCGTGGATTTGCACGTTGTCTAAAGTAGCGGTGGCCGCTACCGTCAGCAGCGGAAGCTTCGTACCGGCGACGATCGTCAGGTTCCCATAGGAATGGCCGCCGAACGCCGCGTTGCGCACGGTGAGCTGACCTGCGAGCGACGTCAAATCCACGATGCCGCTGACGATTTTGGCGTCTCCGCTGGCATTCACCTCCAGGCGTCCATCAAAGCCGCTTTCGTAATCCTGCAAGTGTTTGATTTGGGCGAGATCGACGCCGGCGGCGGAAACGTCGAAGCGTACAGAGCCGTCCCGCCAGTCGTTGGCCGGGTGGTTGTAGCGGCCGGCGAGCGTGATGCGCGCGGCGCCTTTGCGTGCTTCCCCATTGGAGATTTCGAGCGAAGTGTTCGTCAGCGTGACTCCAGCGCGCGCTTGCCCCAAGGGCTCGCCGTAGGCGGTCACATCGCTGGCGGTCACGTTGCCGGCGATCAAAGGCGATTCGAGCGATCCCGAGACGCGGACGGTGGCGGAAATCGAGCCGGTCGCCGGAGGCGCGCTCCATCCGATCCCGGCGGCCAGAGTCGGAACATCGGCATTGCGCAGGGACAGAGCGGCGGAAATGGGACTCGCGCCCTCCAGCTCCCAATTCCGCAGATTCGCGCGCCCGTTTCCCTCGATGCGCATTTTGCCTTGGTCGACCGTGAGCGCTTCAAGGACAGCGGTGTTGCGGTCGACCGCAAACGTGGAGGTGATCCGATCGATACGGCGTGTGCCGAACTTCAGCGCTCCCGCCTCGGCTTTCCCCGAGATTTTCGGATCGGCCAATGCGCCTTTAACAGAAGCGTTGATCCGGGCCTCACTGCCTTCGAGTTCCACCGGCCACTTGGCGGGCGCCGGAGCGCCGAGAGCCCGCAGCAGGGGAAGCGCATCGTTCAGGTTGCGGGAGACGACGTCCAGGGCCACGTTTTCGCCGATCGTGCCCGAAAGCGAGGCTTGCGTGGAGCCGACATGGATCTGGGAATTGCCGAGCTTCAGCTTGCCGGTGCGCTGAGTGTAATCGAACGCGAGCGAACCGGCCACCGGAACGCCGCCCTGGCCCGGCTTCAAATCCAACGCACCATTGGCAACCGCGCCGGTGAGACCTCCGGCCCGAGTGATTTCGCCCTCCAACTGCATCGGGCCACTGAGCGTTCCGCTCAGCGCGCCGGTATCCTTGGCGGCCCAGCGGCCGGCCTCGGCGATGGTCATTCCATCCACTTGTCCTTTCAGCGCCACATGCTTGCCATCGATTACGGTGGCGGAGCCGCGAAAAGCTCCCTCGGAGGAGGACAGCCGGAGATCGGTGAGGCTGAGCTTTTCGGGCGTGATATCGGCGCTCGAAGCGAGGGCGACATTGTGAATTTGGATCCCGTTGTGGCTATATCCCAGAGACTGTCCGGAGAGCCGGCCGATAAAATGGTCGGTCGCGGTGCCGCCGGTGGTGACGTGTCCCTGAAGCTGCAATTCGCCGCGCGAGGCGAGCGGGCTGGGCAAGATTTGGTTGAGCTCGGCGACCGGCAGCGCGGCGGTGACGTCAAAGTCCGCCTGGGGAGAGTACAGATTGATGATCGTTCCCTTGCTCGCGATCTTCATGCCGCCGGAAACCAGATTGAGGCGCAGCACTTGGATAGCATTTTTCGCGAGCTCCGCCTGCGAATCCAGCGCGAAAGCGGCGGGAGTGTGCAGCTTCGGCGACGATACCCGCATGTGAGCGGAAGAGATGGCACACAAATAGCGGGGGCCGGATTTGGCGTTGCCGCCCGAGGGCGATGACTGGTAAATGAGCGACATTTGCAACTGCTCGCCCACCGCATCCAGAGGAACGCGCCAAGTATTATAAGTTGCGACTCCGTGATGGATCTCGATGTGCCGGACGCGGAGATCGAGCAGGTCCTCGATCACGTTTTGATTGAAGCGAGGAATGGCGGGCCGGGGGATGTTGGTGGATCCGTCGGGGCTGATGGTGATGTATACGCGCGGGTTCTCCACGACGAGCGAGGAGACGTCCACCTTTTTCTCCAGCACCGAGATCACTTTCAGACCGATGTGGATTTTTTCGGCCGCAAACAGCGGCGGCGCTGACGCGGGCTCGGTGCCGTGGACGACGAACTGCGAGACCTCGGCCGTCAGATTCCGCCAGTTGTAGGAGAAGCCGCTGATCTCGACGCGGCCCCCGGTGGCACGCGCGATTACGGATTCGATCCTTGCCCGGACGCGGTTCTTGAACCAATCCGTCCGCGCCACGATGACTCCGGCCAGCAGCAGCGCGAGGCACAATCCCGCCAGCCCCAGCAAGGCGAAGGCGGCGATTCTTACCTTGCGGCCGCGTCGTTGAGGGCCGGGTCCAGGTAAGTGATCGTCACCTGTTTTCGCGTGTCCTGGAGCCACTGATCCAACGCCTGATCGATGCGTTTCTGGGTCAGAATTTCCTCGATCCGGTCGCGGGACGCCTGCAGCGTTGGAATGGGCTTGATCCCTTGTTGTTGCCACAATAAAACCTGCTGTCGATAATATGCTTGCACATCCGCTGGAGGGATTTGTATTCCCGGCCGAAAACGGTAGTCGATGAAACGCAGCAGGGTCAACTGCCACCACAGGCGGCGGGTGAGTTCGTCGACGCTGATGCCGTAGTCCTGGAGCGCGTTCTGGAAGGCGGCTGGGCTGGGATACTGGGTCTGAATGCCTTTGAGCGATTCCGAGGCATCGCTCATCTCCGGCAGCGGATAGCGGCTGAGATCCATTTCGCGCCGGATGAGCGCTTGTTCGATCAGCCGGCCGGCGGCCTGTTTCCGCGCTCCGGCGCTTAAGTCGACCTGATCGCGATTCAAGAATGCCGTGACGCGGATTTCCTCCTCGATTTGCGTTTCCGTGATCACCTGGTTGCCGACGGTGATGGCGATGCGGTCGATGATGTCGGGGAAAAGACCGGGGGAGACAAGGAATACCAGGGAGACGAGGAATACGACTGAGCCGCGACCGTGAGGAAGTAGGTTCATCAAAAGGCCTGGCCCAGCGAGAAATGGAATTGGAACACGTTGATGCGCTGCACGGTCTGGGGGACTGAGGAGCCGGGTACACCGCACTCATAGAGCTGATTGATGGACCCCGAGCAGCCGAAAAAGCGCGGCGAATCGGGGCTCAAAGAGAAATCCACGCGGATGGGTCCGAGCGGCGTGCGATAGCGGAACCCGATGCCGAAGCCCTGGACCGCGTAATTGAAGTCCTGCAGGTTTTCCTGGCGGAACCGGAGACTGATGGTGTCCAGGTCCGAATAGACGTTGCCCAGGTCGTTGAAAATCACGCCGCTTAGGTTGTCGCCGACGAGCGGGAAGCGCAACTCGATGGTATTCATGAGTAGCGCGTTTCCTCCGATGGGAAAACCCGTGGTCAGATCGCGCGGACCGGCCTGGAAATCGGGAAACGCGCGATTGGAAAATGCACCACCGGCGAAGAAACGTTCGGCCAGCGGGATTTCGGGCAGTCCGGCGTAGCGTTCGATCACGCCGAAATCGGTGGTGCGCGCCAGCACCAGATCTTTCGTGAGCTGGTAGTAGGTGGAGTTACGCGCTACCACGCGGCCAAACCCGGTCTGCGACCCGAAAGCACTGGAGGCGAGCGCCAGGTCCACGCTGGTATACGTTCCGCGGTGCGAATCGAGGGGGTCATCGCGCGTGTCGTGAATGTAGCTCATGGAAACGAAGCCCACGCGAACCGGCTGGGACAGCAGCGGAATCAGCTCCGGACTGATGAGCGGCGTTCCCAGAATATTGACCTTGCGATACGTGAACCGGTACTGCAGCGTGTTGGCGCGGGACAGCTTCTGGCCCAACTGTACGGAACCTTCCAGGCGTCGCGACGAAAAGGTGCGGATGTCGTGAGAAATGTCGAAAAGCCCGGAGAACTGGAGGCTCAGGCTGGGATGGCCCAAGAATTGAGGCGCGACATAAGTCAGCAAAGCGCGCTGCTCGAGCGTGGAGACCAACGTCTGCAAACTGAGGGTGTGGCCCAGGCCCAGAAAATTCAGCCGGCTGATGCCGAACAGGAAACGGGGCGCGAATCCCGTGACTCCGGCCGGCGAATCGAGCGATTCGGCGCCGCCGCCGATGCGTCCGATTTCGGCGCCCACGCCCACGTTCATCGAATAACGTCCGGCTTCCTCGATGGAGAACAGCACGTACTTGGTGGGCTCGTCGCCATCGGGGTTTTGGATCGCGGCGTCGACGCGCGAGAAGATGCCGAGGTCGTACAGGCGCCGCTGGCTGTCGCTGATGGCACTTTGGGAAAGCGGGTCGCCGGCGTGCATGCTGATGCGGTCTGTGACGACGTCCTGGTGCGTTTCCTTCAAGCCGTCCACCACCACGCCGCGCACGAACACGCGGTCGCCGGGAGTGACGGCGAAGGTCAAATTGACGTGCTCGGGCTGGCCGGCGGGGACGATGGTGAAATCGAATCTGGCGGCGGGATAGCCGTGGTTGAAATAGTAATCGAGAACATCGTCGCGGTCGGTGGCGATGTTCAAATCACTGTAAGGCTGCCCTTGGGTGGAATGCAGAAGTTGCATCAGGGCGGGCCGGATCTCATCGGATACGCCCTCGAGCGAGAGCTTGGAAACGAACCATTGGGGGCCCTCGGCGATATCGATGAAGATCGCGACGTGCGCTTGCACACCGCGGTAGTCGTCCATGACGCGCGAGCTGATCTCCACGTCGCGGAATCCGTTGGAGCGGTATAGATTGCGAATGGCGTCGACGTCGCGATCCAACGCGGAGCGGCTGTAGCGGCCATAGCGGTAGCGAATCGCGGTGGCGGGAATCACCGACATCCGTTCCCGCAGAGTGGCGCTGTCGAAGTAATGGTTGCCGCGAATCTCCACTTTGACGATCTTGTGCCGAATGCCTGGCTCGACGTGGTACTGGACGAACTCTTCGCCGTTCGGGGACGTAGCCATCTGGTAATCCGCCGTGGCGTCAGTGAACCCCTCGGTCTGAAAGTAGGCCACCAGGTCGCGCGAGCCTTCCTCCAGCAGGTCGCGGTTTACCGCGCGCTCTTCATAGATCGGTAAAAGACTGCGCAGCTTTCCGGCGGAGAGCTTGGCGCCCCGCAGACTCACGATTACGGGAGGGCCTGGATTAATTGCCAGCGCCGGTGAGACGGTGTTGGTACCGGAATCGTAGTTCAGGTTTTCCAGCGTAACCTGAGCCAGGAGGTGATTATGCTTGGGATACCAGGCGCGAATATTGTCCAGGCCGTTTTGGAGGCGCGTTTCGGTGAGATCGTGCCAGCCCAGCCAGCCGGGAAATCGCTTCCAACCGCTCGAACCGATGAGCTTCGGGAGCGGGCGCAACGTGTTGCCGTTCGCGACCAAGCCATCGAATCGGGCGCGCCGTCCGGGATCGGCGGAAAAATCGATGTGGACTTCCTGCGTGGCCGGGCGGAACGCTGTGGCGGGCTCGACGCCGGCATGGTAGAAACCGTTACGCTTGAGCAGATCGACAATGCGGGCCACGGCCGAGGTGGTGTCGCTCGGGACGTACGGCGCTCCCAGCGTGAGCTTCGTCGCCACCAGCAATTGTCCTTCATTGGGAGGTTCGGGAACGCCGGAGACGTCGAAGTATCCGATGAAATAGGCGGGTTTGGTCAGGAACTTGAGGTTCACGCCGGCGGGCGTAAGGGTGGCATCGACGGCGATATCGGCGTATTCGCCGGTTTGGTAGAGGCGCTGGATAGCGTCGCGCACGTCGGAAGCGCGCAGCGGTTGGCCCGCGCGCAGCGGCAGCATCGCCAGAAGCTGATCGAAGGCCAGCGGCTGCCCCGCCGGATCGAATGACACGCCGGCGATCGGCTGGCCTTCGTACTGGCTGGACGCCGCGGGGAGCTGCAACGTGCCCATTACGGCGAGCATGGGCGCATAAATCCATAGGCCCAGCCGGCTCGACACAAGCGACCATCTTAACGCATCGGTTGGTACCATCTGTGTGTGATTGGGCTGGTTGTGGTTGAGCGCAACGCGGTGTCCCTATGAACGAGCCGTATCGCGAGCGTTATTCGCGGCAGATCCTGTTTCGAGGTATTGGCGAACAGGGACAGCAATGCCTGTTGGACGCTCGCGTGGCCATCGCCGGTTGCGGCGCTTTGGGCAGTTTCCAGGCCGGAGCGCTGGCGCGGGCGGGAATCGGGTTTCTGCGGATCATCGACCGCGATTACGTGGAGCTCAGCAATCTCCAGCGGCAGTGGCTTTTCGATGAATGCGACGCCGAGCAGGCTATGCCCAAAGCCGTCGCGGCGGCCCGCAAGATCGCGGCGATCAATTCGAGCATCGAGGTGGAACCGGCGGTTGCGGATCTCACCCCCGCTAACGCCGACGATCTGCTGGGCGGCGTGGATCTGATCCTGGACGGCGCCGACAACTTCGAAACACGATACCTGATCAATGATTTTGCGGTGCGGCAGTCCGTTCCGTGGGTGTATGGCGCGGCCGTGGGAAGCTATGGGATCGCAATGCCGGTGATTCCAGGAAAGACGGCTTGTTTGCGCTGCATTTATCCCGATCCGCCGGGGGGCGCACAGCCCACGTGCGAGACCGCGGGGGTGCTGGGGAGCGTGACATCGCTGATCGCGAGCTGGCAGGTAGCCGCGGCGATGAAGATTTTGTGCGACGCCGAACCGGCGGCCAAAATCACGACTGTGGATGTGTGGAGCGGCGAGATTCGCCAGGTGGCGCAGCCCGGGCCTAGGGCCGATTGCCCGGCCTGCGGGCGGCGCGAGTTTCCTTATCTGGCGGGTGAACGCCGCGCGCCGGTGAGCCTGTGCGGGCACAACGCAGTGCAGATCCATGAGCGCTCCCGGCCCGTGGAACTGCGCGAGCTCGCCGCGCGCCTGGCGCCTCTCGGACCGGTGCGGGCGAACGAATTCGCGCTGCGTTTTGAGATCCCGCCATATCTGCTGACTGTGTTTCCTGACGGCCGCGCGATCGTGAAGGGCACCACAGATGTCGGGATTGCACGCAGCTTGTACGCCCGCTACGTCGGGGCGTAAAATGAACGTGAGAGGTGCCTGTATGCGCCGCATTTTGCCGTTCGCCCTGGGTTGCTCCTTGGGATGCTTCTTGATCGCGTTCCCACTGGCCGCGGCTCACGGAGGGGGAGGCGGTCATGGCGGTGGGGGTGGTGCACGCGGGGGCGGAGGAGGCGCGCGCGGAGGATTCTCAAGCGCTGTCCGGGGCGGAGGTGGCTTCCGGGGGAGTGCTTTCAGAGGCGGAGGATTTCGCGGTGTAGGCGCTTACCGGGGATTTCGCGGCCGCTATGGATACGGGCTCTACGGCGGCTTCTGGGGTTACCCTTGGCTCTACGGCGGCCTCTACGACTATTGCTATTGGGATTTCGACAACTGCTACGGATCTCCGGACTATGGCTATGGATACGCGGACAATAGCGGGTATTATCCTTCCTATGGGCCGACCTATGCCCCCGGTTATTCCGAGCCCGCTCCGGGCGTTGTGATCATTTCCAACCAGACGCCGCCTCCGCAAGGCTTCGCGCCGCCGCCTCCGGCGCCCTCGGTGTGGAATGCGCCGCCGACGTCTGCAAATACGACGCAGGCGAAAAAGTACGAAGAGCCGCTCTACCTGCTCGCCATGCACGACGGCACGATTCGCGCGGTGCTGGCTTATTGGGTGGACGGCAACACCGTGCATTACGTCACCATGGACCACCTGCAGAAGACGACGCCGCTCGGCGCGCTCGACCGGGGTTTGAGTGAGCGCTTGAATCGCGAACGCAACGTGACGTTCAACCTGCCGGGTTAGTGGCAAGCAAGGCGCGCAGCGCGCGCGAGAAAACATCCAGATCCTGTTCGTTGTTGTAGAGATGCGGCGAAACGCGCAGATGGCCGCGCCGTGCGGCCACCAACACGCGCTGTTGCTTGAGCGCGTGAGCCAGAGCGGAAACATCGCGGTTGGCGAATCGCGCCGCGACGATGGGAGATCCGCAATGGGCGACCGTCGCACCAAGCTCGCACACGATCTCGCGCGTCTTCGAAGCCAGCTCGAGAACCCGCCGCTCGACAATGGCCGGGCCGATTTCGAGCAGCAGATCGAGCGAAGCTTCCATGGCATAGAGCAGCGCGAACGAGACGGACCCGCCCTCGTATTTTTCTGCGGCCGCCGGCAGCTCGGGCACGCCGTGATGCAGGTTGTCGACGTTGCGCCAGTCGCGATGGCTGCGCCAGCCGACGACGTTCGGCTGCAGGCGCTCGCGCAGATGCGGCGCGATGTAGAAGAATCCCGCGCCGTTCGGCGAAAGCAGCCACTTGTATCCGTGCACGGCGAGCATGTCGGGCTGCACTTGACGCACGTCAAATTCGAGCGCCCCGACGCTCTGGGTTCCATCGACGAACAACAGAGCGCCGCGAGAGTGCAGAAATTCGGCGATTTCGGCGAGCGGCGGCGCGAAACCGGTGTTGTAGTTGACGGAACTGAGGACCGCGAGGCGCGTCCTGGAATTCACCGATTCGTAGAATCGCTCCCACGGGCTGGCGACCGATTCCACGCCGAAGCGTTGGAGCAGACCCGGCGCGTACAGATTATTGGGAAATTCGTGTTCGAGCGTAAGGACCTGGTCGCCCGGCCGCCAATCGAGGCCCGCGAGCAGTAGGCCGAGCGCGGTAGAAGCGTTCGGAACGAAGGCGATGTCATCGGGGGCACAGTGAATCAGCTGTCCGATCTTGGCGCGAATGCGGTCGGCGTCGTCAAACCAATCCAGGAAATCGGCGCAAGCGAGTTCGTCGCGGTGCGCGAAATGGCGCGCGACGGCGTCCGTGGCGCAGCGCGGCAACTGGCCGTAGGTTGCGGTGTTGAGATAAGTCCAGTGCGCGAGCGCCGGGAACTCGCTGCGAATGGCGTTCCACTCCAGCGGCGTCACCCTTTTTGAATCATGACTTCGGTGGATTTCACCACCACTTTGACGGCGTCGCCCTTTTTCAGCCCCAGTTCTTCGGCGCTGGTGCGTGTGATCACGCTTTCGATCAGGTTTTCGCCGACCCTGACGTTCACATGCGCCATGATCGTGCCGATCTGGACGCTTTCGACGATTCCGGGAAGTTGATTACGAGCGGAGAGTGCCATGTCTCATTGTCCATCAAATTGCCGCAGGCGCTGTACCGGATTCTGCGCCGCAGGGGGTGGGTTACAGCAGGCGCTGGCCGGCGGCGCGAGTATCGTAACCGCCCAGGCTTTCCAGCTCCCGGCGGTAATTGGAGCGATTCAGCGTGTCCAACAGCGCTTGGATTGCGGGCATTTCGAGGTTCTGCCGGCGGATGGCGAGGTCGTAACGCTCGCTCACCAAGGGGATGAATCCGAGTCCGAACACGCGTGCGGCGGCTCGCGTGGCGATGCAGGCATCGGCCTGGCCGGTCTGGACTTGCCAAGCGGCCTGCAAATGCCCGGCGGCGACGGTGTCGTAGCCGCGTACGTTCTTGGGTTCGACCTTGAGGCGCTTCAGATGGGAATCGAGGAGCGCGCGGCTGCCGGCGCCTTTTTCGCGATTGACGATCGTGACGTCGCGCCGCGCCAGGTCCTCAATATCTTTGATGCCTTTCGGATTGCCCGCCGCCGTGACAATTCCTTCCTCCCACACCGCGAAGGTCACCACCGCGACGCTGTTGCGCGGAAACATGCGGCCGATCTCGGGGAGGTTCGATTCGCCGCTCGATTCGTCGCGCAGGTGCGTTCCAGCGATGTGGACACAGCCCTCTTTCAGCAATTTGAGCGACTGCGAGCTGTTGCGATGGGCCAAGACGAGTTCGACGCCCGCCGATTGCAAGTGATGCGCCAGGACCGAAATTCCGGGATCGCAACCGGCGATCAGGACACGATTCCGAAAGTCTTCGGCGGGGTCGAACACCTGTACATCGGTGCGCCCGTTCTTGGGGAGCTTGGTCGAGACCGTGCTTGATACGACGGCATCGCTGACGGGAAAATACCAGGGGAAGGGAGAAGGCGGCGAAGCCACCAGGCGCTTGTTGACGCGGCAAAGTTGCACCGGCTGGCCCGGCTGCGGCGCCCCCGCTCCCGGCAACAGCGTGGCTTCTTCCGAGCGTAACCCCACGGGCTCGGGCCTCGGCAGCGCGAAAAGATCCTCCACCTGCACTTCCAGCGCCTGCGCGAGCCGTAGCGCGACGGCGGTGTTGGGAACGTAGCTACCCGCTTCCATGGCGTAGATGGTCTGCCGCGTCACGCCCACCAAGCGGGCCAGTTGCGCGGCCGAGATGCCGCGCTTCTGGCGCAGCGTCCCCAGGTGATTTTCGATCTCTGGCATGTTAAAGACTACTCTGTCGTGTTACAGTAACATTGTCTGGCCCGGACTGCCTGATCACGAATGACACGCCGGTACGCAGCCTCGCAGATCATCGTAGCGTTTTGCGCGGCCTTGTGCCAATCGCAAGCGCGGGCCCAGGACCGCGAGATTACGGTAGCGGCGGCGGCCAACCTCACCGAGGTGGCTCAGACGCTCGGCTCCGAATTCGAGAAGCAAACCAAGATTCATCCCGTCTTCAGCTTTGGCTCGACGGCGCAATTGACCAGCCAGATCGAGAATCAGGCGCCGTTCGACCTGTTTTTGGCCGCCGATGCCGAGCACCCGGACAAGCTCGAGAACGAGCATTTGCTCGTGCCGGGAAGCGAGGCGGTATACGCCGTGGGCGTGCTGGCCTTGTGGATTCCACCGGCCAGCCAGGCGCACATCGATAAGGTCGCCGATTTAGCGGCGAACGACGTGCACACGATTGCGGTGGCGAATCCGAAGCTCGCGCCATACGGCGCGGCGACCGTGGAGACGCTTCAGAAGGCCGGCATCTGGGACCGCGTGAAGGACAAAATCGTGTACGCGGAGAACATCAACATGGCGCGGCAATACGGCACATCGAAGAATGCCGATGCCGTGTTCACCGCTTATTCGCTGGTGTTGAAGGAGCCGGGTAAGGTGATTCAGGTGGACGCGTCGCTGCACCAGCCGATCGTGCAAAAGATGGGTGTGCTGGCGCGCACCTCGCATCGCGAATGGGCCGATTCTTTCGCTAATTTCGTCCTGCACGGCGGCGGTCGCGAGATCCTGGTCCGCTTCGGCTATCAGGTACACTGACTTTTATGACGTACGTCCGGTTGGCCGCATGCGCCCTATTTGTGTCTTTGGTGTTCGCGCAGGCGCCCACGGCGACGCTCGCAGTGCAGGGCGACATTGCATCGCCGCTCACGCTCACGGCGGATGATCTGGCCAAGATGCCGCGAGAAACTGCTTCGGTGCCTACGGCCGACGGCGGCAAGACCGTGTATGAAGGCGTCGAGCTGCGCGCGGTGCTCGAGAAAGCCGGCGCGCCATTCGGCAAGAAGCTGCGCGGCAAGGTGCTCACCACCTACGTGCTGGCGAAAGCCGAGGACGGCTACCAGGTGATCTTCACGTTGGGCGAACTGGATCCGGATTTCGGCAACGAAAGCGTCCTGTTAGCCGACAAACGGGACGGGAAGCCGTTGCCGGACAAGCAGGGGCCTTTCCGCCTGGTTTGCCCCAACGACCACGAAGGCGCTCGCTCGGTCCGCATGCTGCAGACGCTCGACGTCGTCAGACTCGCCAAATAATCGCCGCGATCAGAAGGCGAACCGGCCACCGATCACAGGTTCAAGGTTGTTGTCGTATAGAAAGGGAACGCCGGGGCCATGAGGGATGGCGATGTCCAGTCCGCCGCCCACGTAGGAATACGCAATTCCGGCAAAACCGTCCAGACGTTTGGTGAAGTGATAATCCAAATAGAGCGACCAGAAGTTGAGGGTGCCCGCGCAGGAACTCCGCATATTTCCGGGCACGCAGGTCGCCGGAACACGGAAGGTATTCTGCAGTTGATGGTACCAGGCGGCGGTGACGTCGGTTTTATCGTTGACAGCCCATTTCGGGCCCATCCACCAGATCTGCACGACCTTGGGAGAATCAAGATTGTTGTCTTCGACGCCGCTCAGGATAAAGCCGCCCTCATCCGAAGCGCCAACGCCCAATGGATCCGTTGGATTCGTCTGCCGGATCCATTCGTAGCCGCCGTATAATCTGACCGGCTTCCAGTCGTACTTGGCAGCGACCATGATGGCGCTGTTGTCGGTCACGATGCCATACAAGGTATTGGTTGTTCCAACCACGTTTGCTCCGGTGATGGGGTTGGTATTGATGCTGTCCGTGGTCGACTGATAGGGCTGCGTCGGACTCTGCGGCCCCAGCAATGGATTCAATATGCTGATCGCCTGGTTGTAAGCTTGGTAGACCACGTCCATGGAAAACTTGCGGTACTCTCCACCGATGTCGAATCCCCAGGCGTTGTTGTGCGCCGATTCTCCCGTGCAGGTGGCAGCGGTCCAGTTGGCGGAGGCCGAGTAGCAGCCGCCGGAGCCATCGGCGAATTTATACATTGCGCCGGCATGTACCGGCCCGTAAGACCAACGATACTTCAGGGCGTCGTCCCAACGGGCATCATCGGTGTCGCCGCCGCCGGACATGGTGCCGTTATACCCGATGTATGAAAATGCGTAGCCGCCCTGGGCCGGATCGTATTGGAGCATCGCATCGGTCCCCAGAGAGCGCTGGCGGCCAAAGGTGAATGTGCCGAAATACTTGGACCCTATCCCGAGATAGATTTCGTCGTTGAAGGGCTGTCCCGCGCGCGTGCCGTCGATGGCTATCGAATAAGCGCTCCTGGGAAGTCCGTTATTGATGGTATCGGTGGCCGGTGCGCTGGCGAGCAGGCCGGATTGCGGATTGATACCGGTGGAAGCGTTGAACACAAAGAACCAGTCATGATAAAACTCTTCCCTGGCCCGAATGCCCAGTCCCGTCTGCTGCAGGTTGTTGGGTGCGATCAGGAATCGATGTTGATAGCCGTTCCGGTTCACCAGGGATTCGCCTTCGTAGTTATAACCGTTTTCCGGCAAGCCATGAGTGACGTAGCCGGCGCCGACGTCGTATGCGCCATACGCCGTGATGCCGTGCCAGGTCAGCGAGCAATCGGTGGTGAGGAACTCGTGGCCGCTCGCGCAGACGTCAGGCGTGCTGGACCGCATCTTGATGTCGGCCGTGGCTTGCTGGCCATCCGCCACACTGATGCCCGTGCGTGTTTCATCGGCGAACCCCGTT
The DNA here is from genome assembly GCA_030039005.1 of Bryobacteraceae bacterium. Next base: position 29,016 of record JASHQT010000524.1, read on the forward strand.
TTTGCCACTCGAATCTCGAAGCGCCCCGCTGGCAAGCCGGTGACCTGATAGTACCCCCGGGCATCGGTTATGGCCGCGCGCGTTGTACCTGTGTCGGCGTTCCTGATGGTCACCGCGACTTCAGGAAGGGGTGCGCCGTTTGGGTCCGTCACCACGCCGGAGATGCTCGCGCCCGTTTGGGCCCACGACGGGAGAGCGCAGCAAGAAAGAAGGGCCATACACAAGCCCCACCGCAATTTTGGGGATGTCATAAGTGGTTGTCTTTTAAATGCTAACCTGTCTTGTAAAAAAGATACTATCCGATTCGCGGCCTTCAGACAAGCAAAGAAGCGGCGACTGGAAGAGAAAGGCGCTTCAGAAGCGCACGGGCGGATTGAAACGCTTGGCGAGCACCTCGATTTCGCGCGAAGCCCGCACCTTGTGTTCCCGAACGTACAGTTCGTGATTTCGCTCGACTTCGTTAGGCTTGTAGATGTAATTGGCGGTGAGGCCGGCCGAACGCGCGAATCCGGGCGCGGAGGTGTCGCCGCGCCAGTTGAGGCGTTCCAGGTGCGCGCCGTTCTTCAGGTGGAAGCGCGCCACCGGGTCCAGCGGTTCACCGTTGTGTTTCGCGTGGAGGAGATAATACGCCGCCAGTTCCATCACGTGAGGCTGCCAATCGGTAACCGGCTCATCGAGCCGGCCGGCGGCCTCGGCATAGGGCGCGAGCTTGGATGTGGACTGCAGAGCGGGCGCCTTTTCGGCCAGCCATTTCCGGAATCCCGGAACCGGCGACAGCGTTGCGAAGTTCTTGATGCGCGGAAGTTCCCGGGTTAAATCCTCCACCACCTGCTTGATCAAAAAGCTGCCGAACGGCACGCCGCGAAGGCCGTCCTGGCAGTTGGTGATGGAGTAAAAGATGGCCCACTCTACCGATTCGGGATCCGACAACGGAGCATCCGAATTGAGCAGTGGCTGGATTCTCGCGGGCAGCTCGCGAGCCAGCGCGACTTCGATGAAGATAATCGGCTCTTCGGGCAGGGCCGGATGGAAAAACGCGTAGCAGCGGCGGTCCGCTTCCAAGCGCCGCCGTAGATCGTGCCAGCCCTGAATTTGCCAGCTTTGGATTTGCCCGCCTTGGATTTGATGGACGGCTTCATACTGGATCAATTTCTCCAGGACCACGGCCGAAGTACGCCAATCGATGCGGCGCCGCACCAGAAACCCGCGATTGAACCAGGAGGTGAACAGGTGCGCGAGATCGGCGGCGATAGGCTTCAGTTCGGGCGCAGGGCCGGATTCCGCAAGCACGTGGCTGCGCATCGCGACCAAGATTCGCATGCCACCTGGCGCCATGTTCAAGCGGCGGAAAAGCTCCTGGCGGGGCGGCTCCACGACCTTTTGCAAACGCGCTAGATTTTGTGGCGAAGGCGTCTGGCGATAGATGTGGCCGGCCAGGCCCACCTGTTCGGGATCGGGCGAAAACTCAGCGGCCAGCGCTTCGAAAAAACGACGGCGACTCCACTCGTCCAGGGCCTGGTAGGCGTCCAGAGCCTCGGCCGCCAGACGGCTGCCGGAGACTTCGCCGCGCTCCGACATCAAGGCGTGGCAGAGCGCGAGGGGCTTGCGGAAGGAGGATCCGTCGCGCGCCGTGCGGCCCGCCAACGCCAGGAATTCCGCGATTTTCACCAACGCACTCCGATTGGCGCCCACAAACCCCGCTCCCCGCATGTTCATCGGCACAAACCGGACCGCGGATCAGGCCGGACCGATTGTACGCGGCCAAAATCGCATGACGATGACAGAGGAACGGCGGAGCAACCAAAAACACGAGGAGGAGTCCCACGGGTGAGGGGTACCGCTATGATACGCAAACTAAAATCCGGCCAGTATCGGCTCTATTCCCGAAAGAAAGACGCCAAGACCGGCCGGCGAAAAAATTTGGGGACTTTCTCCTCGCGCGAAGCCGCGGAGGAGCACGAGCGCGAAGTGCAATTCTTCAAGCGCACTAAATGAGAACGCGGCCCGGTAATCCGAGCCGCGTTCAAAACGCGTCCAAAATTTGCGGAAAAGTTAGACCGCAGCCGCTACGGCGACGCCGTTGATGGTCTTCAAGATCCGCGAGACGATCTGGTACGGGTCGGCCTCCGAGTTCGGACGGCGATCCTCCAGGTAGCCTCTATAGCCGTTACGGACGAAGTTGACGGGCAGGCGGACGGACGCGCCGCGATCCGAGAGACCGTAGCTGAACTTGTCGATGGCCTGGGTTTCGTGCAGCCCGGTCAAGCGCAGATGGTTGTCGGGCCCATAGACGGCAATGTGCGCGGGGATGTTCTCCTCGAAGGCCTTCATGAGCGCTTCCAGGTACTCCTTGCCGCCGACTTCGCGGATGTGCTTGGTGGAGAAGTTGGTGTGCATGCCGGAGCCGTTCCAGTCACCCCGGATGGGCTTGCAGTGCAGCTCCATGTCGACTTTGTACTTCTCGCATAGGCGCATCATCAGGTAGCGGGCGGTCCAGAGGTCGTCAGCGGCCTTCTTGGAACCCTTGGCGAAAATCTGAAATTCCCACTGGCCCTTGGCGACCTCGGCGTTGATGCCTTCATGGTTGATGCCGGCGTTCAAGCAAAGGTCCAGGTGCTCGTCAACGATCTTGCGGGCGATGCTGCCCATCGTCTTATAGCCGACGCCGCAGTAATAGGGACCTTGCGGGCCGGGGTAGCCGGCGTCGGGGAAGCCGAGCGGGCGGCCGTCCTGGAAGAGGAAATATTCCTGCTCGAAGCCGATCCACAAATCCGGATCGTCCTCAATGGTGGCGCGCATGTTGGTGGAGTGCGGGGTGCCATCCGGATGCATCACTTCGTTGAGGACGATAAAGCCATTCGTGCGGCCGCCTGTATCCGGGTACAGGGCCACGGGCTGCAGGATGCAATCCGAGCTCTTGCCCTCCGCCTGCATGGTGGAGCTGCCGTCGAAGCCCCACTTCGGAAGGTCGGCGAGCGTGGGCGCCGTATCAAATTCCTTGATGAGCGTTTTGCCGCGCAGGGCCGGAACGGGCTGTTTGCCGTCGAGCCAGATGTATTCCAGTTTGTATTTAGCCATAGTATTTACACGACCGGTCGGGCGAGGGCCCCGTGGTGCTTGCTCTCTTTCTTGATTGATTTTCAGATCCCTTCAGACATTCCCTTCAAACCTGGAAAGGACCGTCCGTGACCCTGCCGGGAAACGCGGGGTTTACCCGGACCAGGCTGATCCTTCATTTTCCGGGAGAGGCGGGGGCTGCGCAATACCTTAGCCCATCAATTGTGTTTATCGAGGATATAATCGCTCCGCAGAATTGTGCACTTGACATACCCTGCTTATGGGCGGACAATCGGGCATGCCGAACGCTGATGAAATTCGCGATCATGTCTACCAAAATTACATTCTCCCGGCCAGGAAGCGAAAACTACCAGCCGTCACAGTCGTCTCTGGGGACATCGCTAGGGAACTGAAGATGCATGATAGAATGCCCGCCATTTGCGGCGCAGTCGGCGCGGTGAAGTTTCAGACTAAACACGGCCTGCGCGTGCTACGGCGTAGTGGGCCGCAAAACGGTGCTACCGCGACTTGGGTGTTTTCGCTTTAACCGCACGCGCGATTCAGCACCAACGCAACCGCTACCAAGACAAATAGCAGTGGAATCGCGATGCATGATCCAGCGAACTCCCGTTTGCGTTCATTGCGAACGAAGAGGTGGGGCCAATAAAGGATAAGGGCGACGACCGCCAGCGCCGCGACGGTTATCAGGAGCGCCATCTACGCGGGCCGTTTTGAAGGTTTCTTCCGCTTCGTCTTCTTCCCTGTTGGATTAGCCCCCGGCCTGGGCATGTCGGCTGTCGGCTTGACAGCCAGCAGCCCAGCAAGCGCATCGCGCTCGGAAAGCGGAATTCGAAGCGGTTCAGTACGCTTTGGCATCCTTCAACTTCCGCCGCTGTCGCTGTACGAGCGGTTTGATTGACGACTCTACGGGAAGATCCTCGGGCCGCACGTCTTTTCTTCGAATCATTGTAGCGCGAACCTCACTTCCGACCTCTCGATGCGTTGATATTGCCTCGGATTCCGTGCCGACGGAATCGCGATTAAGCCGCTCTTCAGTCAGCGTGATGCGGAAGTCATTTGCAGCCAGTTCTAATCGGCCTGCCCGATCGAGTAAATCGTCAGACTGCTTTAGGCCTTTCCGAGCTTTAACGTCGCCGAGACTCATGCCGTAAAGACCACGATACCCGGCATCCTGGAAGAGAGGATAGCGTCGAACCCCCGCTTTCTTTGCTGCTCCCGCAAGCCGATGATTGTTGTCCATGACCTGCATTCGGAGGCGCACTCGTTCGGACTCAGCGATGGCCTTGTCCTGAAGCTCTTGACGCCGAGTTTGGATAGCGAAGTAGGTCATTGCATGTCCGACCTCTAATTTGCCGGGATCGGCATTCATCGCGATAAGGTGGCAGGCGTACCGGCTTAGGTACCAGTTTTCCCTCTCCCTCTCCGCACCGCTTCCGATGTTGACCATATCGGCGGTGGCAACGAAATGGTTGGTGTTCTTTAACTTCGCGCTCTCGCAGGCCGTGCGCGCTTTCTCAATCACCGCCGTAAAATTGCGCCAATCCGCATAATCCAGCAGCGTCATCAGGTCTCGGGCCATCCAGTACTCAACGCCTGTTTCGGTATGCTTCTTTATGGACTCAAATCCTTCCACGCACTCTCTGTACTCCATATCGCTTACTTCTCCTCCAAGCCAGAAGTATAACATATGAGAGGCGATATTTTGTGGTGAAACCGCAGTGTGCTCTTGTGCTCGCCGAGCAAATGTGGGAGACTGTCCACATGGCCGCCCGTGACGAACTTCAGAAGCGGATTGATAGGAAGCGTGGAGAAATTGCGGAAGCAGAGGGCCGAATCCGCGATGCGCGGATCTACATTCAAGCCATGGAAGACGCTTTGCGTCTACTGCCGCGCGACGAATCCAGCGGGGAGGAACTTGCAGTCTCACCTGCTAATCTGCGACCGGGCAGCAAGGTAGACAAGGCCCGCAATGCCATCCGGGAAGCTAATCGCCCCCTTCACATCGGCGAGCTGGTGACGGCCCTTGGAATCAAAAGTACCCAAGAAAAGAGGGCGGCTCTTGCTGGCTCACTAAGTTCTTATGCCAGACGCGGCGAGATTTTCACGCGGCCCGCGCCTAACACTTTCGGCCTAATTGAGAATCAGGCGCGAAACGGACATGGGCCGCCAGCGAACTTTGGCATTGACGAAGCGCCGGAAACTGAGTCTGAATCACAAGCCGAGAATATTGTCGATCAGGGGATTACCGACGACGACGTTCCCTTTTGAAGAGCTATGCGGCGGTGGCGGAATAGGAAGACGCACCCGGTTTGGAACCGGGCGGGTGACACCAATTGCGGGTTCGAATCCCGCCCGCCGCATCCATTACATCTTATCGCCTTTCGGATTTCTGAGCGTTAGTCGCTTGCCCTCCGTTTTCTTGACGGCCAGCGTAAACCGATCAGCATCGTTCATCTTCCGCACGTTATAGCGATAGTCGAACTCGCGGAGATACTGATCTAAATACGTCTTGCTGACATGGTGATAGATTCCATCGATCCCGCGCTTGATGATCGCGAAGTAGGACTCTACCGTATTGGTCGTTATGCACACGCCGTCTTCATGCCGAACGTATTCCTTCGCCTTGTGGTTGACGGTGCTGTGCTTGTGGCTCTCTGGCGCGCCATGGTACAGATTCGCGCTGTCCGTCATCACGTGCGCTGATTTATCGATGGTCTCTTGAATCATCGGCTCCAAATTCTCAGCGGTGACGCGCTCGAAGTGCTTGGAACGCACCTGCCCGTCACGTTGCAGGATCGATACCACCGGCGCTTTCTTGTCGCGCCAATCGGGATTCTTCTTCGCCTTGGGCTTGGGACGGCCATCCTCACCCCATTGGTATTTCGGCTTCTCACCAAAGCGCTGTTTGCCACCGATGTAGGTTTCATCCATTTCAACGATACCGGCAAGCTTGCTGGCCAGTGGCTCTTGGCCTAGCGCCCAGCGGATGCGATGGGCCATGAACCACGCGGTACGGTAGCTGCCAAGCTGCTTCCCCGTCTTCGGGTCGGTCCCCCATAGATTGCGCCATAGTTGATGCGCGCTGATACCCTTCTTGGAGGAGCACATCAGGTGAATCGCTAGGAGCCACTTATGAAGCGGAATATGCGAATCCTCAAAGATGGTACCCATGGTCACGGTGAAGGGCTTGCGGCATTCGGCGCATTTGTAAAGGCCGTCGCGCGTGGACTCGCCTTCGAGCTTGTACGCCTTGTCTACAATCCCGCAGTGCGGGCAAACCGGGCCATCCGGCCACCGGATCGCCTCCAAGTGCTTGCGCGCCTTATCTTCGTTTTGATACTGCGGAGCAATGATTCCGGCCATGAACAATCATCGCATTTTTTGTTGGGTATGTCAAGTGCACAATTCCGTCGCTCCGTGCGTAGATATCGCATTCTGGCGGTATTGACAGGTCTCGCGGTGTGGGCGGCCGTTGCGGCCGCGCAGCCCACGACGGTGCTGCTGAACGGGAAAATCTTGACGGTGGACTCGAAGTTCTCGACCGCCCAGGCCATCGCTGTTCAAGGCGATCGGATATTGGCTGTCGGTTCGACCGCGCAGGTGCGGAAAGTGGCGGGCGGTGACGCAAGGGTGATCGATCTGGGAGGGCGCACGGTGATTCCGGGCCTGATCGACTCCCACATGCACGCCATTCGCGCCGCCCTCAGCTTCAGCAC
>JASHQT010000063.1 GCA_030039005.1 Bryobacteraceae bacterium
GGCCGGTCAAGGCAGTCAAATCCTCGCCCGCAATGCGATACTGTTTGCCGATCCGGACTGCTTTCAAGCGCCCCTCGCGCACATATTGCCGCACGGTTTTCACATGGAGGCCGAGTAGCTCGGCCACTTGGTCAACGGAATAGAGATCCTCGTTCATCCCCTAAACAGACATTATCATGCGTAGTATAGAATTACAATAGGGATGTCTAGGGAAGTTTCGTTCCCGTGTCGACCTGAGGCGTATACTTGACAATGGAGCCGGCGCAAACGTGGAACTCGCTCTTCTGATTGGAAGACTACTGCTCGCCGCCGTATTTCTGCTGGCCGGCGTCGCAAAGTATGCCGATCCCAAAGGAAGCACGAAAGCCTTCACCGAATTCGGCCTACCTCGCGCCCTGGCGGCATTTGTCGCGATGATCCTTCCGGTGGTCGAGGCCGGAGTCGCCATCGCACTCGTTCCCGCGGCCTCCGCGTGGTATGGAGCCTGCGGCGCGCTCGCACTGCTCGCCATATTCATCCTGGGGATCGCGGTTGCCATGGTGCGTGGCCGCAAGCCGGATTGCCGCTGCTTCGGCCAGCTTCATTCGGCGCCGGTCGGCCGGTCGACTTTGATCCGCAACGGCGTGCTGGTCGCGCTAGCGGGTTGGCTGGTGTGGAGGGGGCCGGCACACGTGGGTCCTTCGGCCTGGCAGCATATTCGAGCCGCCGGTGAAGACGAGCAGCGGCTGTTTTTGGTCGCGGCTTTGATTTTGTGCTTCCTGTTCTGGCGCGCGTTGCGGCAGCGGGGTGGCGAGGAAGAAAAGGCGGCCACGGTGGAAGGCTCGCTGTTCGATTGGGGCGACGAGGAAGATTCGCCAGACAGCGAGGCGCACGACGCTTCCACTCCAAAACCCGAGCCGCGCCCGCGCGCGCCTGTTCCACAATCTCGGCCGCGCGATCCGGTGCTGCAGCAAATCATAGAGGCGGGAACCGGCTGGCCGGTGGGAACGCTGGCGCCGTCGTTCCGGCTCCCGGATCTGGAGGGACAGCCGCATTCCCTGCACTCGTTGCTTGAATCCAGCAAAGCTAATTTTCTGGTTTTTTCGAGCCCGCACTGCGAGTCCTGCCGCGCGCTTTGGCCGTATCTGGGCCGCTGGGCGCGCGAGTACGGTGGCGTGTTGAACCTGATGGTCGTCAGCCGCGGCGCGGAAACGGAAAAGCTTGCGAAACAAAACGGTATAGAAATGTCGCGAGTGTTGCTCCAACAGGAATTCGAAGTTTCCGACGCGTACGGCGCGATCTCGACGCCGGCCGCCGTGCTGGTGAGCGCCGATGGACGCATCCAAAGCCCGCTTGCGGTGGGCCGGGAGGAGATCCAAAAGTTGATCGTGAAATCGATTCCTGGAGCGCAACCGGCGGCGTCTTCCTGGTATGCTGATACATCCAAGGAGAAACACGCATGAGAACACTCACTGTTGCAGTCACGTTCCTGGCGGCGGCCCTCGGTACGGGCTTCGCGCAGCAAAAGGGTCCCAGCGGACCCGGCTTGACTCTCACGTCGCCCGATTTTGAAGACGGCGGCGTCATTCCCAATCAATTTACGCAAGCCGTCCCGGACGCCAAGTCGCCGAAATTGGACTGGACGCACGTTCCGCCCGGCACCATGAGCTTCGCGATCATCCTCCACGATCCCGACGTTGCCATCCAGCGCAAGACCGGCGACGTACTGCACTGGATGATTTTCAACATTCCGGGCACCGCGACCGGCCTTCCGGGCGGCGTGCCCGCGGAAGCCAAGCTCGAAGACGGCGCCATCAACGCAAAGAATCTGCGCGGCGGCGTGGGATACATGGGACCAGGCGCCGGAGCAGCGGGGCCCTATCACCACTACACGTTTGAGCTTTTCGCCCTCGACACCAAACTCGACCTCGGACCCGATGCGACTCGCGACCAGGTTCTGGATGCCATGCAAGGACATATTCTTGCCAAGGCCGTGCTCGAAGGGCGGTTTCACCGGTAATTGGGAGTAACCGCTTGAAGCTGACAGCGTGCCTGATCCTTTGCGCGGGCATGCTGTCAGTCAAAACCCAGGCCAGCGATTTGCCGGATGGCAAGGGCAAGGACTTGATCCAGCGCGCCTGTATCGGCTGCCACAAAGCGGACGAGCTCACGGCTTATCGTTTTACGAAGGACGAATACCACGCCATCGTGCAGCGCATGGCCGAGCGGGGCGCGCAAGCCACGCCGGCGGAGCTCGATGCGATAGCCGATTATCTCTTCGCGCACTTCCCCAAAGTCGAAGACACCACCAAGGTCAACGTGAACAAAGCCACGGCCCAGGAGATCGCGGCGGGGCTCTCGCTCACCGAGGCGGAAGCCGAAGCCGTGGTGAAGTACCGCGATCGGCACGGCGATTATCACGCCTGGGGCGATCTGCTGACCATCTACGGTGTGGACGGCAGGAAGATCGAGGCAGCGAAAGACAAGATGAGCTTTTAGCGATTGCCTAGTTGCGGGTGGCCTTGTCGCTCGCCGTCAGCGTACCGATGGGCGGCAACTGTGAAGAATCCCAACCGCCGCCCAGCGCCTGTACCAGCAGGACACTCGACACCATGCGGCGGATCAGCAGATTCACCAGGGCCTCTTGTTCGGAAAACAAGACGGTCTGCTGGGTTTCCACTTGGAGGTAATTCGCGGTTCCGGCCTTGTACTGCGCCACGGTGATATCGAGGGCCTTTTGCGCGGCCGCGACGGTTTCAATGGTGGCTCCGGTTTCCTGCTGGAGGACTCGCAACGCCGCCAGCTCGTCTTCTACTTGCTGGAACGCGGCGAGCACGGTCTGCCGGTAACTGGCCATGCCGGCGTCGAAATTGGCTTTCGCGATATTCACCTGCGCGCGCCGCTTGCCGGCGTCGAACACCGTTTCTGAGAGAGCCGCCGTGCCGGTCCAATACCGTCCGGCCCACGTAAACAGGCTCGTGAACGCGGCGCTGGCGATGCCGGCTGCTCCGCTGAGATTGAGCGAGGGGTAATAGGCTGCGTCGGCGATCCCGACCTGTTCGTTGAGCGCGGCCATCTGGCGCTCGGCCGAGGCGATGTCCGGACGGCGCTCAAGCAGCGCGGACGGGAACGCTATCGGCACCGGCGGCGGCTCGCCCTTGAGCACAATCTGAGGGAGCGAGAATTCCGCGGGCGGCTTGCCGATCAGAATCGCGATGGCGTGCTCGTACTGCGCACGCGCCACGCCGAAGTCGATTAATTGTTCCTTGGCGGTATCCAACTGTGTTTCGGCTTGCGCGACGTCGGCGCCGGACGCCACGCCCGATTGATGGCGCGCCTCCGTCAGCTTCAGAAATCCGGCGTAGGAATCGACGGTGGATTGCAGCAGCGCGATGTCGCTGTCGGTGCCGTGCAGTTGAAAATAATCCTGGGCCAAGTCCGACTGGTAGGTCAGCTTTATGTTCTCGAGCTGCGCTTCAGTGGCCTGCGCGGTTTCGGCATTGGCACGCAGGTTGCGGTGAATGCTGCCCCACAAATCCACTTGATAGGACACGTCGGCGGGGATCTCATACGTCTGGAAGATTGCCTTTCCCCCCACGCCCGGAATAGCTCCGCCCTGTTGCACGCCGACTTCAGGCGCTCCGGTGACGGTCGGGTACAAGGCCGATCGCGCCACCTGCACGGAGGCGCGCGCGGAGCGGTACTGCGCCTCGGCCTGCAAGACGTTCTGGTTCGAAATACTCACCTGCTCTTCGAGCGTGTTCAGCGTGGGGTCGTTATAGACCTCCCACCACTTGCCTTTGAGCGCGGCATCGTTCGGCTGGGCTTCTTTCCAGCCGTCGGGCGGTTTTTCCTTGAACGCCTCGGGCACCGGGGCGGGAGGACGCCGGTAATTGGGACCCACCATGCAAGCGGTGGAAGCCAGGAGCGCGGCCGTCACAGCGCCCGCTAATGTCGATCTATTATTTTGATTCTTGATGCGCATCTTTTAAGAAAGCCGGCGGCGGGGCCTGAAACTACGCGAACAGCCCGCCGGCAGGGTCACTCCAATTCCTTCAAGAACAATTTTCTCATGATCGCGCCGTGCATTGTGGCGTCTACCTCATACTTCCGAGCCCATGGGCTCTTCGGGAATCGGCGTCCGGCGCCCGGCGCGCTGCCGTTCGCGCCATTGTTGCAGCCGGTCGAAGTACAGGTACACCACCGGCGTGGTGTACAGCGTCAGCATCTGGCTGAAAATCAGGCCGCCGATAATGGTGATGCCGAGCGGGCGTCTCAACTCGCTGCCGGTTCCGGTGCCCAGCGCCAGCGGCAACGCGCCCAGCAAGGCCGCCATGGTGGTCATCAGGATGGGCCGGAAGCGCAGCAGGCAGGCTTCGAAGATCGCGTCGTGCGAGCTCTTGCCCTCGTTGCGCTCGGCCGCGATCGCGAAGTCGATCATCAGGATGGCATTCTTTTTCACGATGCCAATCAATAAAATGATTGCGATAATCGCGATCACGCTCAACTCGGTATGGGTGAGTTCGAGAGCGAGCAACGCGCCTACTCCCGCCGAGGGCAGCGTCGAAAGAATTGTCACCGGATGGATGTAGCTTTCATACAGCATGCCCAGGACGATGTAGACCGCCGCGAGAGCCGTAGCGATCAAAAGGGGCTCGCTCCCTAGCGACTGCTGATACGCCTGCGCCGTGCCAGCGAACCCGGTCTGAATGGTCGAGGGAAGCCGGATCTTGGCGGCTGCGGCGTTGATGGCATTCACCGCCGTGCCTAGCGCGACCCCAGGGCGCAGGTTGAAGGACAACGTAATCGCCGGGAAGAGTCCCTGATGGTTCACCGAAAGCGGGGCGGTGGCGGTTTCGGTTTTCGCGATCGCGCTGAGCGGAACTTCCGACCCGTTGGGGGCCGTAACATACACCTGGTGGAGCGTATTGGGGTTCTGCCAGTACTCGGGCGCCGCTTCCATCACCACGTGATATTGGTTCAAAGACGTATACATGGTGGATACTTGTTCCTGGCCGAACGCATCGTACAGCACGGCGTCGATCAGTTGCGGCGAGATATTGAAGCGCGCGGCGGTCTTGCGGTCATAATCCACCATGGCCTGCAAACCGCGATCCTGCTGATCGCTGTTGGTGTCCGTGATTATGCGCAATGTCTTCAGCTCGTCCAGCATCTTGGGCGCGTAGGTGGTCAGATCGGCCAGGTTGTCGCCGCGCATCGTGTATTGATACTGCGCGTTGCTTTGCCGGCCGCCCACACGCAAATCCTGCGACGCTTGTAGATACAGCGTCGCCCCGGGCACCCGCGCGAGCTGCGGCCGCAAGCGCTCGATAATCTCGTCGGCGTCGATTTTGCGTTCACTGAGCGGCTTCAGAGAAATGAACATCCGCGCGGTGTTTGTGGTGGTGCCTCCACCTCCGCCCGAAAAAGCGTTTACCGTGTCGACGGCCGGGTCTGCCTTGATGATGTCGACCATTTGCCGCAGGATCTTGTCCATGGTTTGGAACGAGGTGTCCTGATCGGCCTGAATTTGCCCGTTCAGCCGGCCGGTGTCCTGCTGCGGAAAGAATCCCTTGGGTACCTGGATGTACAGGAAGATGGTCAGGGCTACGGTGGCCAGCAGGCTCATCAATGTGATGGCCCGGTGCCGTAACACGACGGAGAGCGTCCGGCCGTAAAGATTCACCACCGCGGCGAAGAAATCTTCCCCCTTCCGATACATGCGGCCGTGCTGCTGATTCTCCCGCAAAAGATGCGCGCACATCATGGGCGTGGTGGTGAGCGAGACCACCATGGACACCAGGATGGCCACCGACAACGTGATGGAAAACTCGCGGAACAGCCGGCCCACGACGCCGCCCATCATCAGGAGGGGAATAAACACGGCAATGAGGGAAAAGCTGATGGTGAGGACCGTGTATCCGATTTCCTGTGCGCCCTTGAGCGCGGCCTGGAACGGATGCATGCCGTGTTCGATGTAGCGCGTGATATTTTCGATGACCACGATGGCGTCGTCCACCACAAAGCCGGTGGAAATGGTCAGCGCCATCAGCGACAAATTGTCGATGCTGAAGCCGGCCAGGTACATGACGCCGAATGTTCCGATAAGCGAGACCGGTACGGCGACGCTGGGAATCAGCGTGGTGCGGGGATTTCGCAGAAACGCGAACACCACCAGGATCACCAGGCAAATCGAAATCAGCAGCGTAATTTCGACGTCGTGCACTGATGCGCGGATGGTGATGGTCTGATCCATGGCGACGCGCATGTTGACCTGCCGCGGGAGGGCGGCGGCCAGTTGCGGAAGTACCTCGCGGATACGATCCACGGTATCGATGATGTTGGCGCCCGGCTGCCGGAACACGATCACCAGCACGGAGGGCTTGCCGTTGGCGTAGCCGGCGTTGCGCAGGTCCTCCACCGAATCCACCGCGCGGCCGACATCGGAGAGACGCACCGGGTTGCCGTTGCGATAGGCGATCACCAGCGGTGCGTAATCGGCGGCATGGAAAATCTGGTCGTTGGCGCTGACTTCATAACGCTGCTTGCCGTCCTGAAACTCGCCCTTGGGCGTGTTGGCGTTGGATGCGGCGAGCGCCGAACGCACCTCCTCAAACCCGATCCCGTATTTGTTCAACTGCGGCGGATTGAGCTCGATACGCACGCCCGGCAGGGCGCTTCCTCCCACCACCACCTGTCCGACACCACTTACTTGCGACAGCTTCTGACCCATGATGCTGGAGGCGGAGTCATACATTTGGCCTTTGGACAGCCGGTCGGAAGTGAGTGCCAGCAGCAAAATCGGCGAGTCGGAGGGGTTGTATTTGCGGTAGCTTGGATTGGCCGGCAGATTGGTGGGCAAATATCCGCGGGCCGCGTTGATGGCCGCCTCCACGTCGCGCGCCGCGGCGTCGATGTTGCGGTTGAGATCGAACTGCAGCGTGATGCTGGTGGCGCCGAGTGTGCTCGTGGATGTCATCTCGGTCACTGCGGCGATATGCCCTAACTGCCGCTCGAGCGGCGTAGCGACGGCTGACGCCATGGTTTCCGGGCTGGCGCCGGGCAGCGACGCTTGCACCGAAATGGTCGGAAAGTCAACTTGCGGCAGCGGCGATACGGGCAAGAGCCGGAAGGCGGTGGCGCCCGCGAGCGCTATGGCCGCGGTTAGCAGCGTGGTGGCGATCGGCCGGCGGATGAATGGCTCCGAGAGGCTCATATGGATCCGTCAGTGCGCGGGACTGGGCTCCGGCGCCGGCCTGGAGGGAGAAGCTCCCTCGCGCATCTCGCGATGGCGTCGCGAAAAACGAACCGCCAGCCGGTCGAAAAACAGGTAAATGACCGGCGTGGTGTACAGCGTCAGCAATTGGCTGAAGATCAGGCCGCCCACGATGGTGATGCCGAGCGGACGCCGCAGCTCAGAGCCGACGCCGGTGCCGAAGGCGAGCGGAACGCCGCCGAGCAACGCCGCCATGGTGGTCATCATGATGGGGCGGAAGCGCAACAGGCACGCCTGATAAATCGCGTCCAAGGGCGCTTTGCCTTCCTGGCGTTCGGCTTCCAGCGCGAAGTCGATCATCATGATCGCGTTTTTCTTCACGATGCCGATCAGCAGCACGATGCCGATGAGCGCGATGATGCTGAAGTCGCTGCGCGTCAAGAACAGCGCCAGCAGCGCGCCCACGCCGGCCGAGGGCAGCGTGGAAAGAATGGTGACCGGGTGGATGTAGCTTTCGTAGAGAACGCCCAGCACGATGTACACCGTGACCAAGGCGGCCAGAATGAGAACGGGCTCGTTGGCGAGCGACGCCTGAAAGGCTTCCGCGGTGCCCTGAAACGCGGCCTGAATGCTGGGCGGCAATCCCACTTCCTCCTTGGCCTTGTTCACCGCCGCCACCGCGTCTCCCAGTGAGGCGTTGGGCGCCAGGTTGAACGACAGCGTCACCACGGGAAACTGGCCCTGGTGATTAATCGCGATCGGAGCGCTGCGGGTCTCAATGGTGCTGAAGGCCGAAAGCGGGACTTGGCCGCCGTTGGGAAAGGCCGTCGTGGAGGGAATCTGTTGCGCTCCCGCGGCATTGCTCGAGCCGGTGGAATTCAGCGTGGCCTGGGAAACCGTGGCCGAACTCGCTGGGCCGCTTAGGATCGCGGTCCCGGTGCCTCCCGACACCACGCTGCTCGAGGTGGTGCCCGCGGCTCCGGTGCGGATGAACAGGCCGCGCAGATCGATCGGTTTCTGGTCGAAATCCGGCTTCACCTCCAGGATCACGTGATATTGATTGAGCTGCGTGAACATGGTGGAGACCTGGCGTTGGCCATAAGCGTCGTACAAGGTCTGGTCGATCGCCGACGGCGTGATACCCAGACGCGAGGCGGTGACGCGATCGTACACCAGGCGCGTTTGCAGCCCCTGCACCTGCTGGTCGCTCGCGGCATCGCGCAATTCGGGAAGCTGCTGGAGCCTCGCGAGCAGCTTCGGCGCATAGACGTTCAGCTCAGCCTGGCTCGGATCCTCGAGCGTGTATTGAAACTGCGTCCGGCTGACGCGGTCTTCGACCGTCAAATCCTGCACCGGTTGCATATATAAGGCAATGCCGGAGACCTGGCTCAGCTTCGGCCCCAAGCGCGTGATCACATCGCTGGCGCTGATTTTGCGCTCTTCGAGCGGCTTCAGGTTGATCAAAACGCGCCCGCTGTTCAGTGTGGTGTTGGTGCCGTCCACACCGATGAACGACGACAGGCTTTCCACCGCCGGATCGTGCAGGATCACTTGGGCGAGCTGCTGCTGCAAGCGCGACATTTCCTGAAAAGAGACCGTCTGCGCCGCTTCCGAAATGCCCTGGATCACGCCCGTGTCCTGAATGGGGAAAAAGCCCTTCGGAATCGCGATGAACAGCAGGATGGTGAGGGCGAGCGTCGCCACCGCCACCAGCAGCGTCGCGGTCTGGCGCTGCAACACCCAGCGCAAGGTTTTGTCATAAAGACCTATGACCCAGTTCCAACCTTTCTCGGACAGACGAAAGAAACGCCCTTGCTCGGCCTCCGGGGTATGCTTCAGCAATTTCGAGCACATCATCGGCGTGAGCGTCAGCGATACGATGGCCGACATCAGAATGGTGATCGAAAGCGTGATGGCGAACTCGCGGAACAGGCGGCCCACGATATCACCCATGAACAACAGCGGAATCAGAACAGCGACGAGCGAAACGGTGAGCGAAATAATGGTGAAGCCGATTTGTTCTGCGCCCTTCAACGCCGCACGCAAGGGATGCTCGCCCTCTTCGATGAAGCGCACGATGTTTTCGATCATCACAATGGCGTCATCCACCACGAAGCCGGTCGAAATGGTCAGCGCCATCAGGGTGAGAT
>JASHQT010000064.1 GCA_030039005.1 Bryobacteraceae bacterium
CGGGACAACCGGATACATCGCCAGGAAACCATCGATAGTCGCAAGTTCCCGTTTGTCTCGGGCGCCGACGATGAGTTCCATGGCGGTGACCTGCGAGATGGACCAAGGTTCTGGGAGAGCGTCGACGTATTTGATTGCCGCTGCGTCGCCGCGCGAGACATCAATCAGGACGTTGCTATCGATCAAAACGGCACACAATTCGTGGCGCAGCGCCGGAATCAGCCGTGGAGTTCGCGGCGAAGCTGGCTGATGTATTCGACGCTATCGGCCATGTCCTCGCGGTCCTTCCACATGCCGGCGAAGGGCGATTCAGCAATTGAGGGTGGTTTCTTCACAGGTGCCTCCGTAGGCAGGAGCACCTCGACGACCGTGCCTTCTTTGATCGGCACGTCTTGGAGGGGCCTGAAAACACCCTTCTCGAATTTTGCGGGAATCGTCATGGCTGTCACCCTCAGTATACTCTGCATCCATGTTCCTTCCAGCTACAATAGCTTCGCGATCGAACGGCCGCGACCTCGCCAAAGCTCAAACCGGCAGCGCCTGGTTTTTCCGAAGGCTTCCGGAATGAGGCGGAATGGGCGGCAAAGCCGGGCCCCATTGCGTCTTTCGCGGCCTGCCCGCTCTGCAGTTCCATGCATTTGTGGCAAACTGGCAGGAAGCGATCAAGAGACGCAAAACGTCGGATGACAAAGCCCCACAGCAAGGCGGATCCTATCGAGCGGCAGATCGAGTCCGCCTTTCGCCCCGGAACCTTCATTCGCGATGGCGAGTGCATTTCGTTCGTGAGCAGGCTTGAAGAGGTCGTCGGCACAATCGATACGCTCGTTGCATCCGAGCCCGCTCGCACCGTCGTGCTGTATGAAGCCTTTCTTGCGGGCTGTCATGCCAAAGCCGAGGAGCTCGATGATTCCAGCGGCAGCTTCGGTCAATTCGCCCAGGATCTCATCTGCCGTTGGATCAAGTCCCGTCAAGCTACGGGCGCCGACCCGCAGACGACCGCTTCCACCCTGCTCGCGTGGATGGACGACGACCCGTACGCCTTCTGCTATCAAATTGAAAAAGATGCTGCGGCAGCTTTCGACAAGGCAGGTCTGGCGGCGTTCGAGAAGCAGATCCACCAACGTTTTGAAGCTGCGTCGGCGGCTCCATCCGATTGGGCGTACCGGCGGGGGGCTGAGATCCTGCGTGCTATTTATGTCGCGCAACGGAACATCCAGGCGTATGTCGCGCTAGTAGAACAAACCGAACTTAAACCGGAAGATTGTCTTGCCGTCGCGAAGTTGTTTGCCACGCGCAAGCCCAACGAGGCTGTGACCTGGGTCGAGCGTGGCCGCTCTCTTGAGCGCACCAGCCAGTTTCGGTCCACGGCGGCTTACGATCTGAACAAGCTCCACCGCGAGCTGCTGAGCAAACTCGGTCGAGCTGATGAAGCGCTGGAGGCCGCTTGGGCGGATTTTCGGAAGCACCCCTCGAAATTCACCTATGACGATCTCATGCAGTTTGTACCGAAGACCGAGCGCACGGCGTGGCACGAAAAAGCTCTGGATGCCGCGAGTGGAGCCGACCTGCACTCGCTGCTCGATCTTTTCATCGAAACGAAGGAAACGGAACGATTGGCGGACCTGGTGCGCGGCTCTGCGGATGAGACCCTCGAAAGTGTGAGCCACTATGCCACCGAGCCCGCAGCGAAGCGGTTAGAGAAGAATCAGCCGGGACTTGCCGCGCGGCTCTGGCGCGCCCAGGGGATGCGCATCGTTAATGCCAAGAAGAGCAAGTACTACGACGCCGCGCTCTCAAATCTCGAGCGCGCCAGAGATTGCTATCAGCGGGCGGGACTCGCCACCGAGTGGGAGAAAACTGTGCGCCGGGTTTGCGCATTGCATTACCGGAAGACCGGCTTCATCGGCGGATTTCAGGCCTTGGCCGCCGGCGCGAAACGCAGCGAACGGCCTTCGTTCTTAGAGCGGGCGAAGACGCGATGGGACGAGCGTCAGCGGAGAGATGCTCCTTGAAGGCAGCCAAACGCCACGATCCTGGATTGCCAGGTGAAAGTGGCAAGGAACGAACCGACAAACGGTGTTGCCGATCGACCTGGCTAAGCCACTTGAGCTGATCGTGCTTTCGGCGAAGCAAAACCGCCGCACGCTGCCGCCTGCGTGGAAGTGACGACACTGTAACACTTCGTGCCGGCTGCCTTCGGGAGGTTGTTCCCGGTGAGATCGTCGTCGTCCAGCCACGCAAACAATGGAGCTACGCGCGCAGTCCCTACCTCTCGGGTGAAATTGAATCTACTCGGCTCGATGTGCAGGCGCTTGGACTTGCCCCGCTCAAAGTGGAAGAAAGGGGCATGTGGAATCCCGCCGAGCACTACTGGGGCGAGGAAGGCGAGCCGATTGAAGAATGGTCCAGACCAATCATCGCGTGGGGGGCGCGTCCGGAATTTGAGATGGAGCAGATATTGCCGGGAGCGGATCCAGACGATCCATTTTCCGACCCCATTATAGAGTCCAACGACCGCAAGGACAGTGGCGATATCGAAGGCGCTAACAAAATTCTTATGAATCTGTGCCAGACCGACCTTCGCTGCCTTGATGCTCACGCACACCTTGGCAACATTGCTTTTGACCTTTGGCCAGAAATTGCGATTCGCCATTACGAGGTTGGGCTTCGGATCGGCGAATTGTCGCTCGGCGAAAACTTTAATGGCCTGCTTCCCTGGGGCTGGATCGATAACCGGCCATTTCTCCGATGCATGAATGGATTTGGACTGTGCCTTTGGCGGCTACGTGGGTTCGAGGAGGCTGAGAGTATTTTCAAGCGCATGCTCTGGCTGAATCCTTCCGATAACCAAGGCGTACGATTTCTGATCGATGACGTTCGCGCTGGAGCGGCATGGCAATCGAGCAGCTCTCCTGATCCATTTAAGCCTTGACCAAAGAGGCTTTCCACTGTAAAGTAACTATAGATGCGGCATTTCTTTAGTCGCGGCCTCCTATGGTACCGACTTACTGTCGGACAGTCTTGGTGTCTCTCATCAAGCCTGTAATTACCCTCTAAATCCAAATTGAAGTTCGTACCCGGAAGGCTCGGGTAATTGGTATCCCACTGGTCTGCTAAGCCAGGGTCCCTCGGGACATAGGCGTTCGAGTCGCCTGCCTTCCGCCAGATCTTTGACAATTCGCTTGGGCAGTTGGCTGAGTTGGCCGAAAGCGCCGCGCTGTAGACGCGGTATCCCTTTGGGATCTCCGAGGTTCGAATCCTTGACTGCCCACCAATGTTCGGGTGGCGCAACTGGTAGACGCGTGCGGTCGAGGGCCGCATTGTTGCGAGTTCGAATCTCGCCCCGAACACCAGGTTTGATGCAAGACGTTTGATGCAAGACAGGCTCGTAGCCCAACCCGGCAGAGGCAACACGCCCAGACCGTGTCCAGTGTCGGTTCGAATCCGACCGAGCCTACCAATGCGCCTGTAGTCCAACTGGTAGAGGCAGCGGCCTCAAAAGCCGCCCAGTGCCGGTTCGAATCCGGCCAGGCGCACCACGTGCCCCGGTTGCCGATGGTGAGGCGAGCGGATTCCAAACCCGCGATTGGGTGTTCGAATCACCCCTGGGGTGCCATGCGCCGCAACAGCAAGTGGCGAGCGGCCGAGTTGCAACCTCGGCGGGCGCGGTTCGATTCCGCGGCGGCGCTCCAACTTTTTCGAATGCGGAGGAGTGGACGAGTTGCTAAAGTCACCAGTCCCGAAAACTGGCGTGAGTCCGCAAGGGCCACCGAGGGTTGAATTCCCTCCTCCTCCGCCAGGCATCCCATGTAGCTCAATGTTCTGACGTGAAGCGCACATTAAATGGCTTGAATATTTTT
>JASHQT010000525.1 GCA_030039005.1 Bryobacteraceae bacterium
GACGGGTTCACGGCATGGATAATGCCACCGGCGCTGCGGTAGGACGCCTGGGTGGCGTGGAAAACGTGATAGGCGGGCTGTTCGCCGCCATGCTTGGCGAGAAAACAGACACCGCCCAGCAGCACCACCACGGCCGCGACGATGACGCCCGTTCTGAGCAACACGCTGATGATCACTTCCAGACGCTGATCCGTCCAGGCGCCGTTCATAATTTGCCTGTCATATCTTGCCTTTCAAACCGCTGACAATCATTTCCATGGCCATGACTCCCACGACGCCCGCGAAGGTCCAGCGCAGAACGCGCACTTTGGCGCCGATGAGCTGTCTGGCGCCGAGAATCGAGCCGGCCAGAACGCCCAGCATCACCGGCATCGCGAGGCCCGGCTCGATGTATCCGCGGCTCAGGTAAATCCCCGCGCTCGCCGCCGCGGTCACGCCGATCATGAAATTGCTGGTGGTAGTGGATACCTTGAAGGGAACATGCATGGCTTGATCCATGGCGATCACCTTCAGGGCGCCCGATCCAATGCCTAGCAGCCCGGAGAGCGTTCCGGCTCCGAACATCATGCCGAATCCGGTCTTGACGTGCGTCACCCGGTAGGGGCGGGGGCCTTCGGCCGAGGGATAGGAGCCATTGAGCTTGAATCTCTCGGCGAGAGAATCCGATTGCCGCGCGTGTTCGCTCTGGGCGCGTCCGCGGCTGGATTGCCAGGCCGCATGCAGCAAGACCAATCCAAAAATGATGGAGAGAATCGCGGTCGGCGTGCGGCTGGCCAGGTACGCGCCCATGAGGGCGCCGAGCGTGGTGGCGATCTCGAGAAACATCCCGATGCGGATGTTCGAGTATCTTTCGCGCACGAACGCGGCGGCAGCTCCCGAGGATGTGGCGATCACCGATACCAGGCTCGCGCCTATCGCGTATCGGATATCGACGCCCAACAACAATGTCAGAGCCGGCGTGACCACCACGCCGCCGCCCAGGCCTGTCAGCGCCCCCAGGCATCCGGCCACCGCCGAGATCCCGAAGACCAGCGGCGTGAACTCCAGATTGGTCATCTTCTCCAGCTTAGCGGGCCGAGCTTAGCGGGATTCTCGGAGCATTCCGAGGCGGCGCGTCATGCTTCCGAAACTCTTCCCCTGACTGAGGCTCTTCAGTGGAACATCTTGTGTTTCACGTCCGGCCAGAATTCGTCAAAGGTATTGCCTGCGAAGGTCCCAAAGAAGCCCAGGCCGATGCGCACCGCGGCGTTACCTGCCTCGTCGTCGCCTGGGGCGCGCCACGCATTCGAAATGAAGTTGCTGCTCGGAATGGCGATAAAACGCGCGTAAGCCAGCCTCGCTCCGCCATCGCGATTCTGCGCGAGGAACGTCATCTTGGCGGCATGGCCCAGGCGATGGGCAAACGGCGCTTCCTCACCCTCGCGATGATAACGCGGATCCTCACCCCACAAAGCCCCTAGCCCCGCTTCCATGGTGTTGCTTAGGGCCAAGCCGCTCAGGCGCATGCCATAGCGATCGCCAAAGCCCTCCCAATGGGGGCCATAAATCTTGGGATGGTCGAACAGCGTGCCCCAACCGGCGCTGAATAGGCCGGCCGTCAAGCTGGCAGGACCGAACGTGCTGTCGAGGACCCACTGGATCCGTTGCTTTGCGGTGATCGGATGGACGGCATCGCTGGAGCTGGACGTAGCTGGGTCGTAAGCAGGCACGGAAGCCGCGCCGTTCGGCTCGGGAGCGGGGGCGGTGGCCACGGTGCCCGGAAGGATCTGCTGCGCGAGAAGAGCGGAAGAAAATAAAACCAGAAACCAACTTGTTTGGAACAACATTGTCAGGACCCCAACGCAAAAGATTTGAGCAGCTTGAATGCCACTTCGATTCCAGTTGCACACGCGTAACGAACAAGCTGAATCTTCATCGGGATGCGGCGAAAACACGCCGGGAAAACGGACGCCGCCGATCAGGAAAATCTTGCATTCCCGGTCGAATGGACGCCGCAGTGTCGGGAAATCCGATATCGTTAGACAAGCATGCCGGATTGGCTTAGCATTCACGAACCCGTCCTGGTGAACACCATCGGACACTGCGCGGGCGCCGTGCTATTCGGGATGCTGCTGTACTTCTTTTTGTTGAACTGGCGCCGAGCCCGCGAGCAGCGCACCAAGCTGCCACTGCTGGCTGCGGCCCTGGCATTCTTGTGGAACGTGGGTTCCCTCGTGGCTCTGGGGGCCGGAAGGCAGGGAGGAATGGCGGCCGATGTAATCGTTGCCGCCAGTTTTTCCGTGTTGAGCCTGCTGCCGGCGGTGCTGCTGCACATCTCGCTCTCCTCCCGGCACCGGCTGTTGTGGCGCAGCGGTTACCTGCTGAGTTTCACGGCCATCGCGCTCCACGGCGGAGATCTGATCACGCGCTCGTCCCGGCTGCATTTTGCGGCCTTGCTGCTGGTAACCGTGGGTTTTGCGTTTCTGACCGCGATCTCGGTGCTGTTCGAAATCCGCGACCCCAGTGGCTCGGGGACATCGCGGCTGGCTTGCGCCATGGTGCTTTTCCTGTTCGCGATTTCGTTCGCGCATTTCAGCTCGGAGCACGCGCCGCAGCCATGGTCCAAGGAAATCGCCCTGCACCACGCGGGCATCCCGCTGGCCCTCTTCGTACTGTTGCAGAATTACCGCTTTTTACTGCTGGACGCTTATCTGCGATTCGTGGTGAACGCCACGCTCGCCGCCGTAGCGGTTCTGGCTAGCATTCGCATCGCTGCGTCGGCCCATTTCGGCGCTATGTTGCGAGAGCCTTTCGATGCAGGACTGCTGTTTGTCGCCGCCTGTTTACTGCTCGCGCTATTCGTCTATATTCGCAATCGCGTGCAAAGCTGGCTCACACAGGCTATTTTTCTGCGCTCGAACGTGGATGCCGCGCTCGGCGAGCTCTTGCAAGTAGCCCGAGCCACGCGCAGCGAGGACCAATATCTTCCCGACGCCGCCGCGGTGATTGCGGCTTTCCTGCGCACCGGCCGCTATGAGCTCGAAGCGCATGTGGCGCTCGAAACGCGAGAACTGCGCACGCCGGCTGCGGTCGGGGAAGCGGAGAATTGGAATCTTCCTCCCTGGGTGCAGGCCGTGGTACCGCTGCGTTTCTCGCGGGGCGACGCCTTGTATCTGTTGCTGGGCCCGCGCGACGGCGCGCGGCGCTACCTGAGCGAGGATTTCGCGGTTCTGATGCGCTTGGGCGCCGCCGTAGTGGAGCACGTCGAACAACTGCGCGGCCTGCAAATGCAGGGTTTGGTATCGCAAGCGGAATTGAGGGCTTTGCAGGCGCAAATCAATCCGCATTTTCTGTTCAATTCCCTGAATACGCTGTACGGCACGATCGATCGCTCCAATGCCGAGGCGCGGCGTCTGGTGCTGAATCTGGCCGACGTCTTCCGCTACTTGCTGCGTTCGGACCGCGCGCTGATCGAAGTGGGTGAGGAATTGGGGATCGTACGCGCGTACCTGGAAATCGAACAGCTCCGGCTGGGCGACAAGCTGCGGACCGAAGTCCGCGTGGACGACGCAGCGCTCCGCGCCAGCATTCCTTTGCTTTCCGTGCAGCCCCTGGTGGAGAACGCCGTAAAACACGGTGTGGCCGCCAGGACCGGCGTGGGATTCGTGCGACTGGAGATCACGTCGCGGCCGGGTGCATTATCGGTCCTGGTTACCAACTCCGGCGAATGCGATGCCAGCGCGCTCACCGGGGCGCGCCAAAATGGGGGAATCGGGCTGAGCAATGTCCGCCGCCGTCTGGAGTTGTGCTACGGGGCGGAAA
Organism: Bryobacteraceae bacterium; assembly: GCA_030039005.1. Next base: position 3,802 of record JASHQT010000525.1, read on the forward strand.
CCGATTTTCGCGCGGAAGTGCGGCACGGTGTGACGAGCGTGGGTTTCCTACTTCCGCTGAAGCCGCTGGCCGTCCCATTCGGAGCGTAACCGCCATGCCCGCTGATCCCGTGTTCCCGGCCGCTCATCCACCACGACAGCCCGTTAGTTCGAAAATCATGCAGGCTTCGCGGCTGCGCGTGCTACAAGAGGCTGAGCGCCAGGCGCGCGGCATGCCCTTGCGAACGTTGATCGTCGACGACGAACCGATCGCCCGAAAGGTTCTGCGCGAAGAGCTGGAACTGATCCCGGCCGTTGAGGTAATTGGGGAAGCCTCCGACGGTGCCATAGCCTTGGAAAAAATTGCCGCCGAACAGCCGGATGTAGTGCTGCTGGACCTCCAGATGCCCGCCATGAGCGGCATGGAGGTGGTGCGGCGACTCAAGCAGAGTTCACACGTCCCCGTGATCGTGATCGTAACGGCTTATGACCAGCATGCACTGGAGGCATTCGACGCGGGTGCTGTGGATTATTTGCTCAAACCGGTCCGACAAGAGCGTCTGGCCGAGGCGATGGACCGCGCCAGACGGCTGACGGACCGCCAGGCGATGGAGCGTATCGCCCAATTACAGGAAATGTCGCAGGAGATCGCCGACCGTCCGGCCGGCCCGACGGCCCGCCGGATCGTGGGGAAGATCGGCGAGGAGTATTTCCTGCTTGCCGCCGACGAAATTTACGCCTTTCAGGCCGATGGCGATTTGGTGTGGATCATGACGGCCAAACGCAAGTACCTGGCTACGCAAACGTTGAAGGAGCTGGAGAAACGGCTCCGGAACGGCAGCTTCCGGCGTATTCACCGCAATGCGTTGGTCAATGTGGACCACGTGCGGAAGATGAGCGCGCTAACCAGCCAGCGCTGGCTGATCACCATGAACAACGATCAGGAGTTTGTCGCCAGCAAACGCCAGGCACGCACAGTGCGCGAGCTTCTCACGTGGTGACCACCCAAAGTTCATTGCCCGCTCATCGCCAGAATTAGTACGCCCACGGCGAAACGTGAGCCTCCGGTGGGATTCTCATAGGGCAGGCGGTGGTTGCGCCCCAAAATCGAGAGATATGAGACGCTTCGCGGCTTTCCTAGGCTTGTTGTTCCCGTATCTTGCCTGCTGCACGGTGGCTTTCGCGCAATCCGCCGCCGGCAATGCCGGCACCATCCGAGGAACTGTTTTGGACCCCTCCGGTGCCGCGATTATGGGCGCGACGGTAGAAATACAGAATCCGGTGTCCCAGTACAATCAGACCACCAAGACGGATAGCGAGGGCAATTTCCAGTTTTTCAACGTTCCCTTCAACAATTATCATGTCACCGCGAGTGCTGCCATGTTTCAGCCGGGCGTCCAGGATATCGACGTGCGGTCCAACTTGCCCCTGAACATAAAATTCAACCTTGCGATCGGAACGGCGACACAAAGCGTGGAAGTAACCGCGGGAGCGGATTTGGTGGAGAGCGATCCGACAACCCACACCGACGTGGACCGGGCACTATTCGATAAACTGCCGCTCGAAAGTCAATCGTCTTCACTGAGCTCACTGGTGACGCTCGCCTCACCTGGCGTTTCGGCTGATTCGAATGGTCTTTTCCATGGACTCGGCGATCACGCCTCGAATTCCTTCTCCATTGACGGACAGCCGATTACCGACCAGCAAAGCAAAGTCTTCTCCAATCAGCTTCCCGTCGATGCCATCCAGTCCACGGAAGTAATTGAAGGAGCGCCGCCCGCCGAGTATGGCGGAAAAACCAGCTTGGTGATCGTTGCCACCACCCGGTCTGGAATGGGGGTCACAACGCCGCACGGCGACATCACGGCCTCATACGGCACATTTGGCACCACCAATGACGGGTTCGATCTGTCATACGGGCAGGATAAATGGGGTAATTTTATCTCCGCCAACGGTCTGGATACCGGCCGTTTCCTGGATGGCCCGGAATTCCAGGTATTTCACGATCATGGCAACGAGCAGAACATATTCGATCGTGTCGATTTCAAGCCCAGCGACATCGACACGATCAACATCAACCTACAGTTCACCCGGTCCTGGTTCCAGACCCCTAATTCCTATGACGCCGAGTTGGCAACCGCCTGGAATGGCGAGGTGGTCAATAACGGCGGTCTCGGCCCCAACGGTTTACCGGTTGGCTCCGCCGATCAGCGGTCGAAGGTCACAACATTTGACATTGCGCCCAACTGGACTCGTCTGATCAATCCCAAGACCGTGTTCACCTTCGGCGCATGGGTGCGGCAGGATCAATATGACTACTATCCGAGCGCCAATCCTTTCGCCGATTTGACGCCGGATCCCGGCTTTGAGGGCGACGGGCAGAGCGCCAGCGTGGGTCAGTATCGCCGCTTGATGAACCTCGGCGTCCGGTCCAGCGTCTCCTATGTCACCGGCATTCACAACATCAAGATCGGCGCTCAGTATGAGCATACTTTGCTGACGGAAAGGGACACTCTTGGCCTGGTTGACCCTACCGGGAACGCGCCTTGTCTGAATGCCAACCTGACTCCGGATACGAATCCGCTGATCACCAACCCGTCCGATTGCGGTGGAACGGCAGTGCCGAACGTCGGCCAAGGGGTTTTCGCCAATGGAGATCCCGTGCCGGCGTTTAATCCGCTTCTTGCCTGTTACGATCTCACCAGAACGGCGCTGCTGCCTGCCTCCGACGGATGCTTGACCCCTTACAGCCAAGAATACACATATCGCGGCAATGCCGATATCCGGGAGTTCGCTTTCTACATTCAGGACGCCATCAACATCAGGAACTGGACATTCAATGTGGGCCTGCGCATCGACCAATATGATGGCATCTCGAGTAACTGGCAGCCGGAGCCGCGCCTCGGTATTGCGTATAACATCAAGCCCAGCAACACGGTGCTGCGTATCTCTTACGCCCGGACCATGGAAAGTCCTTTCAATGAAAACCTGGTATTGGCCAGTCTCGGCTGTACCAGCCCCGTGATCCAAGCCTTTCAGACGCTGGTTCCCGGCGGCGCCTGCGTCACCACATCGACGCTGACACCCGGGTTGCGCAACGAATTCCACGCGGGCCTTTCGCAGGCCTTCGGCAAATACCTGGTCATCGATGGTGAATACATCTGGAAGTACACCCACAATGCCTTCGACTTTAGCGTTCTGGCGAACACGCCGATCACATATCCGATTGAGTGGGCCAGATCGAAAATTCCAGGATACGCAATCCGCCTCTCGATGCCCGCCTTCCATGGATTGTCGGCGTTTATGGTGACATCCAGTGTGGCGGCGCGCTTTTTCAGTCCCCAAGTCGCCGGGGTTGGCGCGACGCCGGTTGGGTTTGGCGTGTTCCGCATCGACCACGATGAAACCAACAATGCCACCGGCCACTTGCAGTATCA
>JASHQT010000526.1 GCA_030039005.1 Bryobacteraceae bacterium
GATTTCAAATGCCTGGATTGCGGCGAGCTGTTCGAAGCCCTGGTGCTGAAATCCCAGCCTGCTTGCCCCTCCTGCCAGAGCCAGAAGCTCGAACAGCAGATCTCGACGTTCAGTGTCGACACGGCCTCGATCCGGCAAAGCAATATCAGTTCCGCGCGAAAAGCGAACTCGAAGATCGCGCGCGACAAAGCCATCGCTGATCGGGAAGCCATCCTGCACCACGACGACTGACCGCGTCAAGGAACCCAGTGATCTGCCGCACTTGCGCCCAAGACGTTCCGGAATCCAGCCGCTTCTGTCTATCGTGCGGCGCGGCGCTCAATGGAGGCGCACCGCTGGTGACGCAGACCGTCGCCACCATGGCCGCGGCAACGCCGGCTTCCAACCCGGCCCCAGCCCGCACTCCTTCGCATCCACCGTTGTCCTCTTCGTCCTCGGGATCGTTGCCCGAAGGCCGCTTCCTTCCGGGCGCGTTACTGGCCGGGCGCTACCGCATTGTCGCGCTGTTGGGCCGTGGCGGGATGGGCGAAGTGTACCGCGCGCACGATCTCACGCTCGGCCAAGAGGTGGCGCTCAAGTTCCTGCCGGAAACGATGGCGCGCAATCCCGCCGCGCTAGGCCGCTTCTACAACGAAGTTCGCATCGCACGCCAGGTCTCGCATGCCAATGTGTGCCGTGTCTACGATCTTGGCGAAGTGGATGGCCAGCCCTACCTGTCCATGGAGTACGTGGATGGCGAAGACCTGGGAGCGTTGCTGCGCCGCATCGGGCGTCTGCCGCAGGATAAAGCGGTCGAAATCTCGCGGCAGTTGTGCGCCGGGCTCGCCGCCGCCCACGCCAAAGGCGTGCTGCATCGGGATCTCAAGCCCGCCAATATCATGCTCAACGGGCGCGGCCAGGTGGTGATCACCGATTTTGGACTCGCCGCGCTCGCCGCCGAAATTCCCGGCGACGAGATTCGCAACGGAACTCCCGCCTATATGGCGCCCGAACAACTGGCCGGAAAGGAAGTCACCGTGCAGAGCGATATTTACTCGCTCGGCCTGGTGCTGTACGAAATCTTTACCGGCAAACGTGCGTTTGAAGCATCCACGCTGGCCGAGCTGGTGCGCTTGCACACTGAAACCACGCCGCTCAGCCCGTCGACGCTGGTGAAGGAACTGGACCCCGCAGTGGAAACGGCCATTCTGCGCTGCCTCGACGCCGAGCCCTCGCACCGGCCGCATTCGGCGCTCGCGGTGGCCGCGCGGCTTCCCGGCGGAGATCCGTTAGCCGCGGCGCTGGCCGCCGGCGAAACGCCGTCACCCCAGATGGTCGCGGCTTCCGGCGAAACGGCCGCGCTGCCGTGGAAGATTGCCGTTTCGAGCCTGGCGATCGCTCTTGTGGGACTTTTCGGCCTTATGCTTGCCGCTGCCAGTTACAGCATGATTGAGAAGGCACAGCTCACCAAGCCGCCCGAAGTGCTCGCTGACAAGGCGCGTGAGTTGATTCAAAACTTCGGATATACGGCTCATCCTGCCGATACCGGTTACTCCTTCGGGAGCGACGACGATTTTGTAGCTGCCGCGGAAAAACGCGAAAAGTTCGCGAACTGGGATGAAATCGCTCGCAGCCGCCCGTCTCCGCTGCTGTTCTGGTACCGGCAAAGCCCCGAGCCGATGTGGCCCGAGGGGTTCCGGGATCAGACATTAATTCCGGGCATCCTCAACGAGGATGATCCACAACCGCACACGTCCGGCATGATCCACGTGCGTCTGGATCCGGAAGGCCGGTTGACGTATTTGGAAGCGCTTCCGCCGCAGAAGACGGACTCGCCCGGCCCCGCTTCCACACCGGATTGGAACGCGCTGTTCACCGCCGCGGGCCTCGACATTTCCAAATTTCAGCCCGCTGCCCCGCTCTGGAACTCGCTTGCGGCTTCCGACGTGCGTCAAGCCTGGACCGGTCAGTGGCCCGGCTTCGAGCAGCGCCCTCTGCGCGTGGAAGCCGCCGCCTTACACGGACGTCCGGTCTTCTTCTCGCTCATCGGCCCCTGGACGCCCGCCTCGCGGATGCCGGCGCCCAATCTCGCCACCCCTCAAATTATCGTTCGCATTCTGCTCATCGTAGTGTTACTTTCACCGGTCCTCGCGGCCGTCTTTCTGGCGCGATGGAATTTCGTCCGTGGAAAAGGCGACCGCCGCGGCGCGATGCGCCTAGCCGTACTCATGTTTTCCCTCCACATGGTGCTCTGGCTCTTCCAAGCTCATTTCTCTTCCGTGGGGAACTTTATTTTTCTGCTGTTCATGGCTATCGCGACGTCGCTGCTGTGGGGCGGCGGCGTGTGGGTACTTTACCTGTCGCTCGAACCGTATGTCCGCCGTTATTGGCCGCAAGCCATCATCTCCTGGACGCGCGCGCTCAGCGGACGCTGGCGCGATCCTCTGGTGGGCCGAGATGTGCTTTATGGAGCGATCCTCGGCGTTCTTTTCTGCGATTTATATGCCGTGCGCTTTTATCTGGTCGAACGGCTGGGAGGGTCGCCGGTGATCCTCAACACCGCCTACCTTGGCAGCGCCCGGCAGGCCCTCGGCGCCTGGTTCTCACTGATCCCCAGCGACATCAGCGCCAATCTGGTTCTGTTCCTGCTTCTCTTTCTCCTGCGCGTGTTGCTGCGAAAGTCCTGGCTGGGCGCCGCGGCCTTCGTGCTGCTCTGGACCGCTCTGAAATCCGTGTCGTCGGATTATCCGGCTGTGGACTGGCCCATGCAGACGCTTCTATACGCGGTGCTGGCCGTGGGCGCTTTGCGCTACGGGCTGGTGGCGCTGGTCGTCGCTCTCTTTACGGCCGATATGACCCTGAACGTTCCCGTGACGCTCAATCCATCCGCCTGGTACTTCACTCCCACCATTTTGGCTGTGGCATCGGTCGCCGCGCTCGCCATCTGGGGTTTCTACACGGCACTTGCCGGCCAGACGCCGTGGAAGACGCAGAGCTAGCGCGGCTCACGTAGCCGCGAGTCACTTTTGTTTCAACAGAATTTTCCCGGTGCGCTTCGAGCGCGCCGCAGGTAAGAATTGCCTCTAACGTCCTTGGAGATCACCGCTAAACCTATGAAATCCGCCAGCGGCGCATTTGGCACTTCACGGGCATAGATTGCCGTGAGGCGGATGCCCATGGCGCGCGAGATCTGGCTCACTCTCACGAACGTTTTCCGGACATTCTTCGAATGGTTCGGAGAACTCGCGCTGTTTTCGGCCCGCGTGGTTCGCGCCAGTCTTCGCGCCCCTTGGGAATCCGGAGAGCTCCTCCGCCAGTTGGATGCGATCGGATCGAAATCCTTCCCGCTGGTAGCTCTCGCGGGAGCCGCCACGGGCGTGGTGCTGGCGCTACAAACACGCGATAGCCTGACTCGCTTCGGCGCGCAGGCTCTGCTGCCGTCGGTGATCGTGTTCTCGCTCATCAAAGAAAGCGGGCCGGTGATTACAGCGCTGATCGTCAGCGGGCGCGTGGGCGCGGGTATTGGCGCCGAGCTCGGCTCCATGCGCGTCACCGAACAGATCGACGCCATGGAAGTCTCGGCCGTGAACCCGTACAAATTTCTGGCGTCCGCGCGCGTTCTGGCCTGCATTCTCATGCTGCCCCTGCTGACGATTTTGGCGGACGCTGCCGGAGTTCTCCTGGGATGGATCTCGGCGACTTTATCGCATCCCATTACTTTCACACTTTTTCTGCACAGCGGCCTCAAGGGCGCCGAAATGAGCGATTTCCTGCCGCCTACGTTCAAAACCGCCGTGTTCGGTTTGATCATCGGGATGGTTTCCTGCTTCCAGGGCATGCGCACGCGCGGAGGAACGGCGGGCGTGGGCCGTTCTGCCACCAGCTCCGTGGTTCTTTCCTCCATCTTCGTGATCGTGGCCGACGTCGTGCTGGTACGGTTCATCCAGGTGGTGTTTCCCTCATGAGACCGCGCGAGAAGACGAAATCGCAAACGCCGGCCGGCGGCGCCACACAGCCGCTGGAAGTAAGCGCATTGCATAAATCCTTCGGGCGGCAACAGGTTTTAAATGGCGTCGATCTCAGCGCTGGGGCGGGTGAAACCGTGGTTGTCCTGGGGCGCAGCGGAACCGGAAAGAGCGTCCTGCTGAAGCTGATTGTGGGCTTGCAAAAACCCGATTCGGGATCCGTCCACGTCCTGGGTCAGGAGATTTCGCGCCTGGACTTGGATCGATTAAATGACGTCCGCAAGAAAATCGGCTTCTTGTTTCAGCAAGCGGCGTTGTATGACTCGCTGACGGTGGCCGAAAATGTCGCGTTTCCACTGCGCCGGCACGCGCGGCTCTCCGCCCAAGAATTGCTGAATAAGGTGCGGGAGCTGCTCGCGAGCGTGGGGATGGAGCGCGATCTGGACAAGATGCCGTCGGATATATCCGGCGGAATGCAGAAGCGCGTCGGCTTGGCTCGGGCGCTGGCGCTCGACCCCCAGCTTCTGCTTTTCGACGAGCCCACTTCCGGTCTCGATCCGATCACCGCCGCGGAAATCGGAGAACTGATCGTGAAATTGAAGAAGGAACGCAATCTCGCATCTGTCGTCGTCACCCACGACATCCACGGCGCCAAAACCTTCGCCGATCGCGTCGTGCTGTTGCGCGAGGGCAAGGTTGTCATTGACGGAACTTTCCACCAATTGGAAGAGAGCGCGGACCCGTTCGTCCTCGAATTCCTGAAAGATGCGGCGTAGGAGGAGTGCATGTCGCAAGCGTTTCGCATCGGTGTATTCGTTGTCGCGGGCCTAGCCGCGCTGTTCACCGGCGTTTTCCTGATCGGAAGCCAGAAATCGCTGTTTCAGCGCACCTATCGCCTGCAGGCGCAGTTTCAAAACGTGGCCGGTCTCGCCGACGGCGCCGACGTGCGCGTGGGCGGGTTGCACCAGGGCACCGTCAAACATATCCAGCTTCCCAACCGCCCCGACGGAAAAGTCACCGTGATCATGGATCTCAACCGGGACACTCGCGGCGTTCTGAAGCAGGATTCCGTCGCGGCCATCAAATCCGAGGGCTTGATCGGCGACAAGTTCGTCGAGATCTCGTTCGGCTCCGATAACGCCGCGCCCTTGAAGAGCGGCGACACCATCCCGAGCCAGCCGCCGCTCGATATCTCCAATCTGGTGAAGAAAGCCGACGGGCTGCTGGACAGCGCCCAGACCGCCATGACGGATCTGAACGGCACCGCCAACAACCTGCAGGCCATCAGCACCAAGATCAACCAGGGCAAGGGCACCGTGGGCGCGCTGATCAACGACAAAACTATTTACCAGAAGGCCACTGCCGGCGCGACCGCACTGGATGAAGACATGGAAGCGCTGAAGCACAATTTCCTGCTGCGCGGCTTCTTCAAGAATCGCGGATACGAAGACGCCTCTGACATCACCAAGCATGCCATCGCCAGTCTCCCGGCCGGTGAGCCTGCCAGGACATTCGAATACGACGGTGAAAAAATCTTCAACAAGCAAGCCAAGCTCAAGGACACGAAGCCGCTGAAAGATGCTGGCGCGTATCTGCAATCGAACCCATTCGCTCTGGCCGTGGTGGCGGTTTCCACCGGGATGAAGGGCGAAACGGACCAGGACCGCGTATTGTCGGAAGGCCGCGCCACCGCCATTCGCGATTACCTGGCCAAGAACTTCCCCCTGGACGATACCCGCATCAAGACGCTGGGCCTGGGGAAAACCAATGGCGATACCGGCCCTGAGGGCAAGGCCGAAATCCTGGTGTACGCCGCTCCCCCGGGCGCGAGCGCCAAGGCCAAGTAGACGCGCTATCGCGCCTGCGGAGTCCAGGCGATACGGACCACTCCGGGACTTCGCGCCAGCCCGTGAATGACGTCGGGGATCTGGCTGTCTTTCATCGCCGCTCTCCAACGCAGATTGCAATCGAGCTCCGTGCTCTGCGCGTCGGGGTTGTAGGTGAAAGCGCAGGTATCCACCACTACGTCCGCCTGCGCCAGCGTGGCGCGAATCGCGTTCTCGCCGGGACCCGAAGCGTCCAGCACCAGCGTCAGCTTGCCCAAATGATCTTGTTTGATCCTGTCCTCCACTGCCTTGAGAGCCGTCAGCGTGAGAATCCCGATCGCCGAACCGGCCGCGCCGAGCGCGATCTGACCGCCACCGAAACACAGGCCGATCATTGTCACAAACCAGATCGTGGCGGCCGTAGTGACTCCGATCACAAAATTATCGCGGCGGATGATTGCCCCGGCGCCGATGAAGCCGATGCCGGACAAAATGCCCAGTGGAAATCGCATGGTGTCCATGACCGCAAACGAAGTTGGCATTTTCCCCATGCTGAGGTTCATGTAGTTGGCTTCAATCATGGAGAGACAAGCGGCCAACCCTATCAGGATCATCGTGCGCAGTCCGGCCGCCCGGCCATGTTCCCCCCGGTTGAACCCAATACAGCCGGCGGCTACGATCGTACACAATAATCGGATCGCAACATCGGACCACAATAAATTTGTTGGCATGAGTCTCCTTCGCGTTTTCTCGCGTCTCCACTATAGCGGACACTTATGAGCACGCCAGGCGCCGAGCTAACGCCACCGCCGAAACAGAATCCAGTGGAGGTGTTCTTTTCAGACCTGGGGCCGGGGCTGATCACCGGTTGCGCGGACGACGATCCTTCCGGCATTTCCACCTATTCCATTTCCGGCGCCGCTTTCGGCTATGGTCCGCTGTGGACAGCGCTGATCTCGTTCCCGCTGATGGTGGCGGTCCAGATGATGTGCGGGCGGCTGGGCATCGTCACCGGACGCGGCTTGGCGGGCGTGATCCGGCGGCGCTATTCGAAATGGATCCTGTGGGGCGCCTGTGGCCTGCTCATCGTGGCCAATGTGTTCAACATTGCCGCGGATCTGGGCGGCATGGCCGACGCGACCCAAATGATCACCGGCATCAACGCGCTGATCTGGACGCCGCTATTTACGGCGGCGATCGTGTGGTTCCTGTTCTTTTCGTCTTACCGCCAGATTGCGCGCATCTTCAAATGGCTGACGCTGGTGCTGCTGGCTTACGTCATCACCGCGTTCTTTGCATCTGTGGATTGGCGCCAGGCGCTGTTCACCACGCTGGTGCCTCACGCGATCTGGTCCCACGATTATGTCGAGGTGCTGGTGGGGATTCTCGGCACCACCATCTCGCCCTATCTGTTCTTCTGGCAAGCCTCGCAGGAGGTGGAAGAAGAACGCGCCATGGGCAAGGACCTGGCCGCGCGCAAGGGCGCCACCGAGGAAGAGCTCCGGGCGTTGCGCGTGGATGTGATCACCGGAATGTTCGTCTCGAACTTCATCATGTATTTCATCATTCTGACCACCGCCGCCACACTCCACGCGCACGGGATCGTGAAGATCGAAACCGCTCACCAAGCCGCCGAAGCCCTGCGTCCGCTGGCAGGCAACGCCGCGTATCTGCTTTTCACGCTGGGATTGATCGGAACCGGAATGTTGGGCGTTCCCGTGCTGGCGGGATCGTGCGCCTACGCGATCTCGGAAGCCGCCGCCTGGCGCGGTTCGCTGGAGAAAAAACCCCGCGGCGCAAGCGGGTTCTACACCGTGCTCGGCGTGGCGATGTTCGTCGGCCTGCTGATTAATTACCTGCATGTCGACGCGGTCAAAATGATGTTCTGGTCCGCGGTGCTCAACGGCCTGTTGGCCCCTCCGCTCATCCTGCTCGTCATTCTTCTAACCAGCGATCGGAAGGTGATGGGCCACCAGGTGAGCTCGCGCTTCGAGCAGATCTTGGGCTGGCTCACGTTCGCGTTCATGGCCGGAGCCGCAGTGCTGATGCTGGTTCCCTGATCGCAATAGACCGGGCCGCTAGTAAACTGGCCCTAGGTCCCGCCCGCCATCGGCGCGCCGCACCACGATGCCGCCGCCGGAAGTATGCAGGTAAAGCAGCGGACCGCCGCCGTTCAGCGGCCCCCGCAACTCGCTCAAATGGCGGCCTTGGCTAAAACCGATCGGATAATCTGTCCAAACCGTTCCCCCGCTGGTAGTCGCATCCAGATCCATGTGAATGTTGGTGGCCAACGTCACCGTGATCCCGCCTCCGGAAGTGGTGAGGCGGCAATCTTCCTTGGGTTGTCCCGTTAATGAAGCGGTCACGGGACCTCCCGAGGTGGACGCATCGACGGCGCCGTCGGCGTCGCGAATCAGGATCGGGCCGCCGGAGGTGCGCGCGCGAACCCGCCCCAGATTGCCTTCGATCGAAATAGGACCGCCGCTGGTGGACGCGTCCACGTCCCCGGCCGATTGCTGAATACGGATGGGTCCGCCCGACGTGTGCACAGCAGCTCTGGCTTTGCCGCCTTCGAGCGTGATGCCGCCTCCGGAGGTGCGCGCGTTCAGCTCGCCCCCTAGATCCCTGACCTCGATGGGCCCGCCAGCGGTCTCGATATCGGCGCCAAATTTTTCGGGAACCGTGACGCGATACTCTATCTCGCGTAACCAGCTCGCATATTCCAGGCACCGTCCACTGTGGCAAATGACATGACCGCCGAAAAAGGACGGCCAGGAGGACCACATTGAGACCCAGCCTCTGTGGAATTCGCCGGTTACCCGAACGTCGGCGCCTTCCTGCACGAGGTCCAGGGTGAAATCGTGAAGCATACGGTCGAACTCGGCCCGGGAGCCATCTCCCCGAAAGAGAACGTCCACTTCGACGTTCTTCGAGGCGCCGGGCTGGACATGTACGCCGCCCGCGTCGGCATTCAAGACCAGACGGGTAGCCGAGGTGACGGGCATCGATTTCCGGACGTGGTCTTCGTCGGAATCCACGGCCTTCAACAGGGCGGCGCAAACCAGAGCAGCGGCCAGCAAACGGAGCATCGGCGACCTCCTATGTAGTGTTAATACG
>JASHQT010000527.1 GCA_030039005.1 Bryobacteraceae bacterium
AGCGCATTAGATTATAGCGGTTCCCCTCGCAGGTGCAGCGAAAGGCAGGCCAGGATAACGAGCGCCGAACCTAGACATCCCTTCCTGAACTCCCTACGTTCGCTCCGGGTACTAACTTAACTTCGGCGCTCTTTTTTCATACTCGTCAACGAAAGCCGAGATTTCTACTGGGAAAAGTTCCAGTAACGCGGCGGACAGAGACTCCCGGAAGAAAGAGATACATGGATGGGAGTCCGGGTCCGCAACGTGCTCGTCTTGCGCATGGTGCGCGGCCCTTACGTGTCTCATCGATCCGGCGAACCTGAAAGTTTAAGCTAAATCGCCAAGCCCGAGACGGCGGGGCCACTCTCGAAAACATCGCCCTGTCCAAAACACTACCTCTGAAGTCCTTCCTTGTAGCCCTGCATCGCCAGACAGCGATGTGTGCGACAGTGTTCTTCGATGGCACTTTCCGCAGCGATCGCCTTCGCCCATGCTTCGGGATCATCGAAGGTTTTCTTCCACACGGCGATAGCTTGCAGGTGCAGAGCGACCAGGCGTTTGTATTCCGAGCATTCCATGACGGCGAGTATCATAAGGCGAAGTGTTGTGCCGCTCAACGGGGGCGTCCCTTCACACCCATAACGATCAGGAGGAACACCATGCACGCGGCGATCAGGAAACCGAAGCCGATTTTGGTCATGGTGCGAGGCTGTCTGAAAGTTCTATCCTACGCTGGTTGGGTCGCTGGAAATGTTAATTTTCGCTGACAGACTCCGGAATCGCGGAGTGCAAGACTTTCGTGTATTCTGGATGAACTCGAAAGGATGGCGTCCGATGCGACGGCTGCTCACGTTTTTCGCTATCGTCTCACTCACTTCCACACTGCGAGCGTTGGCCGATGACCATACCGGGGTGTGGAAACTGAATCTCCAGAAATCCAAACTCCACTTCACCGTCCGGAGCTACCTCATCAAAGTCGAGTTGACCGATCCGATGACCCAACGGCTCACATTCGATATCGTGACTGGGGATGGGAAGAAATACCATCAGGAAGTATTTCGAATCAATGACGGCAAGGAACACCCATCGAAGGGTGTTGGTGTCCCGTCGGGCGTAAGTGAGATCGTGTCCGAGGACTTTACGAAGGTGATTCAGAAGAGGAACGGCAAAACCGCTTTCGAGATGAACGTTACGTTTTCTCCGGACGGCAACAGCCTCTCCGCTGATGTTGTGGGTACAGATGAAAACGGGAATCCTTATCGGGACGTGGAAGTGTTCGAGCGGAGGGGTCCGAATCGGCCACCGATAACCTCACGAATCGATCAGTTTCCGCCGGAATTCAACCCAAACCGATGAAGTTATGGCCCGGTATTGGCGTTCCCAGCGAAGCGCAACCGTTGTAAACATTGGTCCGCCTGGGTCGGATCGGTGAAATTTTGGTGTTTTCGATGGTTGGGGGAGATGGGTGGGGAGCGCATCACACGCTCTCAGCTTTATCTCTCGGTGATCCTGATTTGTAGATGCGGTATCCAATGCCGCCGATGGCCCCAAGCACCAAACCCATTAGGAGTGCGCCTCCGATGAGCTGGAGCGGCTTGTGCAGCGATAGGTGGATCAGATATACCTTGAACGTATGGTCGCTAATGAGGAAGGCGTAGGCGAAAAGCCCGGCCATTAGCAGCGTGATGAGTTTCATCCACGCTTTGAATTGGGGATCGGCTTGGGGCTTCGTGGATTCGCGTCCACCTTCATGTATCGTCAGATTTTGAATTTTGCGGTAGGTCCTAACGGCTTCCGTCATGCCGGAACCTGGCCGCTCCCGACGGACCGATCAATTCAATCAGACGTTGCTGGTGAATCCGGCGATGGAAACGCAAATCACCGATCACGTTCGGGACTTGCACGAATCGCTGGCGTGATATTCTCATGCCTATGGACGATGCGAAGCGCTACAGCGCGGAATTTGAACAACTGATGCGCGATGCGCAGGCCAGAGCAGAGCGAGCCGAGAAGCGTGATCGAGAAACGATCTGGAAAGGCTTTGAAAAATCTTTCAACCGATTAGCCGACGCTGAAAAGTGGTCCGCCGAAAAACGTGCGAAAGCCAAGGCCTTCTTCTTGGCGCATTGTTTGGATTGATGTCAACCCACGTTTCAGGCATTACCCCCCACCGGTAGGGTGAACGGCTATCATGGATTCCGTTCAAGAAATCACGATAACGTACGTCGTGGCAGCCCGCAAACGAAGCAAGCCCATCCAATAAACACTGGACCGTTCGCCCCGCAACTTCCTACGACGAATGGGGTATATCAAAGCTGTAAGATCGTGAAATACCGCATTACCCAGGACAATAGGGCGGTAAGTAAGTCCCGCGTTTGGCCGTCTGGAAGATCTCCAGGATTGGCTTTCCGACGAGATTAAACGGCATAACACCATCGAGACGATTCAGCGTGAGCGTAAACCGGAGCAGGCAAGGACGAACTGAAGCACTCGAAACAACCCTCCCGAGAAGTCGTGATCAACAGGTTGCCCACGGTGCGCCGGGGTCGTGCCACCAGGCGGACTGCAAAACAACTTAATAATGTTCGGGTGGTTCGGTCCGGTCGGGGTGTACCTGGACCGCCGGAGTGGGATTTGGTTCCTGTAGCCGTTTTCCCTGTGGTACGCGCCTCAATGCGGTACTGATCCCGTGGGATTCACAGTAGTTCGACTTCACCCATCCACGGGATTGCTCGCATTTACGAACTCCCCGACAATAAATAACAATCATGTCACATCTGACAGACGGGGACCGGCACTTTACTTCAAGGAGGAAGT
>JASHQT010000528.1 GCA_030039005.1 Bryobacteraceae bacterium
TTCGCGGCGCAGATGTTCAGCCATTTGTAGGCCTGGATGTAATCGCGCTTGAGGCCTTGGCCGGAGCCGTACATGGCGCCCAGGTTGTGTTGAGCGAGCGTGTTATCCTGCTCGGCGGCGCGCCGGAACCAGTTGACAGCTTCGGCCAAGCTTTGCGGAACGCCGTGACCGTCGAGATACAGCAGTCCGAGGTTGTATTGCGCGACCGGATCGCCTTGTTCGGCCAGCGGTTGCCACTCCTTGGCGGCGGCGACGTAATCGCCTTTTTTGTAAGCGTCCAGACCGGCCTGAAAATCGGCCCAGGCAGGAACGGTGGCGATCAGAAGCGCGAACGCCCCGACAGTTGCGAACAGCGACGGTTTTCGCATCGGAATCGCTCCTAACCGTATTGAAGCACATGCGGGCGAACGGTTACGCAGGGTAGCAGAGATAGGTATGAAGAATATATTTCGGACTGATTTTCGGTGGGAGGCCGGCGTGCGGAAAGAGCCAGAGCGGTGGGAAGGCGACCAGCTTGCCAGGAGCCGGAGCGACAGAGATGTTCAGGCTTGGAAAAACGGTATCGCCGCCGCCGGGCGTGTTCAAGTAAATGATGGCGGTCATGAAGCGGCGCGCGGCCACCTGGCTGATGACATCGACATGTAGAGGAAAAAGGTCGCGGCCGTTGGGGAGGTAACGCTTGATGCGTAAATGCTCAAACGAGAATTTCGGCGGCCAGAAGCGCGCATTGAGCGCGACTTGATATTTGTTAAAATGCGCCAGAAAGACGGGCGCTAGAAGCTGGTTTTCGTCGGGCCACTTTTCGGTGATATTCAGTTGGCAGAAGCTGTAGCCGGCTTTGGCCTGGCAGACTTCATGATCGGCGGTGGACTCGAAACGGTGGATGAGGGCCTGGCAATGCTCCCCAGAGAGTGCGCCGTCGAAAACCATGACGTGATCGGCAAGAGAGGCGCCGGGCATGATGCTCCGTTCAAAGAGTGGCGGCGCGCGGGGAAGATTCTCAGCGATTGGCTATTCGCTATTGGCTTTTGGCTCCTGGCCGGTTAGGAAGCTGGTTGCTTCCTCCAGGAACAGCTCCAAGCGATCGTGGTGAACCCAATGGCCGGCGCCATCCGCCTTCCATACGCGACGATCGCGGATGGCGGCGGCGCGGGCGTCGATGGCCGGGTCGAGCGAGTCGGGATCGGGTAGCCAGCTTTCGCGGCCCCAGACCAACAGCACGGGGCAGGTGATTTCGGCGTAAACGGCGCTCAGGTCTTCGATCTCGTGGCCGTGGGGCGGAACGCAGCGCACGTGCTGATCGAACTTCCAGCTCAGTGAGCCGTCGGCGTTCCAGTTGGTGCCGTGCAAGGTAAGGTGCCGCGCCATCTCTTCGGACAGGTGCGGATTGGCTTCCTTCATGCGCGCGATAGCGGCTTCCAGGCTAGGATAGCAGTGCGGTGCCAGATGCTCGAGCTTGCGCACGGCGTCCAGCCAAGTCCGCATGCGCTCGGGAGCGGGTTTGTGAACGCGATGCGCGGCGGGAAATCCCAGGCCTTCGATGGCGATAACTTTGCGTACGCGGTCCGGATAGAGGCCCGCATAGGTCAAAGTGAGGACGCCGCCGAGCGAGTGGCCGATCAGAGAAACGGGAGGGTGGAGCAGATCGATTAAGGTCGCGAGATCGAGCACGTATTCGGCGATGCTATACATGGCGCCGGGAGCCCACGCGCTGTTGCCGTGACCGCGCAGATCCATGGCGTAGACATGGAAATGCTCGCGCAGAGAGCGCGCCACCCAGTCCCAATTGCGCGCGTGATCGAGGCCGCCGTGGACCAGCAGCAGCGGCGGCAGGCCGTCCTGTCCCCAGTCCCAGAACTGGAGCTTGAGGCGGTCGGAATAATAATAGTGGGAGATGGGTTCCAACGGACTATTGTAAGCGTTCACACGAGTGTGAACGCCACAGCTATTGCTTGCCGAGCAGCGTGTGGTCGCGCACTTCGGCGTGGTGGCGGACGTCGATGCCCTTGATCAGGAACAGAACGTCTTCGGCGATATTAGTGGCGTGGTCGGCGATGCGCTCCAGGTTGTGGGCGATGAACATGAGATCGACGGCGCGAGGGATGGTGGTGCTTTCCTCTTGCATGAACGCGACCAGTTCCTTATACACGGCGTCGCGCAGGCGATCCACTTCGTCATCGGAGAGCAGGACTTTGCGCGCCAGTTCCTCATCGCGTTTCACCAGGGCGTCCAGGCTCTTGCGGACCATGTCTTCGGCGAGAGCGGCCATTTGCGGGATGTCAATGAGCGGCTTGACAGGCGGCTCGCGCATGAGCGAGAGTGCGCGCTGGGTGATGTTCACCGCCAGATCGCCCATGCGTTCCAGGTCGCCGTTGATCTTGATGACGGCGGTGAGGAAACGCATGTCGCGGGCCATGGGCTGGTAGAGGGCCAGCAGACGGGTAGCGTACTCGTCGATCTCGATGTCCTTCTCGTTGATGAGCGCCTCTTTCCACAGCACCTCCTTGGCGGATTGCTCATCGCGGTTCACCAGGGCGGAGACGCTGGCATGGATCGCCGACTCCACCAAGCCAGCCATCTCGAGCAGACGGCTCTGCATTTCATCCAATTCTTCTCTGAAGTGAATCAACGGTAACTCCTGCGTCAACATTATCGCCTCCTTGTCAACTTATCGGCGGCGATACCTGCTTTGGCTGCACAATCCCTCACCCGAACCGCCCGGTGATGTAATCTTCTGTTTCCCGCTTGGCCGGACGCTTGAAGATGGTCTCGGTCTTATCGAATTCAATCAGATTGCCCAGGAGAAAGAACCCGGTGAACTCGGCCACGCGCGCGGCCTGCTGCATGTTGTGAGTCACGATCACCTGGGTGCATTGGTCCCGGAGCGTGAACAGCAAATCCTCGATCTTGGAGGTTGCGATGGGATCCAGCGCCGAACACGGCTCGTCGAGCAGCAGGACCTCCGGATCCACCGCCAGCGCGCGCGCGATGCACAGGCGCTGCTGCTGGCCGCCCGACAATCCATAGGCGGACTGGTGGAGCTTGTCCTTCACTTCGTCCCACAATGCGGCGCGCCGGAGGCTGTGTTCGACGATGTCGGGGAGCGAGCGGCCGGCCCTCAGGCCGTTCACCTTCACGCCGTAGGCGATATTGTCGAAGATCGACTTGGGGAAGGGGTTGGGGCGTTGGAACACCATGCCCACGCGGCGGCGCAGCTTGGTGACGTCCACGTCGAGCACGTTTTCGCCGTCGAGCAATACCTGGCCCTCGTAACGGGCGCCCTTCACCGTTTCATTGATGCGGTTCAGCGTGCGCAGGAAGGTGGACTTGCCACAGCCGGAGGGGCCGATCAGTGCCGTGATCTTTTTATCGGGAACTTCCAGGCTGATATCGTGCAGCGCATGAAAAGCGCCGTAGAAGAAATTCAGATTGACGGCCTGCAGTTTCGGACGGGCGGCCACTTCCGGACGAACCTCGGGCGGCGTCGCGGGCGGCGCAGGAATATCGCTCATTTTGACAGGCTCCGGCATGGCTCCCATATTCAGGTTACTACCCCCTTTGCGCGGACGCTCCGCGCGACAACACCCAACGGGATGCAACATTGGCGATCAGGACCAGCACCAGCAGCACCAGGCCGGCGGCCCAGGCCTCGCGATGCCAATCCTCATAGGGGGAAATGGCCAGGTAGTAGATCATGAAGGGCAGTGAAGAGGTCGGCTCGTTGAGGCTGTGCGCCCAGAACTGATTGTTAAAGCTAGTGAACAACAATGGCGCCGTTTCGCCTGCAATGCGCGCAACGCCCAAGATCATGCCGGTGAGGATACCTTGCCTGGCGGCAGGCACGACCACCGTCATGACCATACGAGTCTTACTGGCGCCCAGGGCCAGAGCTCCTTCCCGCAACGAATTCGGCACCGAACGCAAAAACTGTTCGGTGGCGCGCAAGCCGATAGGCACCATCATCATGCTGAGCGCAAAACCGCCGGCCCAGGCGGAAAAATGGTGCATCTTCACCACCAGGACCGTCCAGGCAAAGATGCCGATGACGATCGAGGGAACGCCGTTCAGCAGATCGGCGGTGTAGCGCACCAGCATGGGGAAAGTCTTGCCGCCGAATTCGGCCAGGTAAATTCCGCCTAGAAATCCGACGGGGATGCCGATCACGGCCGCGATCAAGATCAATACCGCGCTGCCGACGATGGCGTTGGCGAGGCCGCCGCCGGTCTCGCCGGCCGACAAAGGAAGCTTGGTAAAGAAGTCCCAATTTACCGAGCGCCACCCGTTGTAAACCAGAAAACCCAAGATGAACAAGAGCACCGAGGACGTAATCACGGTGCAAATGCCTGTCAACGTGAGCATCAAGCCGTTTACCAGGTTGCGGCGCCGCATCCGGTCCATTAGTCCCTCTTCGATCCCTTCCTCGTGGTAACGAGGATCAGCAACTGAGCGGCTGCGTTGAGCACCATGGTCACGGCAAACAAAACCAGGCCGAGCTCGACTAGAGAGCTCAAGAAGACGTCGCCGGTGGCCTCGCTGAAATCGTTGGCGATCTCGGCGGCGATCGTGTAGCCGGGCGCAAAAAGCGATGTGTGAATCGCAGGGTCGTTTCCGATCACCATGGTGACCGCCATCGTTTCGCCCAAGGCGCGGGCCAGCGCCAGGAAGATCGATCCGATGATTCCCAGCCGCGCAAAGGGGACCACCACCTGCCAGGTGGATTCCCATTTCGTGGCGCCCAACGCCAGCGCGGCCTCGCGCTGTTCGCGGGGAACGGCCAGGAGAGCCTCGCGCGAGATAGAGATGATGAAGGGGAACGTCATGATCGCCAGGATCGCGCTCGCCGTGAGATATCCGAGGCCGGACGCCGGTCCTTGGAACAAAGGTAGGAAACCTAGAGTGTGTTTCAGGAATGGCTCGATATGGGAGCGCATCAGAGGCACGAGCGTGAAGATGGCCAGGAGGCCGAGAATCACGCTGGGCACTGCGGCCAGCAGTTCGACCAGGAACGTGCAGATATTGGAAAAGGTGGGAGGCGCCAATTCGGAGAGAAAAATGGCCGATCCGACGCCGAGCGGAACGGAAATCAACAACGCGATCACCGAGGTCAGCACGGTCCCATAGATGAAGGGCAGTGCGCCGAACTCCACGGCGACCGGATCCCAAGTACGGCCTGTCAGGAAACCCCAGCCAAACTTCGCCCGTGAGGGTGCGGAGTGAATCCAGAGCTCGTACACCAGGAAAATGGTGACCAGAAATACGCTGGCGGCAAACAGCAGCGTAATCAGGTGCGTGATTTGATCCGCGTCCCGCCATAATTTTGCGAGCCCGGCAGGACGCGATTGCGGGGGCGCGGTGACGGCAACGGTTCCCATCTTGGACTTCTTACTTTATCAGAGCGAGCTGCTTCTGCTCCTTGGCGACTACGGCCTTGGGAAGAGGCGCATAGCTCAAGCCCTCGGCCTCGCCTTGGCCGGTAGTCAGCATCCAGTTGAGGAAGTTGACGATGTCGGTTTTTTTGGTCCCATCCGGAATGGTGGCCGGGATGAGCATCCAAGTGAAGCTGGAAATCGGATACGCGCCTTTGCCGGGAGCGTTGGTGATGGAGACGCGGAAATCGGCCGGCATGTCCTTGGCGGCGCCCGCGGCAGCCTCGGATATGCTGTTGAAGTCCGCCTTGACGAAATTGCCGGCGGCGTTCTTCACCGCGGCGTACTCCATATGGTTCTGGACGGCGTAGATCAATTCCACGTATCCAATCGAGCCGGGCGTCTGCTTGACCAGTCCAGCTACGCCTTCGTTCCCTTTGCCGCCCAGCCCAACCGGCCAGCTAACGGAAGTGTTGGCGCCGACCTTGCTCTTCCACGTGGAGCTGACCTTGGAGAGGTAGTCGGTCCAAACGAACGTGGTGCCACTGCCGTCGGAGCGATGCACCACGGTAATGTCGTCGTTCGGAAGCTTCACGCCGGGATTGTCCTTGGCGATGGCGGGATCGTTCCACTTGGTGATCGTGCCGAGATATATGCCAGCTAGTGTGGCGCCGGAGAATTTGAGGCTTCCTGCCCCGGGGAGATCGTAGGTAGCAACGACACCGCCCAGCACGGTGGGGAAATGCAGTACTTTGAACTTCGTAATCTTCGATAGCTGCTCGTCGGTCATCGGCATGTCGGATGCCCCGAAGTCAACAGTCCCCTCCGTCAACTGCCGGATGCCGCCGCCCGATCCGATGGACTGATAATTGATCTGAATGTCGGCGTGAGCCTTGCGAAACTCCTCGAACCACTTCTGATAGATCGGGGCGGGGAAGGTGGCGCCGGCCGCATTGATGGTGACGGCTGCCGAGGCTGCCATTACGCCGGCGGCCGCGATCGAAAGGATCCAGAGAACCTGTTTTTTCACGAAATCACTCCTTTATAGAGGAGGGCTTGCGCCCCCCTCCTGTAGACGCGCTC
>JASHQT010000065.1 GCA_030039005.1 Bryobacteraceae bacterium
GCCATTGACGAAGGGCCACTTGTCGAGATCGTGCTTGGCGGGGATAGTTCAAGGAAGATAACGCGAACCGCGGCCGCCATCGCCGGACCGCAGACTGTGGGCAAGTTGATCGATTTGCTGATACCAGTCCACGCGGCGGTCACGGACATCGAGCAGGCAGCAACTGAGGCCGTGCGGCACCGGTACCAGGAGCTCACGGAGAGAATTGCCAATGCGAGCCTCACGTCTCTCGGTAAGGCTCTGGTCGCCAGATCCGCGACAGATACGCCGCGCGAGATCGGCCTTTTCGCCGACGTGCTTTCGCGCCACAGCGATCCGATCGAGCAGCCGTTGCTGCGGTTTCCGGAGCCATTGCATGGACAAGTCATTGAATTGGCGATGCGCTGGGCGAAACGTCTCATGGGAACTTCGAGTTCCACCCGTTCACAACTTGCGAACGTCGCGACTGTGATGGGCCGGCTGGCCGCCCCGGAATTTGTGCCCGTTCTTGGAGAAATGCTGGCGGAGGACTTGAAACGCTGGCACGTCGTCCGCGAAGAATTCGTCGCGGCCCTCAAAAAAGGCGTGCGAATGCACTCCGACGCCCAAATGTCCTGGACCCTGCAGTATCGCCGCGCCTTTGCCGCAATCGGCAATCATGCGGTCGTGACGCTGATGAAATCGTATCTGGCCGACCGGGGATACTGCGGTTTTGGTGTGGCGGCCGCGCAGGTACTGGAAGACATATGGCAACGCGGCCAGCAGCCGTCCGCGGACAAGAGATTTGTTCCACAGCCGGATTTCTCCCGCGTGCGCGCCCGTCGGGCGGACCGGCTGAAGCACGGGGCGGTATCAGACCCAAAGTCCTTCGCCACAGATATCATCGCCGTGGTTAACGACCTCATCGGGCCTGGGTCTGACGAGGAAGCACATGCGCACGCAGTTCAACTGGCGTGCGTCGCATTCACCATGCCTTATGGCGACGAGGACAATACGATTGACGCTTTGTTGAGGCTCTCCCAGCCCTCGCGCGTCAGGCAAAAACTGCTGACTGTTCTTGTGCTGGCCGGGGAGGTCATCGCATCTGAGATGATCCTCGATGCCATCAAGGCTTTGCTGGAAGATTCGAAGACGAAACAGTGGATGCTGTCGGATCAGAGTTGGTGGGAATGGGAGCAGTGGCTGATGCTGATGCCTTTCAGTGATAAGCCAGCCGCGACAATCGAGACCTTGGAATTACTGGAACCGTTGAAACCGTATCCGTGGCGGTTGCGCGGGCTGCTGGCGGCGCTTGGATACGCACCCTCGTCGGAGGCTCTCGATGTTCTCATAACCTTAGCCCGTAAGGATGCGCGCTTCCTGGCCGAACACGACTGGCTCCGCGCGTTAGAACTGAGAGGCATTTCCGTGATGGCACGAACTCTCCTCGAATTCATCCGTGATGGGGCGTATCCCGTTAAGCCCGGTGGCATCGACAACTGGGCGCTGTCACAGAAATTGGCGGCTGGGGTTCTAGCCGATCCCGGCCTGAAGACCCAGCTCTATCAAGAATACGAGAGCAATGCGGGAAATGCGCAGGGGGCGCTGTTCGAACGAACGATTTCCGAGATCGGCGAAAAGGATGGCGTATTGGTTCTCGTCCGCGGCCACGCGCGGCAACCTAAGGCATTTCCTGGGGCGCTGGCCTCTGCTATCCGCAATGTTGCGGAGGGCACGAGGCCCTCGGCGACCTGGGCCGGGGCGAGCGAGGTGTTCAGCCGCGGGGTTCAGGACTTGCGCAAGGAGCTTTTCGGAATGACGGTTGGCGATCCGGCAGAGGCACAGCTTGCCGCAGCATGCCTTACTGCGATCGACGAGATTCGGGATGACCATGGAGCGGCCGAATCTGAGTTCCGGCACCCCGATATCGATGCCGATCGCCCATGGCCAATTCTGCCGACATAGGCGCATTATGGGTACGCATTGCACGTTTTCGTGAGTTCGACATGCTATGAACTGCGGGACCTTCGGGCCTCGATAAAATCGTGGCTGACCAGTCACGGTCTTGTGCCCCTTATGAGCGACGAAGGGGGATTTCCGCACGTCGACGCCATGCCACCACGATCACCGACCGGGGACCAGCTGCGAACTGCAGGTATTTGATCTCGTGCTCACCGTTTATCTCGATCAGAACAAGTGGATCGAATTATCGAAGGCGCTGTACCGCGCGGACGCGAAGCCCATAGACAAAGAGAACGCCGACATCCTACGGGCCGCGGTCGCGGCTGGCCGAGTGCGATTCCCGATTAGCGAGATACATCTCATGGAGGCGTACAGGATAGGCGACCGGGAGCGACGGCTCCGGCTGGCATCTGTGTTCGCAACATACAGCGGCGGCTGGTTCATAGCGAGCCGGCAAGCGCGTGTTTCGTATGAACTGAGTTCGGCATTGCGGAGGCTTCTGCTGCCGATTGACGGGTCCGAGCCGTCCTTCGACGCCTTCTCCCAGGATTTCTTTTGGGCATTCGGCGACGCCTCGTATCTGTCGACCGTGATGTCGATTCCCGCTGACGAGCTGGCCGCGATCTCGTCGTCAATCGGTCCGGTCAATGCCTTGCTGAGCTACGTGGGGCTGAATGACGAAAGTATCCGGCGGGCGGCCGTGGTACGCATGCGGACATCAAATGATGAATTGACCGACCGAATCCGAAGCCGCCGTCGCCCTGACTCAGACCGAACCGGCGGACATTCGTTTTCGTGCGTACTCGGCCCAGCTTTTTCTTGAAGTCCAAGACAAGATCGGCGCCGCGCTTGGCTCGATGGGGAAAACATTTGCGGATCTTCGGGCGCTGCCGGATGAGAAGATTGCTTCGCTCATTGATCTGGTGCCGTGTTGGGACGTTGAACGATGCCTGTCGGTTGAGGTCGAGCAGCAATGGAGCCGGGAGTTACAGGGGAACGACGTTTACGATATTTCAGCCATGACCGCCGCGATTCCGTACTGCGATATGGTCGTGACGGAAAAACTGTGGGCCCACTTGTCCAACCGCTGTGGCGTCGCCGCCCGATACAACGCTCGGGTAGTTCATTCTTTAATGGATGTGGCTCCGGTTCTAGCGGGGCTGTGATAACGCTTCCGCGCGTTTACGCAGGCCCGTCTCGACAAGTTTCTGGGGCCGATCACAGCTCAAGCCTATATATAGCAATAGGTTAGAGTCTCCCTATAAACTGCTGTAGTTTAATATTGACAAGAACTATTGAGCTGCTGTTTAATTATGGCATGGAGCAACATCAAGAGTTCTTCACATATAAATGCCCTCAGTGCGCATCGGTGCGCAACGCCGCCGAAGTCGCGTCGGAACTGCCTGACGCAATCCTCCGGCTGGCGGCCGGTCGGCGGAACGCGCGTCTAAGAATGATCCGGCGCGCCGGTCCCGGCAGGCCCGCGCTCGCACGCTGTCCCGGCTGCTCTCAGGAAATGCCATCAGCGGAATTGAAGGATCATCGGCTGAATTGCTTGCGTACGGAACTCGATAAGCTGCGCGGAATGAAAATTCTGCTTTCGCCCAAAGATCCCGACCCGTACCCGAATTTTCACATCAACTACATTCGCGATGACGAGGTCGAATTCCAGAAGGGATCCAATCACGACATCGTAACAGTGGACCTGCGCAAGATTGCCGAGATCACCCTCGATCGTGCCGAGAACGTCGCTCACATTCGCGTGCTCGGGCGCATTGTGTGGCACGACGATATCAAACGATGGCGCTTCGCTCCGACCGGCATGGTAGGCCGTCCGGCGCGACAAGTTTGAACTCTCGGCCCGTCATTGTCGGCTTTTGTTGGTTCCTTAGATGAAGACGATCCTTCACCCTGCGTTCTGGTGAAGTTGCCTTAGTGAACTGAGCGCTGGATTCGGATCATCGCGCCGCTCGCGTTGATGCGCATGCGGAGCAGGGGCTGGCTCACACCATAGATCTGGCAGGCGGTTTCGGTGTCGAGCGCGCGGTGGACGATGTGGAACGCGGCCTCGTTCGAGATCAGGATCGTCGCGCCGAGCCAACTGGCCTCGTCTTCCAGATCGCGGTCGACGTTCCGGCAACCCGAGGCGTCGATGGGCAGCGTGAAGGGGTGCCCGAGCAGCACATGCGCGAGTTCGTGGGAAATGTTGTTGCGCTGACGGTGGCAGTGATGGGAGTCATTGTGGACAATGATGCGTTTGAAATCATCGATGGGAAGTGTCGCAGCCGAAAAAGCGCCGTTGTCGAGATGGACAAGCTGACGGACGGCCTTCGGAAACGCGGCTTCGAAGGAACTGAGCGGCACGATCTCGATTTGTAGCCTTGCGGCCACAACCGCGAGATCGATCGGCGCGTGCGCCGGCAGTCCCTGGCCGCGGCGGAGGCGGACAGAAATACGATTGGCGCTGGCTTTGAATCCGCGTCTCAGGCTCACGGCTCTTTCTCCCGGAAACGTTTATAGGCGGCCTTCAGGATCTGTTCGATCGCCTCGGCGCTCTCCTTGCTGAGGCTCTTGTCGGCGCGCAGGACGGCCGTGATCTGCGCCAGTGGCTCGGCGGTTTTCTTGGCGTCGCCCTTCTGCTTGCGGATGAACATTTCCGCCTGCAATCCGGACCATTTGAGAAGCGCGGCCAGTCCGTCCACATCGGGGCGCTTTCCCTGCGCCATCCGCGTGAGTGTGGATGCGCTGACACCGGCCTCTTCGGCGACCTCCTTCCAGGTCATGCCCGTAGCCAGACGCTGGCTGTCGAGTGCCGCATGGAACGCTTCCACGTCGAAGTTATCTGCCATTCCGTCTCCCGAAATTGCTAACTTGCAATTGCACGTCTGATGTGCAATTATGATCCTGTGATTCGAGTTTAGCAATTACAGATCGATTTCGCAATCGGGAGGCAATCATGGAACCCAATCTCCAGGCGCCGGAAGGCACCGTTCATCATCACCCGCATCCGGGGCGGCACCCGGACGAGGTGCGCATTCACGTCAACGACCGCCCGGTGGAGCTGAAAGGCGACCGGCATACGGGACTCCAGATCAAGGAAGCGGCGATCGCGCAGCACGTCAAGATCGAGCTGGATTTCCTTCTCTATCTGGTGCGCCATCACCATCCCAACCAGCAGATCGCGGACGGCGAAGAGGTCCATATTACGGACGAAAGCCGTTTCCACGCCATCGCCGACGACGACAACTCATAAGGAGGGGCGATGACGCCGGAAGTGGAAGGAGCCGTCCGGGAGATAGCCGCGGCATTTCCCGACCGGCGGCTCGAACAGGTCGAGGACGGGCAGGGCGGGGCCATTGTCACCGTGTATGACATTGCCATCGACGGAGGCCGGTACAACCAGGCTGACACCTGGGTGGGGTTTCACATTACGCACACATATCCATATGCCGATGTGTACCCGCACTTCGTCCGCCACGATCTCAGCCGCCGCGACGGGAAGCCGCTCGGCGACGGAACGTC
>JASHQT010000529.1 GCA_030039005.1 Bryobacteraceae bacterium
TGCACGCGCTGGGGATTTCAGGCGGCGCCGGGCGGAATTCGATCCGGTGTGACCATCGGCGAGGCGAACGGGGCGCCGGCGGTGTTCTTCGGCGATGCGAGCGCAACCATGTATGCGCTGAACGCGCAGACCGGAGCTTTGATCTGGAACATCCGGCCGGTGGATCATTTCGCGAGCACGATTACAGGGACGGCACGATATTACAAGGGCGTGGTGTATCAGCCCATCGCGTCGTTCGAAGAAGCGCTAGGCGGCGATCCCAAAGCGCAGTGCTGCACGTTTCGCGGGAGCGTGGTGGCGCTGGATGCGGGGACGGGCAAGAAGCTGTGGCAGACATTCACGATCGCGGATGCGCCGAAGCCGACGGGCAAAAGCCCGGCCGGGACGCAGGAGTTCGGGCCTTCGGGGGCGAGCATATGGTCGAGCCCGACGATCGATGAGAAGCTGGGCGTCCTTTATGTTGCGACGAGCGACAATTATTCCGATCCGCCCACGGCGACGAGCGATGCGATCCTGGCAATGGATTTGAAGACCGGCGCGCTGCTATGGTCGAAACAACTGACCGCGAATGATGCATTCAACACCGGCTGCTCGATCCCGGTTCCGGGGAACTGTCCTGAATCAAAAGGGCCGGATTTTGATTTTGGACAACCTCCGATTTTGGTGAGTTTGGGCGGCGGCAAGCGGGCGCTGGTGATCGGACAAAAGTCGGGGATGGTGCACGCGGTGGATCCGGATGCGAAGGGCGAGATTCTTTGGCAAACGCGCGCGGGCGCGGGCAGTTCGTTGGGCGGGAGCCAATGGGGTTCGGCGGCGGACGGGAAGAACGTGTACGTGGCGATTTCGGATCTGGTGATTGGCGGGGTAGCGGATGCGAAGGCGCCGGGAGGCTTTCGGTTGGTGCTGGATCCAAAGAAGGGCGGGGGATTGCACGCGATCGATCTCGCCACCGGCAAGATGGTGTGGAGCGCCAAAGTGCTGCCGTGCGCCGACGGCCGGACAGATTGCTCGCCCGCGCAATCGGCCGCGGTGACTGCGATCCCGGGCGTGGTTTTTTCGGGATCGGTGGATGGGCACCTGCGCGCGTATTCGGCTTCGACGGGTGAAGTGCTCTGGGATGCCGATACCGCGCGCGAGTTTGAGACGGTGAACGGCAAGCCCGCGCACGGAGGGTCGCTCGATGCGGCCGGACCGGCGGTGGTGAACGGGATGGTGTTCGTCAATTCGGGCTACGGGCAATGGGGCGGGATGCCGGGCAACGTGCTGCTGGCGTTTTCGGTGGAAGGGAAGTGACGCCGGCTTCGTGTCCTGGTCGCGTCAAGAGTCTGCTTCGCTAGAGATCGTCCGGTTGCAAGCCGGTTTTCTTGGCGATTTGCGCGAGTAGCGCAGGGCCGATTTCTTCGTTGTCGTGAAAAGCAAACGTATAGTTCGCCGAGCCCGATCTCTTGAGGCGACGATAGAACCCTTCTGCCAAGCGATCTCCCATCCGATTCGTAACAGGGCAGACAGGAGTTGTTTCGCCTTGACGGATTTCCAGCGGCTCATGCCACTGAAAAAACTTTGGTGAACGGCTCGGGAATCTCCTCGCCGTGTTCGATGCAATCGGCGACCACGCGCAACGCGAGTGCTCTAACGGCAGCGATGGCTGTTTCACGGGTAGCGCCGTACGCCATCACGCCCGGCATGGATTCGATGTCAGCCCACCAGCGGCCGTCTTCTTCCTGGCCGACCGTAATAGGAATGGATTCGACCGTGATTGTCTCCATGGGCTCCTATTTCATTATAGGTCCGTGGTGCATTTTCGAATTCGCCGGTGGAATTGGTCATGGCAGGTGTCCACGAATTAGGGCGTAAGCTCCGATTAACGCCAGCCCCAAGAGCATAGGCCGATAGATAAGCAGATCAAGAATATCGAAGATTTGAACAATGGTGTCAGAAATATCCTTCAGCGAGGTCTGCATGGAGTTCACTTCCCGTTCGCCACGGCGGCGTTTTCGGCGATACGTGAAATCGCCTCGATCAGCTCATTCGCCTGGACTGTCTTTTTCCTGATCTTTTGGGTCATATCCAGGGCCTGCTTAAGCAGCGCTTCCAGCAGGTCCGGGAGTTTCGATATCGCCTCAATCCTCATCCAACGGGGTGCGTCGTTGAATGCCCACATCTCAACCTCGATCTGGTCATCATCATGGGCATCCTCCTGGCCCTCTCTTGTCCTTATCGCGATTGCCCATCGATCGCTCAACCTCGTATAGCCGATGCTCCGATCCCAAAAGAGAGGGGAACTACCGCCCGAACTTATCTCGACCCAGGCGGAGAGGCCAAGATTCAACTTCTTCAGGACCGATTCGCAAGCCACGATCGGCCTGGCGAGATCGTCGGAAGCCGCGTTAAGGTCCGTGGCAGCTTGCGAGAGCTGTTTGAACGTCAGTTGAACCTTATCGGTAAGCGAAACTGCGGGTGCGGATACTGGAGGAGATAATTTAGCTCCTTCCATGCGTACTCCTTAATCGACAATTAAAGATTCATCGCAACGGCGATGACATCAATTCCGACTGCTTAGCCGGCTTGGGTGCAAGCACCAATCGATGCGTAACCGTTGTCTCAAACTCGCAGGACCGCAATCAAGCCTCATGTATGGTTCCCGAAGACTCGGTTAGCTTGTCTCTGTTGTACGCTAATCCGCGAGCGGGTTCGGGCGGAACTGGAAATGCACCACCTTCGGATACGTGCCCTTGCCGGTTTCGCTGTGGAACGGCGTGCGAGTGCCCCAGGTGGTCCAGACGCCGCGGCCTTTCCAGCCGGCGCTAGGATCGTCAATGCGGCCGTCCATGCCTTTGGCGAAGAAGCCGAGCGGGTAGGGCACGCGCATGACCACCCATTTGCCGTTCACCAGCGCGATGAGCGAATCCGAGCCGTTGCCGGTGACGATGGGCGTATTCTTGCCGAGGCCGAGCGTGTCCCACTGGTCCACCCAGTCGTAATAGTGCGAATCGGCGCTGCCCGAATCGGTGACGTTTTGGAAGTTGGGACCGGGAGTTTGATACAGCGTCCAGCCTTCGGGGCAGTGCTGGCCGGTAGCGGTGGGACCATTGAGCGGGCCTTTGCACTTGCGCCGGTCGAAGCTGGCGAGGTGACCGCTGCCGAGGGCGACCCAGGCGACGTTGTTGCGATCGATATCCATGCCGCGCGGCGAATAGCCCCATACCTTCGCTTTGGGATTGTTCCATGGCACTTCGTAATATTCAGCGAGCGTGGTTTCGGGCGGGTTCGGACCGGGCGTGAGGCGAACGATGCCGCCCGGGAAGCCGAGCACGCTTCCCCAGATCGAGCCGTCGGAGCCGATGGCCAAGCCGTAGAACGCAGCGTTTAGACGCGTATCCTTGGTGGGATCGGCGGGCGCGGTGTTGACGCGCGAGGTGCCCAGGCTTTCGCCGCTAGGCGCGGTGAGGACGCGCTGCTCGCCTTCGGAATAAGCGTCGCGCTTGCCGTTGCCGTTGGTGTCGAGAACCAACGCAGTCCAGCCTTGCGCTTTCGCGGCGTCGTGGGTTTCGTCCCAGATTTTCGTGTTCAGCCAGCCCACCACGCCGCCGCCCCCGCCGCTGGAGGTCCACAACGTGTTGTCGGCGTCCTCGGCGAACAGCAGATGATGCGTGCTGTAGCAGGTGTCGATGAGCTCGGTTTTCTTGGTTTTCGGATCGTAGACCGCCAACTGGCGGCCCGAGCGATCGAGCGGCGTGAGCTTCGCCGAGGGCTGGCTGGAGCCGGCTTTGCAGAAATCGGGATCGTTGTTGGCGCGGATGCGCGAGGTGTACCAGAGCCGGCCCTGGCGGTCGAACATCGGATTGTGCACCGTGGTGTGGCTGTCCCAGATCGCTTCGTCGCCCCAGAACGCAGAGGGCTGGTTCGGCTTGGGTTGGCCGGGAGTGTCGGCGTCGCGATAGGGCGTCTTCACGCGCGCGATGGTATTGTGCACGGGGTCGAGCACCGGAAGATAGTCGCGGCTTTCTTCGGGCGATCCGTAGATGAGACCGCGGGCGTTCACGGTGGGATCGCGCTTGTCGGTGGAGATTTCGTCGTGCAGGTAGGCGGTGGGATCGGCCCAGTCCCATTGCGTGATGACGATGTTGCGCTCCATGCCCTGCGGCCGCGGCGGCGTACCGGCGGGAAGCTCGCCATGGGCGATGCGCGTGGTCCAATCGCCGAACTCGGCGGTGGCGCGCTCGACGCCTAGCTGACTCAATCCGCCGACCATCGCATTGCCGGCTTGTCCGGACTGGACGCGGCGTATCCAGGATTTCGCGGGCGAGTCGAGATTTGCGAACAACTCGGGGATCGTGCGGGTGTATTGGTTACCGAGCTGATGGCAGGATTCGCAGCTATCGGTTTTGATGAGGTGAATCCACTGGCCCTGGGTTTGGATGTTGGGCGAGATGCCGTTGCCGGTTGGGCCGGTGCCGGGGAAATCGCTCTTGGCGGGCACCTTAAGCATCGCGTACCAGTAATTGCCGGGATAGAGTTGCGCGGCGGTCTTGCGGTCGGGCGCGACCGTGGGCTTGAGGTCAACTAGTTTACCCGGCTCGGTCTCGATTTTGGGCGAATCGACCAGTCCATAACCGCGCGCCCACACCATGTATTTGGCTGTGGGCAAGTCGGGGATGAGGTAGCGGCCGCGGTCGTCGGTGACAACCTCTTTTATAAAGCGGGTACCGAGATCGGTGGTTTCGGCGATGACCCAGACGCCGGGCTCGCCGCCTTTGGGGCTAATGACAGTACCGCCGATGTCATCGGGCTTGATTTTGACTGTCGAATTCGATTGCGCGCTTGCCAAGGCCGCACCCACGGCCAAATACAAAACGATGAATCTCCGCATGCTCGCGCCTCCTTGCTGGAGGGAAGTATATATCGATATGCGGTGGAATGGGCGCGGTACGATGGGCGCGTGGGTGCGAGTTTTCCGATTGAAGTGGCGCTGGCGGACCCCGAGTACGTGCGGATTTTGACGCGCGATGCGGAAGGCTTCGACGAGATCGTGCGCGAATTGCTGCCGGCTAGGACCGCGGAAGCGGCGCTCACGCTGAAGCCGTACCTGTTCCTAGAGACCAATCCGTCGGCGGAGACAGTGGTGGCGTACTGCGTGAGTTATGACATCGCCGGTGCGATTCGTGGCGCGGGAAAAATATTTTGCCACAACGAGAATCCCACGGCGGTTCTGAGCCAAACGACGGCGCGAAGTATGCTCAACGACCCGCTGCGTCCCGGCGATCGGCGGGTGAAGGCTTTATGCGCGGTCTTCTCTCGCTCGGATGACGACGACCCATACTGGGTGCCGGATCGCCGGAAAAGTCTGGAGGAGAAGTACCCTCCGGCGGCGGTGAAGCAAATGCGCATTTCGCTCGATGCTGTCATTTTGTCGGACGGTAGCCTCTATGGCCCCAATGAGAGCAGCTTTGCGGAGCACTTCTGCGGATACGTCGCCAAGGAGCGGGAAATCGCACGACGGATTGTAGACAGTGTCGATGCGGGGAATTCGCTCGAAAGCACAATACAGGCGCTGCGCGGCGAATCGGCCAAATATGTTACGAACCCCCGGGCCCTGATCGTTAACTCGCGTTTCTGGACGGTTCAATCCCTCGGTGAACTTCACGGGCTGTGGCGCCGGAGAGGTGATGAGCGATTCTTGCGGCTGGCGCGGGAGATGGCAGGCCGCGAGCCTTTTTCGGTGCGGCGCCGGAACTTGGGGCGATAAAAGCGGGTTATAATTCAAAGCATCGGTGCCCGGGAAAGGAGATTCCCGATGGTCTCGCGCACTTTGGCCTTGACCGCCTGGCTGGCGGCATCCGCTGGCGTCCTTCTGCCGCAGGCGCCACAGGTTCCTCAACCACCCCCGGCGCCGCAACCAACCCAAGCGCCGGTCCCGGCGTCGAAATACAATCCAGCGCTTTTTCAGAATCCCATCCCGCGCGATCAACTCCAATTCTTGAATCAATTCGACGGCGCGCCATCCAACGACTTGATTAACAACAAACAATTCCGGAAATTATTGCGCAGCGTGCTGCCGGACTGCACGTTTCATTACGGCTGGGACATGCCGCTTTCCGACGCCGTCGACAAAGTGATCAAAGGATCGCCGCTCCCAGTGCGAATCCGCGACGGCAGATACGTCATCGTGGCGGGGCGGATGGGGCCGTATTTGGGCGGGCGGGGATTCGTCTGGCTCGACATGCAGGATGGCATCGCGCTGGGCGGGTTTTATTTCCGTCCGACCAATGGCGAGCCGACGCCCGCGCTGAACATTTTTTCGAAACAAGTGAAGGAAGACACGCTCGCCATGAGCCAGCTTCCAGAGGCGTTCGCCGAGGACTTGTGGCAGTGGTCGGCGCAATCGCGAGTGCCGTTGGTGGTGACGCGATATTTCCTGACGGGCAACAAGCGGAAAATCCTGTTGGAGCACGACGAGGATTACTGCATGCCTCCGGCTGGGGCGATTCCGCCGGGCGCGCTTCCCCCTCCACCGAACGTCTGCCAGCAGATGAACGCCGATGCCGCGGACATGGACCTGATTGCCGCTTACTATTTGGAACAGACCAATCACGCCACCAACGCCACGGCCTGGATGATCTCTCCGGATGCCACCGCGTGGATTCAGGTTCGCAACAACACCTGCGCCGCCGGGCCGAATCCGCTGGGCTGCCGGATCGTGATGACGCGCGAGCGCGTGCATTTGATTCTGCTGCGGCGTATCGCGCTGCGTCCGCCGGTGCGCCGGTAGCATTCGGCGCATGCCAGCAATTCGATACAGCTTGCGGCAACTGCGGCGCAACCCCGGTTTTGCGATGGTTGCGATCGTCACGCTGGCGCTCGGCATCGGAGCGACTACGGCGATTTTCAGCGTGCTGGAGGGCGTGGTGTTGTCGCCGCTGCCGTATCCCGATTCCGACCGGCTGGCGCTGGTAGCGCTGTACAATCGCGCGCTCGGGTACCCGACGATGACGTCGTATCTCGATTTTCTCGATTGGCAGCGCGGGTCGCGATTGTTCGAGAGCATGGCGGCGTTCAAATCCCTGGGGTTCGACCTCTCGCGCCCGGGCGAGGCGGAGCACTTGGAAGGAATGGAGGTGTCCTCAACGTTCTTTCGTACGCTGGGCGTAAAGCTGGCGCTGGGCCGCGAGATTTCGGCGGAGGAAGATCGCACAGGCGGCGCTCCGGCGGCGGTGATTAGCCACGAATTGTGGCGCGATCGTTTTGGCGGGAGCGCCGGGGCGCTGGGCGGATCGATCACGCTGAACGGTGGGGGCTATACGATTGTGGGCGTGCTCCCGGCGGGTTTTCACATTGGCGATACGCGCACCGATGTTTTCACGCCGATCGGGCGCGGCGATCCGCTGATTCGCAGCGACCGCACGTTTCACGACATTCTATCGATCGGGCGCCTGAGGGCGGGCGTGAGCATCGGGCAGGCGCTGGCTGAACTGGACACAGTGCAGGAGCGCATCGACCGGCTTCATCCGGGGACAGATCGGAGCCTGGGAACCTACATCCAGCCGTTGAAGCGATTCTGGATCGGTGACGTGAGCGGGACGCTGGTATTGCTGCTGGGCGCGGTGGCGCTCGTGCTGCTGATCGCGTGCGCGAACGTGGTCAATCTGCTGTTGGCGCGGGCGGCGGGGCGGACGCGTGAGTTTGCGGTGCGGCTGGCATTGGGGGCGGGCCGATTGCAGATCGTTCGTCAGTTGGTCGCCGAGAGCGCGCTGCTGGCGTTGATCGGCGGGACGCTCGGAATCGCAATTGCGGTATGGGGCATTTGGGCGCTGCGTGTAGCGATGCCGAATCTGCCGCGCATCAATGAAGTCGCAATCAATCTTCCGGTGCTGTTGTTCACGCTGGGCGTTTCGCTGGTTTCCGGGATCGGGTTCGGGCTTTTGCCGGCGCTCAAGACTTCGAAGACCGATGTGCACATGGGACTGAAGGATGGAAGCCGCGGCTCGCGCGGCCATCATAGAACGCAAGGCGCGCTGGTGACCGGCCAGGTAGCGCTGGCAGTGGTGCTACTGGCGGGCGGCAGTCTGTTGTATCGCAGCATCCGGCATTTGTGGAATGTCGATCCGGGATTTGATGCGCGAGATCTGCTGAGCTTGCAAGTGGGGCTTTCGCCATCTTTGGATACGGCCGGGAAAGTGCGGCTGGGGTATCAGCGATTGATCGGGCGCATCCGGCAGGTGCCCGGGGTCGAGAGCGCGGATATCACCGGCTTGGTCCCGCTGAGCCTGCACGACAACTCGGGGCCGTTCTGGATCGGCGCGCGGCAGCCCGCGGCGTTGACCGAGATTCCGCGCGCGATTTACTATCCGATTGGTCCCGATTACTTGCGAACCATGCACATTCCGCTGCTGCACGGGCGGGCGCCGGCGGCGAGCGACGATGTGCATTCCGAGCTCGTGGTGCTGATTGACGATTTGCTCGCGCGCACGTATTTTCCGCGTCGCGATCCTCTGGACCAGTCAATCACAATTCCCACTTGGGGCCTGCGAAAAAACGTTTTTGCGCGCGTGGTGGGAGTGGTGGGGCATGTGGAGCAGTACGGGTTGGATGGCGCGGCGCGCGAGAAGCCGCAGATTTACTACTCCGTCTATCAACTCCCGGACGAAGCCATATCCATCTTTCGCGATCAGGTGGCAGTGATGCTGCGAACGCGGCTTCCGGCGGCGGCGGTGATGCCCGCGATCCGGAGCGCGGTTTTAGCAGGCGGCGCCGATCAGCCGGTTTACAACGTCAACACGATGCAGGCGCTGGAGGCGGGATCGATGGCGGGCCATCGCTTCCCCATGCTGCTGCTGGGAGCCTTCGCCGGGCTCGCGTTGGCGCTTGCTTGCGTGGGAATTTACGGCGTGATCTCGTATGCGACGGCGCAGCGGGTGCGCGAGATCGGCATTCGGATGGCGCTGGGGGCGGTGCGGCCCGATGTTTTGCGATTGGTGCTCGGCCACGGGCTACGGCTGGCAATTGCGGGCGTGGCGATCGGGACCGTGGCCGCATTCGTGCTGGTGCAGATGTTGCCAAGCTTTTCGCATCTACTGTACGGAGTGCGGGCGAGCGATCCGGTGACGTTCATCGCGGTGGGGCTCGCCTTGATCGGTGCCGCGCTCGCGGCGTGCTATATCCCGGCGCGGCGCGCATCGCGCGTGGATCCGCTGGACGCGCTGCGGCAGGATTGATCGACCCCAGAATTATCAATTTCCCTTGAC
This sequence comes from Bryobacteraceae bacterium, assembly GCA_030039005.1. The sequence continues at coordinate 9,243 of JASHQT010000529.1, forward strand.
GCGGTTCGCGGGTTCTGTCATACTTCCCATCGATAGTCGATGGGAGCGTGACCGATGGGAGAACGCACGAGTTCGCCGGAATTATTGCCCGGCACGTTGGATCTATTGATCCTGCGCACGCTCGTCGCGGGCCGCATGCACGGCTATGGGATCGCCCAGCGGCTAAAAGAAGTGTCTGATAACGTGCTGCAAGTGGGCGAAAGCTCGTTGTACCCGGCGCTGCAGCGTCTGCTGCTGAACGGGTGGGTGAAGGGCGAATGGGGACCTTCGGAACACAACCGGCGGGCGCGGTATTACACGCTGACGGCTGCGGGCCGCAAACAGCTCAACATCGAGCGCGAGCAGTTCGCGCGGATGATCGCGGCCATTCATAGAGTGCTGGAGATGGCATGAGCGCGAGAATCTTCCGCAAATTCGCGATCTTATTCCGTCGCGGGCGATTGGAGCGGGAGCTGGCTGAAGAAATCGAGACGCATCGGGCGTTGCTCGAAGCGAACGCGGGCCAGGGGGCGGCGCGACTGCTGGGCAACGTCACACTGGCGCGCGAAGAGAGCCGCGAGATCTGGAGCTTCCGGCGCCTAGAATGGATGTTTCAAGACGCGCGGCTGGCATGGCGCGGATTGCGGCGCAGCCCGGTGTTCACTGCGGTTGCGATCGCGTCGCTCGCGCTGGGCATTGGCGCAAATACCGCGATCTTTTCGTTCGTGAACGCGATTTTGCTGAAGAAGCTCCCGGTACCGGAGCCCGAGCGTCTGGTGACGGTCTCGCTGATCGATCAGGGGCATCGCGGCGGTGCGGTTTGGCCGCTGCCCGCAATTAATGACGTGGCGAAGCGCGCCACGACGCTCGACGGCCTGTTCGGGTGGGCGACGCGCCCCGTGAGCTTTACTGAGGGCGCGAGCGCGCGCTGGATTGATGGCGAGATCGTTACCGGCGAATATTTCCGCGTTCTTCGAGTGAAGGCGGCCGCCGGAAGACTGTTCGATGATGACGACGTGCGCAACGCGATGGGAAGCCCCGTGTGCGTGCTGAGCTACGCGTTCTGGCAGAGCCAATTCGCGGGCGATCCGAGCGTCATCGGGGGAAGCGTCAGCCTGAACGGCCATTTGTACCGGATTTCGGGCGTTACCGAACGCGGCTTTTACGGCGCGACTTTGGAGCAGCGCTTCGATCTCGCGGTGCCGGCCACGCGCGTGGCGGACTTCATGCCGGCTTTCGGCGGCGACTGGGTCAACCGGATATCGTGGCTGGCGCCGATGGCGCGGCTCAAGCCCGGGGTAACTGGCGAGCAAGCGGCCAAGGAACTGGAGCGCATATCTCCTGATTGGCGGAAACGGGAACTGGTTCTGGAAGACGGGAGCCAGGGATTCAGCCGCATGCGATCGCAATTCGGGCAACCGGTGTTAGCGCTCATGGCGGTGGCGGCGCTGGTGCTGCTGGTGGCCTGCGCGAACCTTGCGAATTTGCTGCTGGCGCGGGCGCAGGCGCGAGCGAAAGAATTCGAGATTCGCCTCGCGATCGGGGCGTCACGCGGGCGGCTGATCCGTCAGTTATTGGTGGAAAGCCTGGTGCTGGCGGTGGGCGGAGGGGCAGTGGGCGTCGCGCTTGCCGTTTGGATTAGCCAAACCTTGATCGCATTCCTGAACACGGCGCGCTCGGCGGCTTATGCGCTGCATCTAGGACCCGACTGGCGCGTGCTTGCGTTCTCGGTGTTGCTATGTCTTGTGACGGCAGTCCTCTTTGGCTGGGCGCCGGCCTGGCAGGCCACGCGCGTCTCGCCCACGCGGCGGGCGTTTGTGCGAGCGGGTCTGGTGGTATTTCAGATCGCGCTATCGCTCGTGATCGTTTTTGCGGGGGGATTGCTCACGCGAACGTTGCGCTCGCTCGCGACGATCGATTTGGGTTATCAGCCGGATCGCGTGATTGCACTCAGTGTCGACCCGGCGACGAGTGGCCATTCGGGCGCGGAAACCTCCGCGATTCTTGATGAAATTTTGACGCGGGCGCGCGAGCTTCCGGGCGTCAAAGCGGCGAGCCTGGGGCCGAATTCCGACGTGGCGATCAGCATGACCGTCACCGTGCCCGGTTACGCGGCCAAGGACAACGTCGCGCTAGCCAGCTTCATCAGTCCGGATTATTTCGCCACTTTGGGCCAACCGCTGCTGCGGGGCCGCGACTTCGATGCGCGCGACACCGCAAAGTCACCGTACGTGGCGATCGTAAACGAAAAATTCGTACGGCATTATTTGAATGGACGCGATCCATTGGGGACAAAAATCACGCCGGGAGGCGGCGTTCCGCTGGAGATTATCGGGGTGGTGGCGGACAAACGCGACGAACTTCGCAAGGGTGCGCACGAGACGATGTTCCTGGCCGAGAAGCAGAGCCAGACTTCCGGACTGGTGGTCCTGGTGCGCGCGGCGGGCGATCCGCGGCGCGTGATTCCTTCTGTGCTGGGGATCGTGCAGCGCATCGACCGGCGCATGCCCGTCTATTCGATCCATATGCTGGACGTCCAGGTGTCGAGCGGCCTGAGCAGCGAGAAGATCCTGGGGCTGCTCTCGAGCCTGTTCGCCGCGCTGGCCACACTGCTGGCCGGGATCGGGCTGTATGGAGTGATCGCGTATTCGGTGGCGCGGCGACGGCGCGAGATCGGCATCCGGTTCGCGGTGGGCGCGCAACGGCGCGATGTGGCGGGTCTGTTCGCGCGCGAGAGCCTGGCGCTCGTAGTGGCCGGCCTCGTGATCGGTGCGCCGGTAGCGCTGGTTTCTGCGCGCGCATTGCGCAGCTTGCTGTTCGGAATTACGGCGGCGGATCCGGCGACGCTGGCTGGGAGTATCGCGGTGCTGGCGCTGGCGGCGGTGCTAGCGACGTCAATGCCGGTCGCGCGCGCGGCGCGAACGGATCCGATGGCCGCGCTGCGGCACGAGTGAGTGTTCACCAAACCTAACGGAATCATCCGTTTCTGCCGATGATACGGGCGTCAGACGAACGCTCGATGGCCCACCCCGAAGATAGTAAAGACGTCACGCTCGACCCGCGGGATTGGGCTGCGTTCCGCGCGCAAGGGCACCGGATGCTCGACGACATGCTCGATTATCTGGAGCGCATTCGCGAGCGGCCCGTTTGGCAGCCGATCCCCGATGCCGTGCGCGGGCGATTCCACGCGCCGCTGCCGGTCGCTCCGTCGGACTTGAGCGCAGTGCATGCGGAGTTTCTCGAAAATGTGCTGCCGTATTCGAGCGGCAACACGCATCCGGGCTTCATGGGTTGGGTGCACGGCGGAGGCAATCCCACGGGCATGCTGGCGGAGATGCTGGCCGCGGGGTTGAACGCGAACTTGGGCGGGCGGGATCATGCGCCCATCGAAGTGGAGCGGCAGATCGTCGAGTGGACGCGCGAGCTGTTCGGATTTCCAGAAACGGCTTCCGGGCTGTTTGTCACGGGCACGTCGATGGCGAATTTGATCGCCGCGATCGTGGCGCGCGATTGGGCGTTAGGATTCGCGTCCCGAAGGTCGGGCGTGGGGGCGAGCGAGAAGCGCTTGACCGCTTACGCGTCCACGGCCGCGCACGGATCGCTACGGCGGGCGCTGGACTTTTGCGGCCTGGGAAGCGACGCGTTGCGGCTGGTTTCGGTGGATGCGCGGCACAGGATGAATCTGGCGGCGCTGCGGAACATGATCGAAGCGGATCGGAATGCCGGGTTCACTCCGTTTCTGCTGGTTGGCACAGCGGGCACGGTGGACACCGGCGCGATCGACGATCTCGACGAGCTGGCGGACGTCGCAAGCGACCAACACCTGTGGCTGCACGTCGACGGCGCGTACGGAGCGCTGGGGATCCTCGCGCCGGAGATCGCGCCGCGCCTAGCGGGCATCGAAGCGGCCGATTCGCTGGCCTTCGATTTTCACAAGTGGGGGCATGTGCCATACGATGCGGGATTCGTGCTGGTGCGCGACGGCGAATTGCATCGCAGGGCATTCCAGACTCCCGCGGCGTATTTGGAACGCGAGAAACGCGGGCTGGCCGCGGGATCGCCCTGGCCGTGCGACTTCGGGCCGGATCTTTCGCGCGGGTTCCGCGCGCTGAAGACCTGGTTCACGCTGAAGGTGCATGGCCTCCAGGTGCTGGGTGAGACCATCGCGCGCACGTGCGAGCTGGCCAGGTATCTGGAGCGTTGCGTTAGCGAATCCAAAGAGCTGGAGCTCCTCGCGCCGGTTTCGCTCAATATCGTCTGTTTCCGCTATCGCGCCCTGGACGCGGATCGTGTCAATGCCCGCATCGTAGTCGAGCTGCAGGAATCGGGCGTGGCGGCGCCTTCGACGACGCGGATCAACGGCGATCTCGCGATTCGGGCGGCGATCGTGAATCATCGGACGGAGCGGCGCGATATCGACACGCTGGTGGATGCGACGCGGCGGATCGGGCGCGCGATTACTTCGCAGGCGACGGAACATCACGAACTGGAGACGGCGTATGACGGCTAGCTGGGGTCCGGCCCAATTGCGCCTTCAGGCCCTGTGCGAGGTGGAAGCGCAGCTCAAACTCGATCCTGAGTCGATCGCATTGCGCTTCGATCGCGCGTGCCTGTTGAACGAGATGGGCCGCACCGAAGACGCCAAGCGGGCCTATCTCGATGTGCTCACGCGTTGCCCCGAGCACGTGGGCGCTCTGAACAACCTGGGCACGCTGCTGTACTTCACCGGTTACCGCACGGCGGCGCGCAGCGCTTACACGGAGGCCATCCGGCTGCATCCGGAGGAGCCCATGGCGCACGTCAACCTGGGCAACATGTTTCTGGAGGCCGGCGATCTGACCGCGGCACGGGAACATTATGAAGCCGCGCTCGCGATCAATCCGCAATTCCCGGAGGCGCACCAGGGGCTGGGCAACCTGCTGGCCGAACTGGGGCAGGAGGAAGCCGCGGCCGAGCACCAGCGCGCGGGCCATTGGGATTCGCGGCCGACGGAGCTGCCGTATCGCGGCGAAGCCGAGCCGGTGACGGTGCTGTTGCTCACGTCCGGACGGCGGGGCGACGTGCCCATCCGGCATTTGCTCGACGACAAGGTGTTTCAGACCTTCGTAGTGCTGCCGAACGTGTACGATCCGGACGTGCCGCTGCCGAAGCACCAGGCGGTGTTTAACGCGATCGGCGATGCCGATCTTTGCGGGCAGGCGCTGGACCGGGCGGTCGCGCTGCTGGATCGCACGTTCGCGCCGGTGATCAACGCTCCAGCGGCGGTGCTGGGCACGGGTCGCGCGGCGAACGCGCGGCGGCTGGCCGAGATCCCGGGCGTGATCGCGCCGCGGATCGCCAATTTCGCCCGCGAGTCGCTGAGCGCGGAAGCGCTGGAGCGGCGCGGGTTGCGTTTTCCGTTGTTGTTGCGGGCGCCGGGATTTCACAACGGCCGGCACTTCGTGCTGGTGGAAACAGCGGATGGACTGGGTGCCGCGCTCGACGAGCTTCCCGGGGAGGAACTCGCCGCCATCGAATTTTTGGACGCGCGTGGGCGCGACGGCGGCTTCCGCAAATACCGCGTGATGATGATCGCGGGGCGCTTGTATCCGCTGCACCTGGCGATTTCGTCAAACTGGAAAATCCACTACGTTACCGCCGATATGGCTGAAAATCCCGCGCATCGCGCCGAGGAAGCCAGGTTTCTGGAGGACATGCCGGGCGTGCTGGGCGCGCGCGCCATGACGGCGCTGGCCGAAATCCAGAGCACGCTCGGCCTGGATTACGCGGGCATCGATTTCGGTTTAAGCGCGCAGGGCGACCTGCTGTTGTTTGAAGCCAACGCGACGATGACGATCCTTCCGCCGGATCAGGACCGGCGCTGGGATTATCGCCGCGCCGCGATCCAGCGCGTGGAAGAGGCAGTGCGGAGGATGGTGATCGACAAGGCTCGCGAGCAACAGCGTCAACACGAGAACGCCGAGCCTAGGATATACTGGCAACCAGCCTGAGAAACTGGAGGCCATGAAATGCTCAATCGCTTGATTCCCGCCGCCATCGTTTGCGCGGCGCTGACACAATTGCCGGCCCAGGAACCGGCGGCAACGGCCACGCCCGCGCCCGCCGCTGCGCGGCCTGGGGAACGTACCGGCGCGCGCTCCCCCTTGTTCTTTCGCGAAGCCTGGAAGACCGTCAAGGGTGAACATGGCGCTACCCAGGATCAGGTTTCCAGCGCCAACCTGGAGCTGAAGCTGTATGGTCCCTCCGCCAATGACGTCCAGGCGCTCGGCAACGCCGACGATCCGAGCAATCCGCCGCACGTTTGGACCGGGCTGTGCACTTCGCCGGTGGCGGTCGCGCTGCGCGATAAAGACAATTACGTCGATCTTACCGGGCTGGCGCGAATCCGTTGGGAGACCAAGGTCTCCGGCTTCCACAAGGTTCGGCCGGTAATCAAGCTGGCGGATGGCACTTGGCTGGTGGGCGATCACACCGACGGCTCTACCCTCGATTGGCACGATGGCGAGTTCTCGATCGCCGAAGTGCGCTGGCTGAAGCTGAAAATCGATAAAGTGGTCACCACCGGGAATTTCGTGAAGGATCCGGACTTGAGCAAAGTAGACGAGGTCGGATTCGCGGACTTGATGCCCAGCAGCGGGCATGGCCCGGGCGGATGGGCGGACGTGGCGTGGTTCGAAGTTTACGGCAAGTCCGTGAAGCGCGACGGAGCTGCCACGACGTCGTCGAAGTAATCGATTATTGGATAGCCGGCGGAGCCGGGAAGCGTGGCAGCCAGCGGTCGTCGTAGAGCTCAAGATCGCCTGCGAAGTCACGGCGGAAGTGCGCTAACGGCTCCTTGGCAATGATGGTGACGTCGCGCACGATGGGCGCCATGCTGGCCGCATATCCCGAGGCCCAGCGGGTTTCCACCGGCTCAATATCCAGGCTGGCGGGAAACGGTGAATACGAGACATTCTGGGTGAACGAGTTGGCGTTGGTGTGGCCGAGTTTGGCGTAGATTAGGCGCGACGGCCAGCGGAATGCCGACCGGCAGTAGACATCCCACTCGGCGCCCACCACGCCGGTGTAGCACTGCAAGCCGTCGAGCGCGTTGGAGGGCTCATTTGTCAGCGGGATGGTTTTGGAGCGCTCGTTTCCGTAGAGGGTGAGATAAAGGGATCCGCGAACGGACACGTGCTTACCGCGTTCGACCCGGAAGAAGAGCGAATCGGCCCGGCACACGGCCACAATGGCGGGCTTCTCCGGGGAGTTGGTTTCGCGTCTGAGCTGGGAACAATCGGCGACGCCGAAATTCTCCGAGCTACCATCCCTGGCGCGCAGCGACAGCACAAACGCGTCCGGCAGGACTTCAGCGCCTTCCGGCACGCCATCGAGCGCAATTCGTAACGTCATCCCCGCCTTGCCGGTGCGCGGGTCGAGGATGGGCTGTTCGGTCGTATCGGCCAGCGCGGCGTGAATGGAGCGCGCGCTGGCGGGATCTTCCGAGAAGTGCGATTGCACTCCCAGCGCGAACGGCCAGGGCAGTGCGGCGAACAGCACTGCGCCGAGCAAGGTTCCGCCGATCGCGAAGCAGCGGCTGAACATCGTGCGGCGGCCGCAATATTGGACTAACAGGACCGGGATCGTGACCGAGGCGAGGGCGAGCGCGGCCACGGTATCGCGCACCCAGGCCACTCCACCGAGCAGAAAAGCTACGCGCGCCTGCCACAGGCCTGCGATGACGGCCAGGACGATGAGTTCGGAAAAAACAAAGGCCGCCAGACCGCTATTTAGCGCGGCGAGCGCGGCGAAGGGCAGCGATAAGAACGTAAAGAGCAGGACTTGTTCCCAAAGCAGTCCCGGCAGGCTGGCGGCGAGCGGAAAGCCGTCGACCGCGACGATGAACAGTTGCGCGAGAAAAAGCGGCAGGTTCACGAACATCGCGAGGAATAGCAGTTTTGCGGAGAGCAGGCTTTGCCAGCGATAAGGCCGCGTGATCCAGAATTGACGGTCGCCCGGGATGGGCTCAGCTAGAATCAGCCGTCCGGCGAGAAATGCCGCAGTTGCACCCAGCGCGAGTTCGGCCAGCCAGGAGTTGTTCGCGAGGTGCAATCCGGGAACGTGCAGGATCGCGAAGGCGGCCGTCAAGAATAGGACCAGCGCTATCTCGTAGCGGAGGTAGCGAATGTCTTTGCGAAAAATGTGCAGCACTTGCTGGAAAGTCTGGCGCATGGTGCATCTCCTCACGCTGCTTTTTTGTTGGCCTGCGCCGTGCCGCGCGCCACGGCGACAAAGATGGCGCGGAGCGGCATGGGATGCGCGGCGATATCGCGGACTTCGCCGAAGACGCCGCGGATCTCGTCGGGCGTGCGCAGCGGATCGAAATGAGTTTCGATGAAGCGGACTAGCGCCGGCGCGGTTTCGGGCCGCAGCCAGTGCGCCGGCCAGGGACGGTCCAGCGGGAGCAGGGGCGGGGAATCGAGCATTACTTCCACTTCGCGAAAACGTGCGGTGAGCGATGCCATCTCCTCGGAGAATTGCAAGCGGCCGGAATCCAGATAACCGATGTGGCTGGCGAAGCTTTCGATTTCGCCCAGATCGTGCGAGGAGACCAGAATGGTGGTTTCCTCGGCGCTTTCGAGCAGGCCCTGGATGAGATCCTCGCGCACCATCGGATCCAAACCGCTGAACGGCTCATCCATGATTAACAAACGCGGGCGATAGGCGAGCGAAGAGGCGAGGGCGGCCTTCATGCGCATGCCGCGCGATAGCTGGCGCAGCGGGCGATCCAGCGGCAAATCGAACTGCCGGACCAGTTGCCGCGCGCGAGCGGGGTCCCAGGTGGGATAAAAGGGCTTCAGATACGCGAGCAGGTATTCGACAGTCATCCATTCCGGCATCTCCTGGTTCTCCGACACGTAACCAATGTGCGCCAGCATCTCCGGCGTCATCTGACGCGAATCGAGCCCCAGCACTTCAGCCCGGCCCGAGGTGGGCTTCAGAATGTTCATCAGGATCTTGATCGTGGTCGTCTTTCCTACCCCGTTGGGCCCGGCGAGTCCGTACAGGCTGCCTTCCGGGACCGTCAGATTCAGGCCGTCCAATACGCGCAGGCGGCGAAACCTCTTCACCAAATCGCTCACACAAATCATCGCGCTCATTCTTTCCTCCTCTGTGCTTCGCGCAGATCTTTCCCTTGACCGGCGGAGACGGCTTCCAACCGCGACCAGTGCCGCTCTATCGCGCCGGTGATTTCTTCCAGGTCGAGCCCCAGGCGCTTGGCCTCCACCACCAGTTGCTCCACTTCCTTCTTCAAGAGCGCGGCGCGCTCAGCCGCCGTGGAAGCGGGCAGTTCGGCCACTACGGTTCCCAGTCCGGGGCGCACTTCGAGCAAGCCGTCCGACACCAGGTGCGTGATGACTTTGTGCGCGGTATTGGGGTTGATCTTGAGCGCCTTGCTCAGGCTGCGAACCGAAGGGAACGGATCACCGGGGCGCATGTGACCGGAGATGACGGCCTTTTTGGCCGCGTAGACCACTTGTTCATAGAGCGAGACGCCGGGTTCGAAATCCAACCGGAATGGAATCACACGTGTACTATAACAGATAATACACGGCAGTCAAGACCCAGCCGGCGATTGTCACCGTTACTTTGGCCATTCGGTTGCTCGCCTTCCGATGAGGTTGAGGTGCAGCTTTGAAAAAAAACATCCAATCATTCTTATTGGCGATGGTTCTGGCGTGGCCCCTGCTTGCGGGTAAGTTTCCCGCCGAACAGGCTTATTCGCCGAGCGACATGAAGGTCCTGGGAACGTTAACCAGCGGCCAAACCAGCGCTTTGGTGGAGTATTCACAACCCGGCCCGTACCGCGCGTTCGTGTTTGAAGGCAACGGGCATGACCGGGTGGACATCACCGTGACAGGCGCGCAGGGCAGAGCCTATATCGCGCTGGCGGACGATACGCTGACGCCCGTCGCCAGCGGAATCGGACATCTGGATGTGGTGTTGCCGTACCACGGCCCGGACACCGAGGCGTTTTACGTTCTCGTGAAGCCCACCACCCCGGGACCGGCGCGGTTCGCCGTGCACCTGACAACAGCCGGCGCGATTCAAGCGACGCCGGCGTCGCTGGCGGGCCAGCGCTAGGCGCTGACGGCTTCCGGTTCGGTCTTTTCGGTAACCAACTGCGAAATTACAGCCGCAAAGCGCGGATCGCTTCGCAGGCTGTCAACCCTGGGATCGACAGCTACGGCGAACAACGCCGACGATTTTTCGCGCACGGCCCGATCCAGCTCCTGAAAGGCGAGATCGCGGTCACCCATGGCCTCCATGAGTACGGCCATGAAATAGGCGTCGATGTACTGCGTCTTGCGCACTTGCGCCAGCGAGTTGAGGATAGTGGCCGCTTCCTTGCGCTTGCCGTGCCTGGCTAAGCAAGCGCCCTCGAGGGCTTGCAGCCAGGGTAGGTCGGGCGACATGATCACCGCCAGCCGGTAGTGCTCCAAAGCCGGGCTGACTTTGCCGCTGTATTCGAGCGCTTCGCCGTAAAATAGGTGACCTAAGTACAGGTAGGGGTGCAGCTCCAGCGCCCGCTTACCGCATGCTACCGCGGCGTCGAATTCCCGGCGGAAAAAGCGCACCAGGATCTCGTTAGCGGGCACCGTCGGCCAGAGCGAATGGGCCGCGCGCGCGCGCAGCAGGATATTGAGCGCGTCATCCAGCCGCCCCTGGCTGATGTACAGCATCGTCAGCCGCACGTAAACTTCGGGAGATTCCGGGCTCTCGGCCTGCGCCCGGAGCAGTTCGGCTTCGGCCTCTTCGTACCTGTGTTCGAACAGGTGCAAGCCGTGCGCGCGGTCGGCGCGGCGCTCGGGCGTAAGGCCGCAGAGTTCGACGGCGCGATGATGCGCTTGCAGGAATCCGTTGTACATCTCCCGCGGCGGGCGCATGCCATAGGTTCCGAGCTGCAGGTAGCACAACGAAATGCCCTCGAAGCCGCGAAAATCGGCGGGGTTCTCGATGGCCGACTGCTGGAAGCAGTCCAGCGCCTTCTCGAAACCCTCACGCGTACGCCGGCTCCAGAAGTGCCAACCCTGCTTGACCAAATCGTCGGAGTGCGGCACGTCCAGCCGATAGCCCAGCTTCGGCCGGTAGCTGATCCAAAGGCCGAACTCACCCAGGATTTTCTTGACCTCGCCGATGGTCACGGCGACGGTGTGCTTGGACACCAGGTTGCCGTCCCAAGCCTGATTAATCATCTGCGCGTATCCGACATAGCGGCCGCGATTGTGAATCAAGGCCCGTAGAGCTTGAAACGCCTGCGGCCGGAGCTCGAGCTCGCGACCGTCCCGCAACAACGTCATGGTTGTTGCGTCAAGCCTAAAAGGACCGAAAGTCATCTGTTCCATGTAGCGCCTCTCCCCAGTTACATCCCTATCTGTCTCGCCTACCCTTATCCCAATCGGACGTTGACGCTGTTTTGACCGCAGTTCAGCGGATTATATCACAGAAAGCGGCGTGTCAAATCAAAAAATGTGGCAGAAGTGTGGAGAATCGAGTGGGCCGGTACGTTCAGGCGGACCAGCGCTGGAAAGAACATGGATGGCCGGGTCTGTTCTAGACGCTGGTTGTCGCGCGGAGAATTGCCTTACTTTTGATTTCCACTATCAAAAATCTAGAATAGAATCCCACTAATGGAACAGAGGGTGTACGCAGGTTGCCGTAGGCAACCTGGTATGCGGCCCAGATGACTTGGGGTGAGTCAGCCTGAAGTTCCTGCGCCACACTGCACTTCGTTTCAACAGGAGACTATGAAACAGACGACTTCGCTTCGTTCGCAAGTCATTGCCGCGCTGGCATTGGCTCTGTCGTTGGCGTTGTTCAGCCCGGCCGCCATGGCGCAATCCTCCGGAACTTCGGCCTTGGGCGGGACGGTTACCGATCCGTCGGGCGCGGCGATTCCGAACGTGACCGTCATGCTTACCAGTAACGCGACCGGCCAAGTGCGCACGGCCACCACCGGCACCGACGGCACATATAAGTTCACGTTGCTACCACCTGGCGACTATAAAGTTCGGTTCACGGCCAGCGGGTTCAAGACCTCGGAAGTGGCCTCGGTAACGCTCGCGGTGACCGAAACGCCGGCTTTGGATCGGACGCTGGAAGTGGGTGCTCAGAGCGAGCAGATCACTGTGGAAGCGGCTGCCGAAGTGCTCCAAACCCAGAGTTCCACCCTCGGCACAGTTGTCAATTCACAGAGCATCGTCGACCAACCGCTGGCCAGCCGGAACTACACGCAGGTCCTGAATATGGAGGCAGGAGCCTCCTCCGGGGTCAACGACGCGACGGCTCTGGGCAAAGGCACGCTGGACATGAGCGTGAACGGCGCCGAGCCGGAGCAGAATAATTGGCAGATGGATGGGGTGTCAGTGGTGAGCGCCTGGGGCACCGGCATCGCGAAAGACTGCGGCATTTACGTCGGTATCGCCATTCCGAGCCCGGATGCGATTCAGGAATTCAAGGTCCAAACTTCCACCTATGACGCGAGCTACGGGCGCAATCCGGGCGCGAATGTAAACGTCGTCACCAAATCCGGCAGCAATTCGTTTCACGGAACGCTGTTCGAGTTTTTCCGCAATGAAGATCTGGACGCCAACGGTTTCTTCGAGAATGCCGAGGCGACGGGAAAGCAGGTCCTGCGGCAGAACCAATTCGGCGGCACATTTGGCGGGCCGATCAAGAAGGACAAGTTATTCTTCTTCGGCAGTTATCAGGGAACTCGCCAGCTCAATGGCGTTTCGCCCGTCGGCAGCAGCGAGACCGTGTTCTTGCCGCCGATCCCCGGCGGGGACCGTTCCACGCCTGGATTCGCCGCTGCGTTGGGTGCGGCGAATTGCGCGGCCAATCATCCGGGAAATCCGAATTTTTCTACCTTTGCCAGCATATTCGGAGGCATGCAGATCGCTTGCGACGGGTCCAACCTCAGTCCCGTGGCGCTAGCCCTTCTGAATACCAAGAATCCGAACGGAAGCTACTACATGCCGGGATCCTCGACCGGCAACTATCAGGAGACTACGTACAGCATTCCGGCCAAATATACGGGCAACCAATATATCGCCAACGTGGATTACCTGCTCAACAGCAAGAATACTCTGGCCATGCGCTATCTGTTTAGCGAAGATCCGCAGGAGACGCCTTTTGGCATCGCCAGCATACCAGGTACACCTTCATTCAGCTACTACGCCAACACCAATGCGGTCTTGAAGCTTACCACCCTGATCTCCAATAACATCGTGAACGAAGCGCATGCCACCGTGCAGCGCAATATCGCGAATGGTCACGACGAGACACCTCAGTACACTCCGCAATCGGTCGGCATCACTCCCATCGTTCCGCAGCAGACCCAACCGCCGGTGGAGTTAATACTGAATGCCTATGGCATCGGTGGAACTCTTGCTCCATATGTCGGCCCGGCAACGCAGGTTAACTTCGGCGATCAGATTTCGTGGTCGCACGGCAAGCACACCATTCGCGCGGGTGGAGACTTTGAAGACGATCAATGGAACCTCTCGTTCAAATCGTTGTTGCGTGGGTTCCTTTTTATCGATGGATTTGACGACTTCCTGTTAGGGCGTCCAGGCCTGGCAGGGTGCGACGTTGCGAGCGGGTGCAGTCCGGCAAACCCAGGGAATACTACCGGCGCTCCGGTTGGCACTTTTCTCTCCTGCCTGTTCTGCGTGCGAAGCGGACCCAACGGGATCATTCACGGCTACCGTGAGCGCGATACGTCCGCCTTTGTACAAGACGACTGGAAAGTGAGCAACCACCTGACTTTCAACATGGGCCTCCGTTGGGAATACGACGGAATGCTCGGCGATCATTACGGTAACCTCACCAACATCTGGCCCAGCCTGTTGCAGACGGTACCGGTTCCCCCCACCACGCCTGGAACGGGCGCTGGATTGGTCGGATACGTGGTGCCGAATAATTTCGCATCGCATTACGGAGCTCCTCCCGCTGGCGTAACCACCTTGAGCGGCAGCTCGCCAACCGACGGCGGTATTCCTTGGAACAACTTCGGTCCGCGCTTTGGTTTCGCCTGGCAGCCTTTAAAGGAGGGCAAACTGGTGGTACGTGGCGGTATCGGTCTGTTCTACGATCGCGTCGGCAGCAGCAAGTTCGTGCATGCAGTGGAACAGGGCGATCCTTACGCCGTTACGCTTGACGTAGCGAGTCCTTTTGCCGCTGCTCCTTATAGCTTGGGTAATCCGTTCCCCTCGACGCCGCTGGGATTCACGCCTCGATATTACAACCCCGCCTATGCCAACAACTGCGGGAACGAATTGGCGCTCTGCACTTCGGATCTGAATCAGCCATTCTATTCGGTGGTTCACACGCCCCTTACGCGGCAATATAATCTCGGCATCCAGTATGAATTTGCGCCGCAATGGGTACTGGAAGTAGGCTACGTCGGCTCGAGCGGAATCAATCAGGCCGACTACAACCACAACTACAACACGGCTCTAATCGCCAGTGCCAGCAACCCAGTCAACGGTCTAACCACCACGACCGTTGCAAATGTTGACGCCCGTGTGCCTTACCTTGGGTACGACCCGGCTGGTCTCCAAGGTACCGGATACGACGGAGTTTACAACTACAACAGCCTTCAGGTGACAGTGCGAAAGCATTTCTCGCACGGGTTCACTACGCAGGTAGCATACACCTGGAGCAAAAATCTCACGACTCTAAACGGCGACGGGCAATCCAATAGCAACGACGCGAGTTTCCTAGGACAGCAATACGGTCCGGCCTATTTCGCCCACCCCCAGCGGTTCATTGTGTCGTATTCCTACGAGCTACCGTTCGGGCATCCCAGCAACGCGTTCTTGAAGACCGTGGCGGAAGGATGGAGCATGACCGGCAATATTGTCGTTCAAGATGGTAGCCCGCTTACTTTCTACGACACTTCTGGCGGGTCCGCCTATGGCACCGGCGGTGCCGGCACCGGCGAAGGTGGCACGGCCCGCTCCCAGTTGTGCTCGGGAGCGACTTACGGCAATATCCAGACCAGCGGCGGTATCACGTCGCGTCTTGGTGGTGCGAACAGCGCAAATGGCTACATTAATACCAGCAGCTTTTGCGCTCAGCCGGCCATTATGCCGGACGGCGTGACGATTACCAGCCAAGCCGCTTGTCCTACCTGCGCAACGCTCTTCGGCGATACCGGACTGGGCATCATCCTCGGGCCAGGCAACGTGAATTGGGACACCTCATTCATGAAGACCACCCATCTCACGGAGAAGCACATCCTCCAGTTTCGTGCCGATTTCTTCAACATCTTAAACCACCCACAATTCGCCAACCCCGGGGTGGATCAAAGCGAGGGGAATACGTTTGGCGTGATTACGGCGACCTCAACTAACCCGCGCATCATTCAGTTCGCTCTGAAGTACATATTCTGACGTAAGTGGTCTTCTTCAAGAAGATCGGGCCGCGGCGCTCGCTTTGACCGCGGCCCGTCTTTCCACCTCAGTCCCATCTTTATTAGAGCGCCCCACCGTCTAGCTCCCTGCATGCAAATTTGACGCTGTTTTGCCGTGTGATAGAACCAATCTGGCATACAATCCCATTAATGAGTCGGTGGGGTCGTCGAGAGTCTAATCTGCGTCACTGCGTTTCGGCAACGCCCATCTCCTCGTTGTGGGATTTAGCCCGGTTGGCACCGGAAGAATAAGTCCTTCAAAACTAAGTAGTTGAAGGAGAGGACATGAGATCCAAACCGCTGCTCCGTGGGCAGCTCGCCGCAGTCGCTCTGTTGGCAGTGTTGTTAGCCGTCGCCGTGCCATCCTTGATGGCGCAGTCCGCAGGAACATCCGCTCTCGCAGGGACGGTAACAGATCCTTCGGGCGCCGCGATTCCGAACGCTACGGTCACCATCACCAACAGCGCTACCGGACAGACCCGCACTACCACGACTGGAACGGACGGCACCTATAGGTTCACCTTGCTGCCGCCCGGAAATTACAAGGTTGCATTCTCAGCCAACGGCTTCAAGACATCCGAAGTTGCCTCCGAGCAGTTGAACGTCACGGAAACCGAAGGGCTGGACCGCACGTTGGAAGTGGGCGCGGCGTCGGAGCAAGTGACGGTGGAGGCCGCCGCTGAAGCGCTGCAGACCCAGAGTTCGACGCTGGGCACCACGGTGACGTCGCAGCAAGTCACCGGTCTCCCGTTGAGCAACCGCAATTACACGCAGCTTTTGACCATGGCGGCCGGCGCGAACACCAGCGTGAACGACGCGACGCAGATCGGCAAGGCCACGCAGGACATCGCGGTGAACGGTAACGATCCCAGCCAGAACAACTACCAGATGGACGGCGTGTCGATCGTCAACACGGCCAATACGGGATCGGCGAAGGATTGCGGCATTTACACCGGCATCGGTATTCCGAATCCGGACGCCATCCAGGAATTCAAGATTCAAACCTCTACGTACGACGCCAGCTACGGAGCGCATCCGGGGGCGAATGTAAATGTGGTCACGCGCTCGGGCAGCAATGCATTCCACGGTGACGTTTGGGAATTCTTCCGCAATACCGATCTGGACGCCAATAGCTTCTTCGACAACCTGGACGGCGGCGGCGTGAAGCAGGTGCTGAACCAGAACCAAGTGGGCGGCGCGATCGGCGGCCCGATCAAGAAAGACAAGATCTTCTTCTTCGTCGATTATCAGGAAACGCGCCAGAAGAACGGCGTCTCGACCGGCGGTTCGGATAGCGTTCTGTTGTTCCCGTTGCCGGAGGATCGGACGGCGGCCAATCTCGGCGCGGCGCTGTGTCCACAGAATCACCCGGGCAACAGTGCCTACGATACTTTCCTCGGATTTAACCAGGTCGCCTGCGATGGCTCCAACATCAGCCCGCAATCGTTGGCGCTGCTGAATGCTAAGCTTCCCAACGGGCAATACTATATTCCAACCAATCCGAGCGGGGTTTATGGCCCGGTGACGTTCAGCGATCCCGCGACGTTCACCGAGCACCAACTGATTGCCAACGGCGATTACGTGATCAACAGCAAGAACACGTTAGCCGTTCGTTACTTCTGGACTGCCGATCCGCTATTTGAGCCGCTGGCCACGGGCGGACCTCCCGGAACACCGGTGACCCTGAAATACAACAACACCAACGCAGTGCTCAAACTGACGACGCTGTTGAGCAACAGTTTGGTGAACGAGCTGCATGCCGGGGGACAGCGCAACGGCCAGCACGGCAGCGACACAACCGTGACTACCCCGCAAGCCATCGGGCAGGCCACCATCGTTCCCACCATGACAGAGCTACCGGTGACCGTGATCTTCAATGGTCCGAGTTTGAATGGATCGCTCTATCCGAGCAATAGCCCCACCGATCAGACGGAATACGGAGACCAGATCTCCTGGTCGCATGGCACACACACCATCCGGGCCGGCTACGATTTTCAATACGCGCAGTGGCCCATCACATTCGCGGGCCTGGAGCGCGGGTTCCTGTTTTATGGAACGTTCGCCGATTGGCTGATCGGATCCGGCGCCGACGCTAACATCCTGGAGTGCCTGTACTGCGTGCGCAGCGGACCGAACGGCATTGTCCACAATTACGTCGAACACAACCAGGACGCCTTCGTGCAGGACGACTGGAAGGTGAGTTCGCAGTTGACGTTCAACGTCGGCGTTCGCTGGGAGTATGACGGCACCTATTCCGACAAGTACGGCAACCTGACCAATATCTCGATTCCGCTGCTGGAGAGTGTTCCGGTTCCGCCGACTGGACCGACGACATCGGGTGCTGGGCTAGTGGGCTATGTGGTTCCGAACAATTATGAGAATCACTATCCGGCGCCCCCGGCCGGAGTCGGAGTATCCAGTCGCAGCCAGCCGGTGACATCGGGGCCGCCACTATCGAACTTCGCTCCACGTTTCGGTTTTGCTTAT
>JASHQT010000530.1 GCA_030039005.1 Bryobacteraceae bacterium
GCGTTTGGCAAGCGCTGCAAGCGATTCCGCGCGGCGCGACCAAGTCCTACCGTAAGATCGCCGCCGAGATCGGCCGTCCGAAAGCCGCTCGCGCCGTGGCGCGCGCTTGCGCCACCAATCCAGTCGCCATCGCGATTCCTTGTCATCGGGTGGTGCGCGAAGACGGCGGCCTGGGCGGCTATCGTTGGGGCCTCGAGCGTAAAGAAAAGCTACTGGCGCTGGAGGCGAATCCGGGCGGAAATGGCATCAAGGAGGCCTAAGGGGAAGCTCCGAACTAACCTTTAAAATTGTTCGTAAGTCTCAGAACCTAAAGTACTAATTCATCGACAAATCGCGCACTTGCTTTACTTTTTCCACCTTGCCTTGCGATACTGGTTGCAGAAGGGCCGCGAGGCGAATGAATCAGTTAAGCGAGGCCGTTACTCGCTATCACAAAATCCTGGAAGGCGACCACTACAAAAATCTTTCCTGGGCACACGAACTCCAGGAACGCATGAAGGCGCACAATTTGGTCGCCGGTGGAAGGCCGGTATCTCCGGTGCTGCGTCCGCATTTTATCACGCGCCGACAGTACGCGGGGCTGGTCAAGGCCGTCGAGTCTTTCTCCAACTCTTTGGAACGGATCCAAACCAAAGCGCTCGGCAGTCCAGCGTTGCTGGCCCGCATGGAATTGTTGCCTGCCGAGAAGATGCTGGCGGCGGTGGATCCCGGGTATTCGTTCCCGGCGGTGACTTCGCTGCTCGACACGAATATCAACAACGGTACGTTGCGATTTTCGCGCTATATTCCCGACACGCCGGTGGGCGTCGCGTATGGCGAAGCGCTGGCCGACATTTTTTACGACGCCGCGCCGGTGAAGGAATTCCGTAAACGCTATCGCCTGGAGAAATTGCCGGGCGCGAAGTACCTGCTGCAAGCGATCCTCAAGGCTTATAAGGAGTGGGGCGGCAAGAACAAGAAGCCGAACATCGCCATTCTAGAGCTGCGTCAGCCTTTTCAGACCGGCGCATCGGGCGAAAGCGCGCTGATCGCCGAATTGTTCCGGCGCGAAGGCTTGGCCGTGGAAGTGGTTTCTCCCGAGCAGCTCGAATATCGGGACAATCTCCTGCGGCGCGGGAATTTCACGATCGATTTGATTTTCCGCCGCGTCAAAGTGCAGGAATTTCTGGTGCGGTTCGATCTGTCGCATCCGCTGCTGCGGGCCTATCGTGACCGGGCCGTCTGCATGGTGAACAGTTTCCGTTCGGAGCTGGCGCAGAAGAAGGCGATCTTCGACCTGCTCACCGACGAAGACATTACCGCGGATTTTCCGGCCGCCGAGCGCAAAGCCATCAAGGAATTCATCCCTTGGACGCGAGTGGTGCAGGAAACCAAGACCAAATACCGCAACAAGACGGTCGATCTTCCGGAATTCATTCTGCACAACCGCAACAAACTGGTGCTGCGTCCCAATGACGACGGGCCCGATCAGCAGTCCTTCCGCGGCTCGGAAGTGGACGAGGCGGCGTGGGAAAAAGCCCTGCGGTCGGCGTTGCGCAATCCCTACGTGGTGCAGGAAGCGCTGGAACCCGTGGTGGACGTTTTCCCAGTCCTGCAATACGGGCATCTGGAGATGCAGAAGATGCGCGTGGACGTGCATCCGCACTCCTATCTGGGCAAAGTGCAGGGCTGTTCGAGCTGGCTGACCGCCGCTGGTCCGTCGGGCTTCTCGACGCTCTCGGGCATCGCGCCGACGTATATTCTCGAGCAGAAGTAAGGAGGCGCTCCACGAAGTCGCGCCTCGCGATTAGCTGGGGCGCCGCTCCCTCCGTCGCGGCGCGGGATTGGCGGCGTGGCACACTCACCGCTTTTTGTCGCCTTAGCGCTTTACCCGGACGTACGCCATGAGGGTCCGCTGTTTGGATAGGCGCAGATACGTTCTGGCACCAAACATAAGCGCATATAGCGTGGCCGCTAACACGCCGAATCCGATCCTCTGCCGGCTTTTTGTTTTGCCGGTGATTTCGCCTGACTGGACGGCCCCCGCCCACCCTCGGCTCAACAACCACCAGACGCTAGCCAAAATCGGCCGGGCGATTAAGTCCAACAGCAGTTGTTGCGGCAGCGGCATCCAAGCTAATTTGATTTTTCGATCTTCACTTCGGCCCGCAGGTTTGCCACACCCGCGGTGTAGCGCGAATCGGTGACCGATACCGCAACCGCGTCATCGACCCAGTCGTGAGCCGTGCCGTCGGAATCGTGCGAAGCGGCGGTGATGGTGTATTCGCCGGGGCAGAGCTCGCAGCGGAAGGCGAAGTCGGCCCGCAGGCGGGTGCCGGCCGCGCAATTTCCGGTACTCACTTTCTCCAATTCCGTATTCGTCCCGTAGACGTCCAATCCGATGCGCGTGCGGATCATGACGCCGAGCACCGGTTCTTGCACCGCGTCGTGATAGCGGACCATCACACGGACGGCCACTTTTTCGCCGCTGCGCCATACGGCCGTGGGTTTGCCGTCCGCGCCCAGGGTTTCGAGCGACAGAATCTCGGCGCGCCCATCGCCGCGGCGTAGCGCCGGCAGCATGGGGCTGCTCAGCGTGGCGCCCCAGGCCCGCACCTTCTCGGCGATGCGTTGACGATAGGCCTCCAGCACTTCATGCGGGTCGCCGCGCTTTTCGAGCGCGCCCGCATCCAGCCACCACACCTCGTCGGTAATCGACTGCAACAGGTCGAGTTCATGCGAGACCAGCAGGATGGTGCTGCCGCCGCTTCTGAGGCGCCCGATCCCGGCGAGCGCCCGGGCACGCACCAGTGCGTCATGATACGCCAGCGAGTTTTCTATGGCCAGGACGTCCACCGGCGAGAGTTGCAGCGCGTCAAGAGGACCCACATAGCGGCGCTGGGGTGGAGCGATCACTTCCCCGGCCTCCGGCTGTACCGCTCCCGCCGCCAGGCGCAGCAGCGCGTTCTTTCCCGCGCCTTTTTCCCCCACCACGCCGATCACCGCGCCGCTCGGAGCGGAAATGGTCAAATCGCGCAGCGGCGCAAGGCTCACGCCGCGGAATTCAATTCCCATGCTTTGCCGCCATGTTGATAGGATGCCAGATCGAATCACGCCAGATCAGATAAGGCCGGATAAGATAGGTTTTGATACTGGCCGCGCTGCTCGCCATTGCGATTCCCTCCACGGGCACATTTCGTCTGCCCACCGGCGTCACGGAAGTTTCGGCCGAAATCAGGATTCCCGATGGCGCGCACGACCTGACGATCGCGGGCGGCGATCATACGGTTCTGCGCGCGGCGGCCGGCTTTCAAGGGCGAGCCATCCTGAGTTGCAAGGGCTGCCAGCGGATCCGCTTCGCGAATTTCGCGATCGACGGCAACCGTGCCGCGCTCGAAAAACCGCTGCCATTGGCGCCGTCGGGCGACGCGTTCGCGACGTTCTACCCGGACAATGGGATCCTGCTGCAGGAAACCCAGGGCGCCACCGTGGAGCACGTCGATTTCACAAACATCACGAACTTTGCCATCCTGGTGAATCACTCGAGCGATATTGTGGTGGATCGCGTTGCCGTGTCGCACAGCGGATCCCGCAACGCCAAGGGGCGAAACAATACGAGCGGCGGAATTCTTTTCGAGGAAGGGGTCGACAGATTCACGGTGAGCGATTCGGATTTCCGGGACATTTTGGGAAACGGCGTGTGGACGCATTCGCGCATTACGGCGCCACGCAACCGGTCCGGCAGGATCGTGAACAACCACTTCTCTGATATCGGTCGCGACGCGATCCAGGTGGGCCACGCCACCGAAGTTCGCGTCGAAGGAAACCGCGGGAAGCGCATCGGTTATCCGGCCCAGGCGGTCGACATCGAGAACGGCGCGACACCCGTGGCGGTGGACACATCGGGCAACGTGGACAAGACCGTATACACCAACAATTATTTCGAAGAGCTGGACGGCAAGTGCATCGACCTGGACGGATTTCACGACGGCGAGGTGACGCACAACACCTGCATCAACAAAGGAACGGCCGCAAGCTATCCGTTCGGACATTTCGGGATCGTGGTCAATAACTGGAATCCGCAGATGAAGTCCGAGCACATCACGATCGCGGACAACACCATCGACGGGGCCAAGTTCGGAGGGCTGTTTCTAATCGGCTCCCATCAAGTGGTGGAGCACAACCGCTTTCTCAATTTAAATCTGGCCCATTGCAACGAGAACGCGGCGAAGTTCGGATGCGTCGCGATTCAGGGTGAACCGGATGTACTGCAATCCGGCATCTACCTGGGCCGCGTGGCGGCGGAGTGGGCTGCGAAGCGCGCCGATCCGGCGCACGACAATCTGATCGAGGGCAACACGATCTCCGGTTGGAGAATGAAGACGCGCTGCATTCAGGCCGCCCCGGGCGTCAAGCTCGCCGGCAACACCGTTCGTGAAAATATCTGTCGAGACGAATAAGCGCTTCTCGCGAGCGGAATTGGCGGCGCTCGCGGCGTGGCTCGCGTTGCTCGTGCTGTGGATGGCTCGCGGAACGTTCGCGCTGCCGTATCTTTCCGACGATTTCCTGCACGGCCAACTGATCGCGGAGATTCGTGCGGGGCTGCGACCGGCGAGCGATTTACTCACGGTCCCGTTCCACGGGCAAACGGTGGTGCTCCTGCGGCTCGCGTTCTGGTTCGGGACGCTGGCGGGCGGCATGAGCCTGGCGTGGGTGCGCATCGCCATCTGCCTGGTGCACGTGGCGGGCGCCATCGGGTGCGCTGTGTTGTGCGCGCGCTGGAACGGATCGAAATTCGCGGGATTCCTGGCCGGTACGCTGTACGCGGGCGCGCTCGGGTTTGTGAATGAGCAGATCTGGTGGCCATCCAGCGCGATCTTTTGTTTGGGCGCGTCATTCTTTATCTTGGCGCTGGTCGCGCTGGAGGAGGATTCGCTCATTTGGGCCGTGCTGATGCTGATTGTCGCGGCGCTGGGACTCAACGGCGTTCTTGTTCCGGCTTTAGTTCTTCCGGCTTATGCGTGGTTCACGGGGCGCCGGCGTGCGGCCGGCGTTTTACTCGCGTCGATACTCGCGCTGCTGGCAATCGCGTTTTGGCAGCAAACCAGGACGCACGATCGCGAGCCGATGGAATTGTCGCTGCGCGCGCTCGAACTCGGGGGGTGGATCATCTTAACGGCGCCTTTTCGCTTTTTCGCCGGATTCACCGCGTTCGCAATTCCCGGCTTCCGCACCATTCTCGATTGGTCGCCCGTGGCGTGGCTGCCGGTTCTCGTCTCCGGCTGGTTCCTGAGAGCGCGCTACGGTCGCGTGTTGCTTCTGATCTGGACACCCCCGATTGTGCTTTCCGTCATGGTGGGCTTGGCTCGTGTCAACTATCCCGACCGCTACGGCCCGGGAGTGCTATATGTCGCCGACCGCTATTACTATTTCTTCCTGCTTCCGCTCGCCGCGCACTGCATACTCGCGCTGCACGGCGTCCGATGGCCGCGCTGGGTGGTGTCGGTGATCGTTGCCAGTGCGCTCATCGGGAGCTATGCGCATTTTCGCTCGAACGTCGTGCTCGGTCATTTCAATCTAGGCGCGCGCGCGGAGGATCAAGCGAGAACGCTGGTTGAGGCCATTCGCACGTCCGCCGTCAGGCCCTTAGTGCTGACCGACGTTCCCATCCCCGTGGATGGTGCGAACAAAAACCGTCTTACCCTCGCATTCGCGATTTACGGCCAATATCCGCGCGGAATCCCGGGCGTGCGCCTGGTCCACGGACCTCTGGATGCTCGCGAGGCCGGGATCGAAGGCGCTCTGCTCAAGCCCTGGTTGCGGCCCACACCATCCCGCATCGATTTCAAGGACGCTTCCTACGAGGAGGATCTGGATTCCGGATTCTCCTGGTGGGAGCCGCCGTTTCGTTGGATGGGACGGCAGGTGTCGTTACATTTAATCGCGGCGCCGGGCGATCTGGTGGTCCGCGCCTACGCGCCTGTGGATCAATTGCGCCGCTCGATCAATGTGACCGTTGCGATAAACGGACGCGCTATAGGCCGGTTGGCCATTGGCGATTCAGGCACGCGCGAGTACGTACTGAAGGCGCCGGAACTGACAGCAGGGAGCCAGGTGAATATCACGCTCACTAGCGACACCGTATGGCACGCCCGCGACATTTTTCCCGACAGCCTGGACGAACGAGATTTGAGCATCGCGATCTCCTCCATCGGCTTCGCTATGCGACCTTAAGATATGCCCCCCGAAGGTATGTCCGAAGACGAATCCGTCAGCGAGCGCATGCGCGACGATTGGAACCAGCGCGCGCGCGAAGATGCGCACTACTACGTGGCCTTCGGCGGCCGCGCCCAGGATGAAAAAAGCTTCGATGCGACGGCGGCGGACGTCCTGCCGTCCATCGAGACCGAGCTGAAGCGTTTTCCGCGGGATGCCAATCGGCGCGCGTGGCGGGCGCTTGAAATCGGCTGCGGCCCCGGACGCCTGATGAAGCCGCTGGCCCACCATTTTGGTGAAATCCATGGCGTGGATGTCTCCGACGAAATGATTCGCATGGCGCGCGAACGGCTGGCCGGCATTCCGCACGCGCATGTTCATTCGACTAACGGTGCGAGCCTGGGTCTCTTTGCTGACGAATCATTTGACTTTGTTTATTCTTACGCTGTGTTCCAGCACATCCCCAGCCGGGACGTGGTGCTCGAATACATGCGCGAGATCCGGCGCGTGCTGAAACCCGGCGGCCTGTTCCGCGGCCAGTTCAACGGGATGCCGCCGCCGGGCGACGCTACCACCTGGATGGGCGTCGCGTTCTCGGGCGACGACATCCGCGCATTTACGCGCGAAAACGGCTTGCGGCTTCTGGACCTGGAGGGCGAGCGTACGCAATATATGTGGACCACCTGGAGGCTGCCGCCGCTGCATCAGGCTCCCGTGTACCGGAAAACGTCGTTGTACCGCATCACCAATGCGTGCTCCTGGGAGCCGGCCATCCCCAATCGTGGACGCCACGCCGCGATCGCGCTGTGGGCGAAGTACCTGCCGGAGGAGTGCGATCTCAATACCATCGATGTCCGCATCGATGGCGTAAGCGGCGAGCCATATTATATCGGTCCGCCCGCGGCCGACGGGCTGGAGCAAATCAATGTCTGGCTGCCGGAGGACACGCGCACTGGCCTGCTCCCGGTGGAGCTGCGCTGGAACGGAGAGCGGTTGGGTGAAGCTGGCGTCGTTCGTGTGATTCCCGCCGGTCCGCCGGTGCCACGGATCGTCGACATCACCGACGCCGTCAACCTGGTGGAGAAGAACCGCTCCACGAGCGGGCATCTGAAGGTGCACATTGAGGAGCTCAACTCGCCGGACGCGCTGAGCGCCGTCGTGGATGGCCAAGCCGTCCCGCATCTCGCGTTCCTGCGGACCGATCCGCGCCCTCCCCGCTATGAGGTAAACCTCGAACTGCCGAAAGGATTAGCTCCGGGTCCGCACACGCTTCAAATCCACACTGGCCCCCGCCGCGTTCTTACGACGAATATCGTAGTCGGTTCGTAACGCACTGCACGGCATATAGATATAATCCTTGACGCCATACTATATGTTGGGGCATTATTGCAGAC
>JASHQT010000531.1 GCA_030039005.1 Bryobacteraceae bacterium
AACGGAGGTTTCCGCCCGCGAGGGCTTGCCCGCGCCCAGGTTTTGCCCCACCAAAGTGGCCGCGGCGTTGCTCATGCCCCAGGAGGGCAGGATGGCGAAAACAATCACTTTGAATGCCACCGTGTAGGCGGCCGTGGCGTCGCTGCCGAAGCTGGCGATAATGCGCACCATACCGATCCAGCTCGCCATCTGCACCATGTATTGAAACATCGCGTTCAGCGAAAGCCGGATCAGACGCCACATGACGGCGAAGTTCGCCTTGAATTGCGAAAGGTGAATCGAAATGCGCCCTTTGCCGGAAGTGAGCACCCAAAGCTGGATCAGAACGCCGATGCCGCGCCCGAAGAGGGTGCCGACGGCCGAGCCGGTCACTCCCAGCCGCGGAAACGGTCCCAGGCCAAAGATCAGACATGGATTGAGGCAAATGTTAACGATGTTCGCGATCCACAGCACGCGCATCGCAATCGCCGCGTCACCCGCGCCGCGGAAAACCGCGTTGATGAGAAAAAGCAGAAAAATGGTCACGCAGCCGCTCAGGCCCACGCGCGTGTAATTGGACCCGATGCGCACCACGTTCGGCGAGCCTCCCATAATGCGCAGCAGATCGGGCGCATAGAGATAGCCGATAACGGCCGTGGCGAGGGAAACCACCAGCCCGATGAGGATGGCTTGCACCGCCACTGCCCCGGCGGCCTGTTCGTCCTTCTCGCCCATGCGGCGCGCCACCAGCGCCGTAGCGCCGATGCTCAGGCCCAACGCGACCACGAACAACACCGTGAACGCGGTCTCGGTGAGTCCCACCGTGGCCACGGCGTCAGCGCCCAGGTGCGACACCCAGAACACGTCCACCACGCCGAATAGCGATTCCATCGCCATTTCGAGCACCATCGGCACGGCCAGCAGCACGATGGCGCGGGCGACGCTGCCCTCGGTGAAGTCCTGCGTCGAACCCATTACTGCTTCGCGCAGCGACGCCCAGATGCTGGGATCAGGGGCTTGGATAGCGCTGCTTTCGCTCATAAAAACTCCCGGACTGACGGATTAAACCCTGTGAACTCTTATGAACCGCGCGAGGAGCAGTCCCAAAACGGCTGGCGTTAATTGAGAGTGGGGTTAATCACGGCTGTCAGTGACCTCGAGGGAAGCAGTCCCTCTAGTGTAGCGCAGTTCAGTCGATCGTCAAGTCAGTCAATGGTTAGAACAAGCGGCGCGCCCGAGCCGCAGCCTAACGCTCGCGCCGCTGAGTCCTCGGCCGCCGCGATCTCCACATAACCCGAGCTTCCCACGATGGCGAACAGCTCGCCCGGCGCGCATTCGGAAAACGTCAGCGCCAGCCGTGCGATGGTCCGCGAACCCAGTTTCAACGAGAAGGCGTGGGTGCGAATCGCGGGAAATCGATCGATGTGGAAATTCGTCGCCAGATTGCCGAAATGGTCGGCCTTAAGGATGACGCCGGTCCAGGTGCGCGGGCCCGTTTTCGCAGGGTGGTCGAACGAAGCGCGCAGGTAATCGTCAATGAGCTTCCCGAATTTGCCCGGCGCCACTCGGGCCGCCAGGTGCGCGGCGACGGGCGAAAAAACGTCGCGTCCATGAAATGTTCGGCTCACCGGATGCAGGAAATATTTCTCGGCGGTGATGTGGCGGACTCGGGGTTTCGGCTCCGCGGCCAGGATCATCGAAAGCACCCCGTTATCCGGCGCGATGAAGAACTGTCCGCCGGCTTCGGCTAGCAGCGGCCGGCGCGCCGACCCTACGCCCGGATCCACCACCACGACATGGATCGTTCGCTTCGGAAAATAGCGGTACGCCTGCGCAATGGTGAACGCGCCGTCGGCAATGTTGTACGGCTCCACGCCGTGGCTGATGTCGATCACTTCCGCCGCGGGCGCAATGGCTGCAATCACGCCTTTCATGACGCCGACGAAGTGATCGGAAAGGCCGAAATCGGTGGTGAGCGTAATGATCCGCCGGGACATTTGTTTAACATTATGCGCTCTACTGTACCTGCATCGGAACTCTTGCGGAACACGCGGCGGCCGCGATGCGTACCAGTCCATATGGCCCCCGTTCTTCCGAAACCTCACAAAGACCGCGGCATGGAAGGCATGGTGGCAAAGTGGTACACCACCAACACCGGGCAGAATCTCGACGACTTCGCCAAACTCGCCCGCCGCATCGCCGGCGAGCTTCCGCCGCGAAGCGCCGTGCTCGAAGTTGCACCCGGACCGGGTTACTTCTGCATTGAACTCGCGAAGCTGGGCGACTATTCGATCACCGGTCTCGATATCAGCCACACGTTCGTCGCAATCGCGCGCCAGAAGGCGGCGGAAGCGGGCGTCGCGGTGAACTTCCGGCAAGGCAACGCATCGAGTATGCCTCTCCCTAGCGATTCCTTCGATCTTCTGCTGTGCCGCGCGGCCTTCAAGAATTTTGGCCAGCCGGTGCGCGCGCTTCAGGAAATGTGCCGCGTGTTGAAGCCCGGCGGGCGAGGCTTAATTGTCGATCTCAAAAAGGACGCCTCCCTGGAAGAGATCAAGCGGCAGGTCGACGGCATGGGCCTCAGCGCGGCCAACAGAATGATCACGAAGCTTGCCTTCCGTTTCTTTCTGCTCCACACTGCTTATGCCCGGCCGCAATTCGAATACATGCTGGCGCAGGCGAATTTTCGCGCCACGAATATTCGCGAGGAAGGCATTGGGTTCGAGATCTCAATGACGAAGTAGCCGACGAAGCAGGCGCCGGCCTTCGGGCGCGACTGCCGCGCCCAACAGCAAATAGACGGCCGAGAACGGTCCCAGCGTCGCGATGGCGCCATAAATGGGGTGCGTGGCGAACGGCGTCAATCTTCCCGCGCTGCCCACGGCAACGGCCAACGCCGCCACGATCCAAAGCTTAGCCACCAATCCCGAGATCGAAACACTCGCTTGGATCTTGCGATGCAGACCGCGGCGCAACAAAGTGAACTCCACCCACCCGGCGATCCCCGCCGAGGCCGTCAATCCAGCCACGCCCCAGCGCGGATCAATGCCGATCCACACCGGCAGGGGTTTCGCGCAGATATATCCCAAAATCGTCGTCAGCGCGACGCGCAGCACCGCGAACTTAAGGGGCGTGCGGGTGTCGCGCAGCGCATAATAAGCCGACGAATACAGCCGGCCCATGGTGGACGCCAGCAGCCCGACCGCCGATCCGGCCAGGATGCCCCACACGTATTGGGCGTCGCGATGCGTGAAACGCCCGGTTTGCAGCAGTGCGCCGGCGATCAAGTCGCCGAACGCGAGGAAGGCCGCGGCCGACGGCACGATGAAAAACGCGATGTGCCGCAAGCCGGAATCGATGCGCTCCCGCAGCGCGGCCTGAATCTGCTCGGCGCTCCCGGTCGCGCTCGACATCACCGGAAGCTCGGCCGCCGATACGGACATTCCGAACAGGCTCACTGGCAAAACATAAATCAATTGCGCGTTGATCAAACCTGTCACCGCACCCGTCGGTAACAAGCTCGCCAGCAGCGCGTCGACATACGCGCTGATCTGCACCACGCCCCGGCTGATGAACACCGGGACGAAATTGCGGATCACCACGCGCACGTGCTCGGAATCAAGATCCAGGCGCAGCCGCAAGTGCCGCGCGAGCTTCAGCACCACCGGCAGTTGGATTCCGAACTGCAGCGCGCTTCCCGCCACCGATCCGCAGGCCAGCTTCACCGCCAGCTGCGATAAGGTTCCGCGCCCGCCGAAGATCACCAGCGTCGCGATCATGGCCGCGCTCCACATCACCGGCGCGGCGTAGGACAGGAACAGTTTTCGATGGCTGTTCAAGATTCCCAGACACCAGGCGGAGAAAACCAGGAGCCCCGCGCCGGGGAACAGGATGCGCACCAGCGAAATCGTGAGATCGCGTTTCGACCCCGAAAATCCCGGCGCGATCAGATCAATCAGCCAGGGCGTCACCGCTACGCCGATCAGGCACAATATCGCAACTGCGAGCGCCAGCGTCGCGGCCACCGCGCCCGCCACTTGCCCTGATTGCTCCTCCTCGCCATCCGCCAGCAAGCGCGCGTAGACCGGAATAAAGGACGCCGACAGGACGCCTTCGCCGAACATGTTTTGGAGGAAATTCGGAATGCGGAACGCCGCGTTGAACGCGTCGGCCGCGTCCGAGCGCAGTCCGAAATAATGCGAGAACACGCGCAGCCGCACCAGACCGACCAAGCGGCTGAGCAGAATGCCCGCGGCTACCAGGAACGCGAGGCGGCCGGTCGAGTCGCGGTTGCGAGCGGCCGGGTCTTCCAACTGCTTCGGCAATTGCTT
>JASHQT010000532.1 GCA_030039005.1 Bryobacteraceae bacterium
CCTTTCTCGCGATCCACCGATGCGCCGGTAAGCGCCAGGCCCTCCATCGCGAGCGTGGTTCCGTTGACGCGCGTGGCCAGCGTCTCATAGTTCTGCAGGCGGTAGAACATGCCGGGCTCGAAGGCGCGCGCGGCCATGGGTGCGTCGACCAGCACTTCCACAATGTTGGGGGTGAGCCGAATGACGTCCTTCACCATGGCACGCAGTTCACGATTCAAACGCGCCACCAGCGCATCGGGGGCAGGCGCCTCGGGCGGCCGTCGAGCGAGCAACCGGCTCACGACGGGATGGCCCTGCTTGGCGCTCGCCATGGCCTTCACCACGTTGCCGGCGTAGGAAGGATGCAAGTCGCCGAAGAAGCTCACGCCGCGGCCGTCCGGGCGCAGCGAGGTCAGCACGCGCGAGGCGTGGGGTTTGGCCACGCGCTCGGGCTTCACGGGTTCGCCGGATTCATCCACGGCCTGGAACCATTTGCCGTCGAGGAAGATGTTATTCGGATCTTCGCGGCCGAGCACGGTGTTGGGCTGCGTGCCGGCTGCCACCAGAATCGATTTCGCGGGCAAACGCAGGCGCTCGCCGGTGGCGGCGATTTTGCCGGTGGCCGGATCGAACGCGCCCTTGCTTACGTGCAACGCCGCCGCGTGCCCGAAAGTGTCCACTTCCACGGCTTCGGGAGTCAGGCATTCGGCGAAGCGGATGCCTTCTTCAAGCGCCTTCCAAACCTCTTCGTGATTCAGCGTGTAGCTGGGGGAATCGATCATCCGCCGCCGGTAGGCGATGGTCACGCCGCCCCAGGAGTTGAGCAGCCCGATCAGATTCGGCTTGCGGCCTTCACGCGCGGCTATGGCACGTTCGGCGCGAATCGCGCGCGCATGTGAGAGGAACTCATCGGCCGTCTGGTTCTCTTCGACGCTCCAATCGGCGCGCACGTTGGCTTCGCCTTTTTCTTTTTCAACAACCAGGGTTTCGTACCGCTTCAGGAATTTCTCCACTTGCACGAGGTAATAGGCGAGCGATTCGGTAGCCGTATCGATGGCCGTCAAGCCGCCGCCGATCACCACGATCGGCATGCGGATTTGCAGATTCGCCACGGAATTGGTCTTGGCCGCGCCGGTGAGTTGGAGGGCCATCAGGAAATCGGACGCCTGGCGGACGCCGCGCGCGAGGCCATTCTTCATCGGAATGACGGTGGGGCGTCCGGCGCCCGCGCACAGCGCGACGTGGTCGAAGCCCATCGCAAAGGCGCTATCGATCGTCACGGCGCCGCCGAAACGCACGCCGCCGAACATGGTGAATTCGCGCCGGCGTTCGAGCAGCAGGCGAATCATCTTCAGAAAATTTTTGTCCCAGCGGACCGTGATGCCGTACTCGGCCACACCGCCGAAGCCGGCCATCACGCGATCGTTCAGGGATTCGTAGACTTCGTGAATGTCGCGAATCGGCCGGAATGGCGAGCGGCGGCCATGGGCGTCGACACCGGTGATTTCTTCGGGAAGCGGCTCGATCTTCAGCCCGTCGATTCCCACCACCGTGTGGCCGTCGTTCATCAGATAGTGCGCGAGCGTAAATCCCGCGGGCCCCAGCCCCACCACCAGAACTTTGTATCCGCTGGGCGCGAGCGGCAGCGGCCGCGCGAAATTCAAGGGATTCCAGCGCGTCAGCAGACTGTAAATCTCGAAGCCCCAGGGCAGCTCCAGCACGTCCTTGAGCGTGCGCGTTTCCACTTGGGGGATGTCCACCGGGTCCTGCTTTTGGAAAATGCAGGCCTTCATGCAGTCATTGCAAATGCGATGGCCGGTGCCGGCGGCCATGGGGTTGTCGATGGTGACGATCGCGAGCGCGCCCAGCGAGTAGCCCTGCTGCTTCACCGTGTTCATCTCGGAGATTTTTTCGTCGAGCGGGCACCCGGCCAGCGTGACACCGAATGGCGACTTCTTGAAGTCGGCCGTTTTCTCGTTCAGTCCGCTGGTCTTCTCTTTTAGTCCGTATGAACAGCTATCTTTGCCCTGGTTGTGGCACTTGATGCAATAGTGGGCCTGGTCGAGCGCGGCTTCCAGATTCATCCCCGCGTCGGTGAGGTGGAAGCCTTCGCGCGCGCGCCAGCTTGTTTCGGGCAAGCTCAATTTCTCGACCCCGTCTTCGGCCGAGGTCTTTACGGGAACCAGGTGCATCGGATCGAGCTTGTGCGCCACTTTGAAGAGCACGTCGCCGTGATGCTTGTGGCGGCCGGCTTCGGAGAGCGCGGCCCAGGCGGCATAGCGCGATGCGGTCTGAATCGCGTCGGCTCGTTCCGCCTCCTGGTCGAGCCAGCGCGACACGTGGGTGAAGAAGCTGTGCTCGGTGAGCGGCTCGCCAAAGAGGTTTTCGAGCGCTTGTTGGAGCGCCGGGCCGTCGATCCCCTCCGCCTGTTCCTTGGTCACGCCGCTGATGGCCCGCTTCTGGATGAATTTGCGTTTGAAGGCGAAGAACGGGGCGAATGCGTTGTGCCGCGCTTGAAGCGCCTCCGCTTCTTTCGAAATTCCAAAAAGCTCGGCCAGAAAATCCTCGACGTGCGGGGCAAGCGCGATCACCAGCTCGGAGCGCTCCTTCTGCGTTCCAGCAGAGAGATTGGCGCGCTCCTCGAGAAGTTGCGCGTGGAGTTGGGGAACGCCCTCGCGCAGGCGATCGAGGAAAGCGGCGTCCACCCGGCTCAAGCCTTCGCGCGCGTAGAGGTCGTCGAAGTGAAGGCCAAAGCCAAGCGAAAACTGTTCGGAAGTTACTGACATTCTGTAGTTTAAGTAAGAAAGCGTACGCCGGCGGGCCGGACTTCGAACTTATATGAGCATTGTAACAAGATGAGTCACTGGCAGTGGATCAGTTTTGCCACATGGAGCCTTTGATCGTGCGCAGCGTCTCCGGTGTCCAATGGGTTATGGGCCGTTTCCAGCAATCCCACTGCGTCAGCCCCGTTCTGTCCGCGGCAGCGGTTTTTTTCTGCACCGGGCTCAGCATCACATCTATCCTTATTCTAGAGGCTCGTCTCGCAGTCACCGCCGGGCATTGGACAGCGGTCATGGTGCTCACGAGCCCACTCATCTTCCTTTGTGCCTCTGGCCTGGTCTTCTTCAGGCCCATTTTCGGCTACACCCTCGGAGCGATTGGCGGGCTTGTTGCGCTGCCGTGGTTTGTTCTGACCGAGTCGTCGAGGTTTCCTAGCGCGTGGACGTATCTGAACGGTCCCGACGAGTTCGAAGGCCCCCTTGCCAGACCGTTCGTTATGCTGAAAATCTTGTCCGTAGCGCTGATCGCGGTTGCGGTTACATGCTCCTTCCTGCGCCTTCTTCCATCGAGACTGTGGCCGCGGAATTCCTCCTTGTCCCGCCGCACGTGGCCAGCGATCGCCGTCGCCGTCCTCGTGCTCGCCTTATGGTTCTATCATTCCGCGCGGCCTTGGATGCTTCCAACCATCGTCGACGCGGCGCCACCGGAACTGCGTATTTTGCACGTGGAAAAACGCGGCCTGCGGTTGCACGAGACTAACGCCTTCCTTTACAGATACGGAATGTTTTGGGAGAGCCAGTACGATCGAAGGCTATTACAGTATCAGTTTCGGAGCCGGTCTACGTCCGGCGTCATGCCGCCCATGATCCGCGAGCAAGCGAACCTGCTTGCTCACGACGCCGCGCTGCGCAAACTTCGGACGCCGCCTCCAGTAGCCCTGCAGTCATGGAATGCTGAAGGCTGGTATGTTGCCCTGAGCGGTCGGGACTCGCGCCTGCTCGCGTTTACAACCGAATCTGGAACAAGTCCGCCGCCTGAGATCAAGGATTTGCTCGATCAGATCGAAGGACTTCCCGGGGCACAACAATCATTTGAGATCCAGGACGTGTGCATGGGATTCTGCTATGACCCAGTCGCCGGGCTTGGGTTTTGGTACTCGAACCAACGTTGCCATGGGATGTCGGATGGTACGACGAAGTGCCTCTAAGTCTATAGGTCGCTTTAGATGACCTCGGCGCCATCGACCGCATGAGCCGTTTTGATGTTTGGCGACGGACGGTTCACTTGGGCGCCCATGCCGTGCCTGAGTGGCTTCCCGGCTCAAAGCCGAATGATTCCGCGGCGCACGGCGATCGCAGTGGCCTCCGTGCGATCCCTCGCTCCCAGCTTCTCGCGGATGTGCTTCAGGTGCGCCTTGACGGTTTCCTCGGAAATGCACAGCCGCTCACCGATATCGCGATTCCGGTTTCCCCGTGCGACCAGGGCCAGTACTTCCCCCTCGCGGGCCGTCAGGTCGTTCTCACCAATGTGTTCAGCGAGTTTGGCGGCCAATTGGGGCTGGATCGCTTTTCGGCCCGCATGCACCTTTCGGATTTCCTGCAGTAACTCCCGGGGGTGGGTGTCTTTCAGCAAGTATCCGCTGGCCCCCGCCGCCAGCGCGCGCTGCACCTCAACGTCGTGGTCACAGCTGGTGAGAATGACGACGCGCGCCCTGGGAAACTCGGCTCGGATGGCGAGCAAGGCATCGATACCGCCCAGGTCCGGCAGCCAGATCTCCATGAGGGTTATGTCGGGCCGGTGCTCCCGGTAGCGCTGAATCGCCTCTTGTCCGGTGGATGCTTGCGAGATCAGCGTGATGTCCGGCTCCTCTTTGATAATCTTTGCGATCCCCTCGCGAAACAGGGGATGGTTGTCGACGCTGAGGATTCGAATGCGGGCCGGATCCGGCGTGTTCGCGTCTGGCGAAACCGCCCGACTTGGCGTAGCCTCATGCCGGCCCCGCAGCCCTCCATTGGAGGCCGACGGAAAGCTGCACGCGCCGGTCCTCGCGGGCCGTAAGTGGGGTTCGGGAATCGTAAAGGATCGCTTTACCGTGGCAAGTTGTCGAACAGTCATGAGCCGATGTTACCGGTAAAAGAATAGAGGATCTTGAATGAAGCTGCCGGAATCGGAACATTCTTGCTCCAAAGGTTTTTATCCAACCGGACCTGAAAACACGGGTATCGCGGCGGCCTGGCCACCTCACTAAGTTATTTGCGTCACGGAACTTAGCGCTCCATCCAGCGCGCCACCCGCGGCGACATCCCCGTCCGCCGCCGAAAATGCCGTGCTAGATGGCTCTGGTCGGAAAATCCGGTCGCGACCGCGATTTCTGACAGCGGAAGCTGAGTCTCGCGAAGCATACGCCCAGCTTTCTCCAGCCGCCGGCTCAGAATGTAACCATGAGGCGGGATTCCCATCGATTGGTGGAACGCCCTGGCGAAATGATAAGTGGAGAGCTCCGCCATGGCAGCCAGCGCTTCCAGCCCGATCTTCTGCTCCAGATGGGATTCAATGTATTCGCAGATGCGCTGCGTGATCACGGGCGGCAGCCCTCCACGGCTGGCCGCGAACGGCTCGTCGGCCGGAAGCTGACCCAGGGTGCTGATCCGGGGCCTGCTGTGCAGCATCGCTTCGGCCCGGCTCCGCGCCACTCGGGATTTGCTGAGCGGCGGTGTAAACAACGCACACCACGGTCCTCCGCCGCCGGTGCGCGTAATTCGTGCCGGGACGTCGCTATCGCGACTCTGCCGAAAGATGGAAGGGTCAAATTGGAAAGCCGCCGATAAGGGAACACCGCTCGCGAGCCTGCCGTCATCCAGGCCAAGAACGTCCCGCGCGATGCGATCGGCGCCCAGCAACCATTGGTGCTCGTCCGTCGCGAGAAGCAATGCGGGTTGGTTGTCGCTGGGCTGCGTAGCGATGGTCCAGGCGTGGCGGAAATGGTCCCGAAACAAGCGTTCTTCGATGGCGCGCGCGGCCACCGTAACCGTATCGAGAACCAGCGGCAGCGAACCTTGGTCTTCTTCGCCCGCCACCCGCGAGACGTCCAGCACGGCAATCAATTCTCCCAGCGCATCGAAAACCGGGGCGCCCGCGCAACTGAGCTGCGTATGCCGGCTGCGAAAGTGCTGGCCGGCGTGCACCAGCACCGGCCGCTGCTCGGCGATGCACGTGCCGATGCCGTTGGTTCCTTCGGTCTCCTCCGACCAGACGCCGCCCACCCAGATGCCCCAGTGCTTGAACTCTTGGGCGCTGGCTTCATCTCCGCGATGATGAATCGCCACTCCCTCGCGGTTACACAATAGAACAACGTAGGCGTGCTGGCGGAGCACGGCATAGAGCCGGTCGATCTCTTCCTGCGCTTGGACCAGCATATTCTCCGCCGGCTCGCGAAGAACCTTCAACTCTTTTTGCGTGATGACTTGAGGCGCCGAGGAATCTCCCGCGTCCACGCGATAATCGAGGAGGCATCTGCGCCACGACCCGAAAATCTCCTCCGGTTCCGAGAGCAGATTCTCGCTCGTGACGTTCAGCTCGACGCGATCGCCGTGCGACAGCGTTTTGAGTGAGCTGTCGATGGCGCGTTGAGCTGCGGAGGCCATGAAGCGATTCGCAACGGATCGGTTCCCAGCACCAGGCCGACGGCTGCATTCCTCAATGGGACGTCGCGTTGGCGTCGGGGTTCGAAGCCACTTAGCATTTTACGACTGTCTCGCTATCATCGCAACGCAGGTCACTTGGGATGACGGCGGCGGAACCGGCAGGCCGGACTATAACTTATACGCGCATCGTAAAAAGAGTAGTCATTGATATACTCGGCTGTTCGGCG
The DNA here is from genome assembly GCA_030039005.1 of Bryobacteraceae bacterium. Next base: position 6,632 of record JASHQT010000532.1, read on the forward strand.
CCCAATCGAGCTGCCCTCCCATGCGCTTTCTATTCCCACTTCCCTGGATTGCCCTTGCGGCTTTTGCGCAGCCGGTCTCGTTCGGAGTGCGGGCGGGGGTGCCGCTGACGGATCTGCTGGATGCGTCCTCCGCCCTGCCTCAGGCCGGATCGGCACCTTCCAAGCCATTCACGAGCACCACGAACCGCTACATAATCGGCCCTACCGCTGAGCTACGACTCCCGTTCGGCCTGGGTGTGGAGTTCGATGCCTTGTACCGGCACTACAGCTTCTCGTCGCCGGGCTTCGTCACCGCGCCGCCCGTCATTTACATCATGGAAGGCGCCGAGCAGACGGATGGAGGAGACTGGGAGTTCCCGCTCATGGCGAAGTATCTTTTCCCTTCGAAGCTGGTGAGGCCCTACGTGGGCGCGGGCATTGCGTGGGATCGGTTAGGCGGATCAAGCTCGATCATTTGTTCTATTAATTGCGGGACGAGTTCGACCCCGCCAGAGCTCCAGCACGATACGGTGACCGGGTTTGTCGCCGGCGCAGGCATCGATATCCATGTTCTGGTCCTGCACGTCTCTCCGGAGATCCGCTACACCCGCTGGGGCGCACGACACTTCTTAGCGTCGACTGGCGTGCTGTCCAGCGATTTGAACCAGGCGGAATTTTTGCTGGGGTTTACGTTCTAAACATTGGGGTACCGTTGCTGGACGACGGCCGCTTTTGCCGGCCAGCGTCATGCCCCATTAGACGCGATTGGCGGCGCACGGATTCACGCGAGGATCTCCGCGTGCCGTCCGAGTTCAAAGCGTATGGGCAGCCTGGTAGGACCGTGCACGTGCAATGCCCGGCGCGGCTCCCAGGGATGGTCCAATGCGAGCTCAAACCGCTCGAAGCGCGCGAGCAGATCCGAGAGCGCTATGCGGGCCTCGAGACGAGACAGCGCCGCTCCCAAGCAAAAGTGAGCGCCGTGACCAAAAGCCAAGTGTCGATTCGGATCGCGTCCGACGTCGAAATGGGCCGGATCGGGAAACTGGCGCGGATCGCGGTTCGCGGATCCGATCACCGGCAGGATCAAGCTGCCGGCTGAAATCGCTTGGCCCCGCACTTGCACATCGTGGCGTTGGCGTGCGCAGCACCCACTGTACGGGCGAGCGGTAGCGGAGTACTTCCTCAATTGTCGAAGGCAGCAGCTCGGGTGCTGCGCGCAACCGCGCGAGTTGGCCGGGGTGCTCCAACAGACACAGGACAGCATTGTTGATCAGGTCGCTGCTGGTCTCCTGGCCGGCAACCACCAATAACTGCAAGAAGCCGAGGATATCCTGACGCGCGAGCCGCTCACCGTCAACTTCAGCCCGGATCAAAAGGGTGAAGAGATCGTCCCGCGGATTTCCGCGCCTGTGCTCGACCATCGCTCCCACATACTCGTCCATCTCGGCGGTAACCGCGGTGAAATCGCGCGCCGCTTCCTCGGCTTCCGGTCCGCCTAAGCGCGCATCGCTCAGCCGCAGAATCGTGTCGCTCCATCGCTTGTAACGGGCCATTCTTCCAAGGGAATGCCGATCATGCCCGCGATCACTTTCATTGGCAACGGCACCGAATAATCGATGGCAAGGTCCATCGCGCCCCGCGCCATTACGGGGTCTAGCAGCGAGCGCGACAAGTCGCGGATCTGCGGCTCCAGGCTCGCAATCATCCGCGGCGTGAACGCTTGGGAGATGAGGGAACGCAGTCTGGTATGCGCCGGCGGATCGGAGAAGATAAACCAATTGCGCGGCGCCGGCACGCGAGAGCTACAGGCTTCGTGATCACTGAGCGCCCATTTGACGCTGTCGTAGTCGAACAGCATCCAAGCATCGAAAGGAGGCGGCACGCGCAGTACCGGTGACATGCCGCGCGGTTGATCGTAGGTTGGATAAGGGTTGCGGCGGACCTCCTCGGAAAACAGGCTCAGCATGCGTTCCTCCGGTCGGGAGCATGTTAACCCGGCGGTCGCGCCAGACACAATCGTCCGCGGCGCGTAATGGCACTCGCGTTTACGGAATCAATAGGACCGGAACTCAGGCATGAGCTCGTGATCTCGTACGCGACCACCAGCCGGGAAGCGTTGTGGTAGGGCAGCGGCTGCAGCAGCGCCGCATCCACGAAAGCAAAAATCGCTGCACTCGCCGCGACTCCCAGCGCCAGCACCACGATGGCGGTACCCGCGAAGCCCGGGTTTTGGCGCAATTGGCGGACAGAAAGCGTAGGTCCTGCAGCATATTTTCGAGACGAATCATTTGGGATGCCGGCGGCGCCATTCAAAAAGTACGATGCCTGCCGCGACGGATACATTCAGCGACGCAATGGCGCCGGCCATGGGAATGCGAACCAAGGCGTCGCAATGCTTTTTGACCAGGTCGTGCAAACCGTGGCCTTCGCCGCCTAAGACGAATACGGTGGGAGCGGTGTAGCCGGTTTCGGTATAGAGCTGCCCGCCGCGCTCGTCCAGACCATAAATCCAAAAGCCGGCCTTCTTCAGTTCTTCAAGCGTCAGGTTGATATTTCCTACGCGCACTACGGGCAGGTGTTCGAGCGCTCCGGTCGCGGCCTTGGCGACGGTCTCCGTCAATCCGGCGGCGCGGCGTTCCGGGACGATCACAGCGTTCGCTCCGGCGGCGTGCGCGCTGCGGATAATCGCACCGAGATTATGCGGGTCTTCCACGCCGTCCAACACAATCAGCAGGCGCGCGCCGGGAAGAACCTGGCTCAAATCCGCGTAGGAGTGCGCGGCGCCCACCGCGACTACGCCCTGGTGGGCGGCCGAATTCGCCAGGCGATCCAATGCCTCGCGCGGCTCAAAACGCAGGGCGATGGAGCGCTCGCGCGCCAGGTCGATGATTTCCTGCAAGCGCGGCCCACCGGCGCCGCGCGCCACCAAGACGCGGTCAAACGCGCGTCGGGCCAGGAGGGCTTCGCGGACCGGATGGATTCCGGCGATCACGGGACTTGGCAGCGGGCGCGCATTTTTTTCTTCGGTCTCCGGCGGGGGCGGCTGCCTGGGAGGATGCCGGCGCGTGGCGATGGGTGCGGAACGCTTCGTAGACTTCAGTGTAAAAAAATCGTCGAGAATTGTTCAATGGTCTGCTAAAATGTCGGAAGCATGCGCGAGCCGGCCGCCGGAGGACTTGGTCCGGAGATTCCCGATAAGCTATATTTCCGCATCGGCGAGGTCAGCCGCCTAGCGGGAATCAAGCCTTACGTCCTGCGTTTCTGGGAGACGGAGTTTTCCTCGCTGGGACCGAAGAAGTCGGGTAAGGGGCATCGCCTGTACCGGCGCAAGGACGTGGAGCTGGTCCTGGAGATCAAGCAATTGCTCTACGAAAAGCGCTACACCATTGAGGGCGCGCGAAAGTATTTAGATTCCCGCGCGCGAGAAGCGGCTCCGCGATCCAGCGAGACGGCGGGGAAACTCATGCGCCAAGAAGCGATGTTCGGCGAAGCGGGTCCGGCGCTCGAAGCCATCCGGAAAGAACTCGCTGAAATCCTAGAATTGCTTAGCTAGATGACCTGCTGAGCCAGCGCTTCGCTCAGCCAAATCCCACTCTCATACAAGCGCTCCTTGCGCCGATAAGCCAATTAAAAGCGAGCGTTATGACGCACCCCGCGCCTCGCGTAGAACCCGATGCATGGATCGGTGCGCCGGTTTGATCGCCGGCTGCCGCTCCGGGAAGGATGGCATGATCCGGCTCACGCGCATCAATCGCGTTCCGTTGGTTCTCAACTCGGATCTGATCGAGCATGTGGAGGCGACGCCGGATACCGTGATCACGCTGACCAGCGGTCAGAAACTGGTGGTTCTGGAATCGGCCGAGGAGGTGATTGAAAAGGTCATCGAGTTTCGCCGCGCGATCGCGCAGCCACCGGCGCTGGCTGCCCGGTGAGAGGATGGATGGCTCCTCACGACCAGTTCCACGCAAGTAGAACCATATGGCCACTTCAGCCCAGCCTGTGACCAGCGCCGCCCAGGCGCGCGCGGTCCCTTCCAAACCCAAGCTTCTGCGTCCCGATGCCGCTACCCTCGCCGGGTTGATCTTGGCCTTTGGCGGGATTTTGGGCGGATTGATCATGGAAGGCGGCAAGCTAAGGGACGTCGCGCAGATTACCGCCGCGATGATTGTCTTGGGGGGCACCTGCGGCGCGGTGATGGTCAGCACGCCGACGCGCATGTTGGCGGCCGCGGTGCGGCGGCTGGGGCACGTGATTGTGGACCCAGGGCAGCCCCCCGAAGCCGTGATCGACGAATTGATTCGCTACGCCACTGCGGCGCGGCGCAATGGCCTGGTGTCGCTCGAAAACGACGCCATGCAGATTCGGAATCCGTTCCTGCAAAAGGCGCTGATGCTGGCCGTGGACGGAACGGACCTACAGGAAATCCGCGGCATGATGCAACTCGAAATCGAGCTGGCCGAGCGCCAGGCCTTTGCCGAAGCCAGGGTATTTGAAGCCGCGGGCGGCTATTCGCCCACCATCGGAATTATCGGCGCCGTGCTGGGCCTGATCCAGGTAATGAAGAACTTGGCCAACATCGACGAGGTGGGGCACGGCATCGCCGTGGCCTTCGTCGCCACCGTGTACGGCGTGGGATTGGCGAACATCGTGCTGCTGCCGGCCGCGACCAAGATCAAGGCGCGGGTCGACAATGAAACGGCGCTGAAGGAGATGATGCTCGAAGGAGTGGTGGGGATCGTGGAGGGAATGAACCCCAAGATCATTCGTCAGAAGCTGGAAGCTTACCAACACAATCGGAAGAAGGCGGCGATCCCCGCTGCCACGCCGCGTCCTCTAGCGTAGGAAACGTCAGCATGCGCAAAGTTCGACAGCCCGGCCCCAGTCACGAGCGCTGGCTGGTTTCTTACGCCGATTTCATTACGCTGCTGTTCGCGTTCTTCGTGGTCATGTTCGCCACCGCGCAAACCGACAACGCCAAGGCGCGAGCCGTGTCCGAATCGGTCACCAAGGCCTTGCAAGGCGGCGACTCGTTCAAGGCCGCATTCGCCATGCTGCTGGGCGGTACGCGCGATGCGCATGGGCACGGTATTGCGCAGCGTCCGGCGCCGCCGGGTCAAAAGTTGAGCGTCGGCGATAACAACGGCCTGACTTTAGCTCAGCTGATGCCGGTGTTGACGCAGGCGCTACAGCAGGAGATCCAAAGCGGACGGCTGTCTCTCCGCATGACCGGCCGCGGCCTCACCATCAGCTTCACGCAAACCGCGCTGTTTCCTTCCGGCGAGGACGAGATCGCACCCGATTTCTATCCCACAATCCAAAAGATCTCCGACGCGATGAACCAGGTAAAGAATCCGGCGCGGGCGGAGGGCCATACCGATTCGGTTCCCATCCACAACTCGCGTTTTCGCAGCAATTGGGAGCTTTCCGCGGCGCGCAGCATCGCGCTGGTAGAACTGCTCACCAAATACGGCGTCGCGCGCGAGCGCTTGTCCATCGCCGGATATGCCGACACCGCGCCCATCGAAAACAACGATACCGAAGAGGGGCGCCAAAAAAACCGGCGCGTCGATATCGTGCTTTTGAATGAGGCGGCCGCCAAGGGGGAGCCGGACCGCTAAGGGAAGCGTGTCAAGCGAGACGTGTCCAGGAGTGACGCGCTAATGCCCCAGCCCTTCCAGCCGCTGGAGAATTTGTTGAGCGGCCTTTTGGCCGGCGCTTTTCTTCGACATGCCTTCGGCGCGGCTCACCCACTCGCGGCCCACGCGCACCTCCACCAGGAAAGTTTTGGCGTGTTCGGGTCCGCGCTCTTCGACGATGGCGTATCGCGGCTGGGGGAGCCTGCGGGACTGGGCCAACTCCTGCAAGGCACTTTTGTAATCGGTAGCGAGCGATTCGTCGGCGCCCGGCGAGTCCTCACCGATGATGTGGTGGAGGATAAAACGCCGCGCGGGCTCCATGCCGCCGTCCAAATACAAAGCCGCGATCAAGGCTTCCACGGCGTTGGCGAGCAGCGCTTTTTTCTCGCGGCCGCCGCTCATTTCCTCACCGCGGCCGAGCAACAGATAGTCGCCCAAGCGCAGCCGCACGGCTACTTCATGCAGATGCGAAGCGCTGACCAAATGGGCTTTCAGCTTAGAGAGGCGGCCTTCGGGATAAGCAGGATGCGCGGCGAGCAAGGCATCGCTTACCACGAAGCCGAGAATGGCATCGCCCAGGAATTCAAGCTGTTCGTTATCGGATGCGCTTGCGGCGTCCAGGTTCTTCTCTTGGATACTGGAGCGGTGGGTCAAGGCGCGAGCCAGGAGGTCCCGGCCCGCAAACCGATACCCGAGCGCTGCCTGCAGCGCTTCCGATTCCACTTCGACGGCGTTACGCCGTTCCATGCCGCGGCGTTGGGTCCGATCTAGTGCGCCGGAGGCGCAGAGTTGGCGGGCGCTGCCGAACCCGCTGCAGGCGCTGCGGCGCCAGCCGGATGGGCGGCTTTCGCCTTGGCGATCTCGGCCTTGAAGTTCTGTGCGACGGTCTTGATCTGGTCGGGAACGTTGGGCGTGTTGATAGCCTTGTCGAGGGTGTAATTGGCGTCGTCCAGCTTGCCCTGACTCATGTAGACCTGCGCCAGGCGCACCAGAGTGGCCGAATTGGGAGTAGATTCGATGGCCAAAGATTGCTTATAGTTGGTCGCGGCGCCGTCATAGTTCTTCCGCAAATTATCGGCCATGGCGAGTGCGACGTAACCCTGGGCCTGCATATCCTTGCGGTAGTTCTCCCAATCTGCGTCCGGAACATCGGCCCGGGGTTTCGGCACGGTTTTGGCGGCTTCGATCCCGTCCTTAGCCCATTTGTCGACCTTGGCGAGCTGGTCGTCTTTGTCCAGATCGTTCTCGCGGGTGTGGCGTGCCGTTTCCGACGCCAGAGTGACGAGCGCGAAGGCGTTCTTCGGATCCGCCTTCAGCAGACGATCTCCGTAAAAAACAATCTGGGTGTAGTCACCCTTCTGCTCTTCGAGCTGCACGGCCATCTGGAGGAGCGGCACCTTAAACTCGGTGTCGGCGAAATTCTCCAGAACACTCTCGATGGCTTTGATCTTATCGTCGGGCGTGGCCGCCGTCTGGACGGCTAGAATGGCCTGCTGCTCCTTCTGCGATTTCACTTTCTGCGCCCGCAGTGGCGAAACGCCGAGCGCGAAAGCGGCGATCCCAATGAATGCCGCAAGGTTTACAAAATCTCGTTTCATCGTTGCTCCTAAAGTTTAAAAATTCTTCTGACGACGCTTTGGAACTCGCCGCTCGGTTCAACGTTGAAAGGGCTGAGCGAGTCCTTTCTGAGCGGCGGTTTTCACCTGCTCGGGCGCTCCCGGCACCGCCAGCGCGGCGCGATAGTTCTTCTCCGCCTGCTCACGCTCGCCGGCCGCATCCGAGAGCCGGCCCAGATACAGATACGCCCACGACCTGGTTTCATCATCCGGCGACATCTGCAAAGTCTTCTCGAAAAGCTTCTCCGCCAACTCCGGATTGCGATCGAGCGCCGCAATGCGCGCCAATCCATAATAAGCCCTGGCGTGGACGGAATTCTCGCCGGGCTCCTCCAGGACCTTTTGATAGCCGGCCCGCGCCGCCGGGAGATTCCGATCGGCGTACTGATTTTCCGCCTCGGCCAGCGTTTTGGCCGACGGGCTCAAGACCGGGGGCGGAGGGGCCGGCGCCTCCCGGATTGCATGAACGGGAGCTTCCGCGGCGAACTGGACTCTCTGCAAGCGCCGGTCTTCCCGCTCCAGATCGATGTGGCCGAGCAGATCGGGGAAGTAGTTTCGCAGGGACTCCGGCTGCTTCTCATAAACGGCCAGCCCCTCGGCCAGGGCCGGTACCAGCACGAATCCCTGGGTCAGCGACTCACTCACCAGCGCCTGCCGTTTGGCAGCACTCGCCAGGCGGCTTTCCACGGCTTTTATCACGCACTCGGTGGCCAGCAGCATGAAGTCATTTTTGTAGGAGACATCCAGGGCCGGCGCCGGCTGCGCGTAATCGGCCAGCGCTTTATCGCGGCCCCATTGGTCGAAATACCGCAGCGAGAGCGGGTCCAGCAGATAATGCAAATAGGCGTGCCGGATCTCGTCGAGTTGCGGCTGGGGCGAAGGCGTGACCACCACGTAATAATTATCCGCGTAGCTTCGCGTTTGTACCTGATTCGGCGGCCCCAGCAGATTCAGATACACCTGGAAGCGGCGTCCACGAAAGCCACTGGTGGGATTGCGCAGGTACGCGTTGGCCTGTAACACCGCCTGCACCACCCCGGTGTGATAGGCCTCAATCGCGGCCTCCAGATCGGGCTGGACCTGTTTCCAAAGCTCATGTATACCGGCTTCCCGATAGAACCCGGCGATCAGTTCATTGAGGCCATCCAGCTTGCGAACGTCCGGGGGGACTTCCTGGGGCTCCATCCAAAACTGAAAATCGGGCGGCCCTTGGAGCGAAAGCGCGAAAGAGATGTACTGGTCCAGGTCCGCTTCGGGGTCTTCCTGGTGGTGATCGGCCAGGAACTTTTTCAGGGCGTCCACCGACGCAAGATGCCCTTTCACGATGGCGTCTCGAACCTGGTTGCGCACCGGCGACTGGGCGCTGTAGTCGACATTGGGGTCATAGCGGGCGGCATCGATGCCAGCGATGACGGTGAATAGCGCTTCGCTACCGTCCAGTTGACCCTGCTGAGTCTGCTGCTGCGCCACCAGCAGGGAAGGCGGGACGAGCGCGGCGAGGCAAGCGGCGAATGCGAACAGGCGTACCAAAGCTGGTCTTATTGTAATCGTTGGAGGGGCCGGGTTGACACTGGGCGGAGCGACCCAACGCTGGGTGTTCCGGAATCCGCTTGCTCACGCGCGCGGCTCAGAAGCGCAGGCTCGCCTGTTCAGGCAGTTGCTGAGCAGCGACCGTGAGGGAGACGGTTGCTTGTGGCTCTTCAAGAGCTACTTTCCGATGCAAAACGTGGCGAAGATCCGGTTCAGGATATCGTCGGCGGTGGTGGCGCCGGTGATGGCGTCCAGTGGGCGCAGCGCGGCGTACAGATCGAGCAACAGCATCTCGTGCGGGATTCCAATTTCGGCGGCTTTTCGAGCCTGCGCCAGAGCTTCTAGGCTCTCGCGCAACAGTTGCTCATGCCGGACGCTGGTGATGAAGCCGGTCTCCTGCTCCTCGGACGCCAGGGGCGCGATGCTCGCGCGCAGGGTTTCTATTCCCGCGCCCGTGAGCGCGGAGACGGCGATGAACCCGGCCGCCGGCGAGGCCACGCGCGGCAGATCGGCTTTGTTGCCCACCAGAATCGAACGGCCTTGCGCGCGAGCGCGCTCGAGGAGCGCGAGATCGTCGGGATGAATGGGCGCGGACAAGTCCACGACCACCAGCGTCACGTCGGCTTCGGCGATGGCCTGATAGCTGCGCTCGATTCCCAGCGTCTCCACCAGGTCCTGGCCCGAGCGAATGCCGGCCGTATCCACGAACTTCACCGGGATGCCGTGGATGGCCGCGACTTCGGAAACCAGGTCGCGCGTGGTGCCGGGAATATCGGTGACAATGGCGCGGTCCTGTTGCAGCAGGCGGTTGAACAGGCTGCTTTTGCCCACGTTGGGCCGGCCGACGATCGCGAGGGTGATTCCAGAATGAACCAGCTTGCCGTAATCGAAGGTGGAGGCGAGCGCGGCGAGCGGATCCTGGATGGATTCGAGGCGCCGCAGAATCTCCTCGGCCGGCGCGACGCTGACGTCGTCTTCGGCGAAATCGATGCCGGCCTCGAGAAGGGCGATTAACTCAACAAGCTGTTCCTTGATAGGACGAATGCGTTTCGATACCGAGCCTTCCACCTGTTGCGCGGCCACGCGGGCCTGATAGAGCGTGGTGGCCTCGATGAGATCACGCACGGCCTCGGCTTGCGGAAGATCGATGCGCCCGTTCACGTAAGCGCGCAGCGTGAACTCGCCCGGTTCGGCCAGTCTCGCGTGCACTTTGTTTCCAGGGGCGCAGGCGCGTTCCACACAGAACCGCAGGACCACGGGCGAACCGTGGCACGAAATCTCGATCATGTCCTGGGCGGTGTAGGATCGCGGCGCGGCGAAGTACGCGGCGACCACCTGATCGACGGTATTGCCTTCCTCGTCGGTCAGTTCGGCGAGCGCGAGCGTCCACGGCTTCCAAACGTGGCCGGCGTGAAACCGCAAAATTCGTTCAGCAATTTGGCGCGCTTCGGCACCCGAAAGACGCACCACACCGACGCCCGATCGGCCGGGCGGCGTGGAAATGGCAACAATCGTATCGTCGATTCGCAGATACTTGTGGACTAGGGCCGGCGGCCGCCGCCGCGCCGCGGAGGTCCGGATCTTCTATCGCGATCGCGAGGTCCGCGCCCACGATCGCCGCCGCGCGAAGGCGGAGCGGGACGGGGCGGGCGAATCGGTTCGGGCAGCGGCATATCGATGGGAAGGACCACCACCTGGCGGAAAGGTCCGGTGCCCGTGCTTTCGCTGCGGATATCCGTCTCGTTGCGCAGGCTCAGATGAATGATGCGGCGCTCGCGGCTGCTCATGGGATTGAAGTGGAACGGGCGGCGCGTTCTTTTCACGCTTTCGGCAGCCGTGATGGCGCTCAAGCGCAGCTCCTCGATGCGCAGCGTCCGGTAATCGTTGGAATCGAAGCACAGCAGCGAGTGGTGGTCGGGCGGGATGCGCAGAGCTTCCATGGTGAGAAACTCAAGCGCCAGCAGCACCTCGGCTTTATTGGAAAGCAAGATATCGACGTCCGGTCCGGAGAATTTCACCAGCACGTCCGGGTCTTCGAGATCGGGATGGAGGTGCTGGCCCTCCAGGAGTTCGAACGACAACTCCAGTCCCATGTCGCCCAGGACCATGTCGAGAAACTCGCTGATACGATATCCGATGGATTCGACGGTATAAGTTTTTTCGGCCACCTTCGGTTACTTACCCTTCTTCTTGGCTGGGGCCGGAGGCGGAGGCGGCGGTGGCGCCGGCATCATCCGATTTACGGCCCATTGCTGTGCAACACCCACAAAATTACTGGTTAAGTAGTATAACACCAGACCGCTGGACAAATTGTAGAAAAACAAACCGAATAGCAACGGCATCCACTTCGTCATCTTGGCTTGGGAGGGGTCCATGCCCGGTGTGGGGGTCATTTGCTGGATGAGGAACTGCGAAACGATCATCACCACCGGCAGAATGTGGATGGGCAATGTTTCCGGCGACGACAGATCGGTCACCCAGAGCCAGTGGGCGCCGCGCATTTCGATGGTGACAGAAAGAACCTTATAGAAGGCATACAGCAGCGGCAATTGGATCAGCATGGGGAAGCAGCCGCCCATGGGGTTTACGCCTTCTTTTTTGTAAAACTCCATCACTTCCTGGTTCTGCTCGGCCTTGCGGGGATCGCGCAGGCTGAGGCCCTTATATTTCGCGTTGATGGCGGCCAGCTTTGGCTGCAGAGCTTGCATCTTGCGCTGGCTCTTCATGCTCTTCCACCGCATCGGCAACATCACGACGTTGATCAGGATGCTGATCAAGATGATCGACCAGCCGTAATTGTGAACGAAGTTATCGTTGAGCCAATGCATCGCATAGAACAGGGGCTTCGCGATGATGCCGTACCAGCCCCAGTCGATCAACTGCTGCAGCTTGGGATCCACGCGGCGCAGCAGATCGACATCTTTGGGACCGACAAAGACGGAGAACCGGTTCACTGAGTCGCCGCCCACCTCCACGCCTACGCGCATCTCTTCCTTGCCGGCGGGCGCGGGGGGTACATCGTCTTTGATGGTCTCCACCGTGACCGGCATGTTGTCTTTCGGCAAAAAGACGGCGGCGAAGAAGCGGTCGTCCAGACCGGCGAAGGAGAAATCGCCGGTCGTAATCTCGGGGCCATTCTTGGCCGACTTCGCGTCCTGGCTGGTAAGCTTGCCTTGGCTGAGCCCGAATGTGGTGGCTTGGTGCGGGTCGAAATACACGGCGTGCTCTTCGCCGGTGCGGTTGATGACGGTGGGATCGCCGAAGCCGCCGCGCCACTGGATCAGGTGATCGGTGGGGACGCCGTTGATGGTGACTTCGGTGGTGACCTGCGAAAGGTAGCCGGACTTGGAAAACTGGAATTTCTTGAGCGCATAATCCGTGCCGTTGGAGAAAGTGTATTCGATCCCCAAACCGTTGGCCGAGGGCTTGGCGACGTATAGGCCGTAGTTCAGAGCGTCTGCAGCTTTCTCATCGCGCAGCACGAGCGAAAACGGCGGAGCGACCTTGGAGTAGCTGGCCGGATTGACCAGCTCCAGCGGTTTTCCGGCGCGATCCTTATACTTTTTGAGAATCCAACTGCGAACGGTTCCGCCGCGATTGGAGAATGTGACGCGGTAAATGTCCGTGTCGACGATGAACTGCTGCTCGGTGGAAGCTTCGATCTGCCCGGGCGCCGGTTGGCCCGCCGCTTGCGGCGTGGCGCTCTCGGTGGTCGCCGTCGCCGCGGGCACGGCGGCCGTTTTTGTGGACGCGCTCTGTTGCGTGGTCTTGGCGGCGCTCTTGGGCGGCGGTGGCGGAGCCTTATAAAAATATGGCGTGAGGAACAGCACCAGCCCCATCAGGACAAAGGCCAGCAGCAGGCGCTGCTCCATGGAAAGCTCTTTCTTTCCTGGTCCGTTGGATGGGAGTTGGTTATCGGCCATGAATGAAAACTCTAGCGGACCGGATCGAATCCCCCGGCGTGGAAGGGATGGCAGCGCGCCAAACGGCGCAGCCCCAAGCCTACACCTCGCAGGGCGCCATAGCGGGCTACCGCCTCCAGCATGTATTCCGAACAGGTGGGATAAAAGCGGCAGGCCGAGGGCAAGAGCGGCGATACAAAACGTTTATAGAGACGCAAGGTTGCGATTACTGCTTTTTGCATTGCGCCACCAATCGATCCACTTCCCGCTGCAACTCCTCGCGCCGCGCCGCGATCGCCGCACGGCGCGGATTGATCACGATATCCCATTCCGGCGCCACTTCCGTCAGGCGCACCCGCAAGGCCTCCCGTAGCCTGCGCTTCACACGGTTTCGCAGTACGGCCTTCCCGAACGCTCGCGGCACCGTAAAGCCCAGCCGAGGACCGTCGCATTTTACTTCCTGTAGCTTAGACGCATCTTGTGATCTAGACGCGTCTGGCGATCTAAACGCGTCAGGGCCGCAGCGTTCGAGGCGCAAGCAAAACGCCGCGAAGTACCGGCCCGCGAAGCGACTTCCCTGATTGTAAGCTCTGCGGAAATCGGCGGCTCTCAGTATCCGGGCGGTTTTTGGAAAGCCGTTACTCGGCGTTGGCGTAGCGCAGGGCTCTCTCGTCGCTAACGGTGAGCTTGTGGCGGCCCTTGGCCCGGCGACGCGCCAGGACGGCCCGGCCGTTTTTGGTGGACATGCGTACACGAAATCCATGTGTCTTCGCCCGTTTGCGATTATTTGGTTGAAAGGTGCGTTTTGGCATCTGATTTCCTCGGCCCGGGCAAAGCACCCGAAACGTAGAAGGCTCTTAAATTTCAGTATAAAAGGCGTGCAATGGGGTGTCAAACTCGGAGTCGCTACCTTGGAATACGCGGCGCGGCCCGCTTTTGTTCGAACTGCCATGCCGTAGCGACGATGCCTGTAATTTCCGGGTACTTTGGCTTCCAGCCGAGCGTTCGCTTCAACTTGTCGGAATTCGCCACCAGGACTGCCGGATCGCCCTCCCGCCGCGGTCCGATCTGGTGCGGCACTTTGCGCCCGGTGATGTGTTCCACGGCCCGCAACACCTCCAGCACCGATTGCCCGGCGCCAGTGCCGACGTTGAAAACATCCGAGGCGCCGCCGGCGAACAATTTTTCGATCGCCGCCACGTGGGCTTCGGCGAGATCGCTGACGTGGACATAATCGCGAATGCAGGTGCCGTCGGGCGTCTCGTAATCGTCGCCGAAGATGGTCATCGGCTTTCCGGAGGCGACGGCGCGGAGCAGCAGTGGGATCAAATGCGTCTCCGGCGAATGCTCCTCGCCCAGGCCGGATTCTGGATCCGCGCCGCAGGCATTGAAATAACGCAGCGCGATGCTCCGCAACCCGCTACAGAGATCCAGCCACTTCAGCATCTTTTCCACGATCACTTTGGATTCGCCGTAGGGATTCACCGGATCGAAGGGCAGATCTTCGGGGATGGGCACGACCCGCGGCGTTCCATACACAGCGGCAGTCGAAGAAAATACCAGCCGCTTTACGTTGGCCTGGATCATCGCGCTGAACAGTGACGCGCTACCGCCGTCGTTATTGAGGAAATAAAGTTCGGGCCTCTTCGTGGATTCGCCTACCATGGAATGCGCGGCGAAGTGAATCACGGCGTCCACCTGCTCGCGGGTCAACAGGTCCGTGAGCGCGGCTGTTTCGGCCAGATTCAGCTTGTGGAGCGGCAGGCCGCGCACGTTGTGTTCGTATCCGCGCGACAAATCGTCCACAACGATCACGCTGGATCCACGCTGCTTCAACAAATGCGCGGTCACCGAACCGATGTATCCCGCCCCACCCGTCACCAAAACCTTAGGCATAGGCTTTTAGTCTAAAATTCTTATCGGCGCATTGCGCGCCGGTACGCGCATGACTGGCTGGCAACGATGGCTCCGGCGGCCCAAGAGTCTGTGGCTGCGCAGGGCGATTTTCCAGATTCATCTCTGGACCGGACTCGCGCTCGGGCTGTACGTCTTGGTGATCAGCGTCAGCGGCAGCGCCATCGTGTTCCGCAACGAACTATACACTTCGCTGTGGCCGGGGCCGCGCATCGTGGCCGTCGGTCCTCACAAGCTTTCGCACGAAGAGCTTCGCGGCGCCGCGCTGCGGGCCTATCCCGATTACAAGGTGAGCTGGATCTGGGACGCGAGACTACCGGCCAATCAGGCGGTGGAGATCTGGCTGGATCGCAAAGGTCACAAGAAGCAGCGGCTGTTCGATCCGTATACGGGCCGGGATTTAGGCGAGTCGCGGCCATACTCAATCCAGTTCATCGGCTGGCTCGTTGACCTGCACGTGAACCTGCTGGCGGGCAAAACGGGGCGCGTGGTGAACGGCGTGGGCGCGATCTTCGTCCTTGCGCTTTCGATTTCCGGGGCAGTGCTGTGGTGGCCGGGGATTCGCGGCTGGCGCCGCGGCTTGATCATTCGCGGGGAATCGAACTGGAAACGATTCAATTGGGAACTCCACACCGTAATCGGGCTGTGGACGCTACCTATCGTGTTCCTGTTCGGGTTCGTCGGCGTGTACGCTGGATTCCCGGAGCATTTTCAAGGCTGGGTGAATCGGATCGCGCCGCTGAACTTTTATCGCCCGATTCCGGACGCGGCCGTTCGTCCGAACGTACCTGTGATCGCCGTCAGCACCCCGGCTTTGAACACACCAGCTGGGCGCCCGCGTTTTCGACCGCGCTACAGCACCGGCGATCAAATCATCCGTTGGTTCAGCTACCTGCATTTCGGCAATTTCGGCGGATGGCCGAGCAAAGCAATATGGGTGATCATCGGCCTCGCGCCCGCGTTTCTTTTCGTCACCGGTGCGCTGATGTGGTGGAATCGCGTGGTCTGGCCGGCAGCGCAGCGGCGGTATAATTCTCGATCATGGCAACGAAACAGCGCGCATTCCTCACCCTTGCCGCACTAGCCGCGGCTGCGGCAGCCTCAGCGGGAGGGCGCGTCGACTTGAACAATCCTACCGGCACGCACGGGCTCATCGTGATCGATAAGATCGGGCGGCACGTACGGTTCTTCGATCCCACGACGTTCCAGGAGCTCGCGAACACCGCGCTGGATGTGGGCGTCGCACCGCACGATCTGGCGATCTCACCCGACCACAAGTTCGCCTACATCCCCGTGTATGGCGACGGCGTGTATGGACGGAATCCGCACCCCGGCCACACGATCGCGATCGTCAATCTGGAAACCCGGAAGATTGCAGGAACCATCGACGTTTCGCCCTATCAGGCGCCGCACGGCATTCAGATCGACGCCCAGGGCACCATCTACGTCACCTGCGACCTCAGCCGCAAACTGCTGGTGATCGACCCTAAGGCGCGCAAGATCGAAGCGGCCATCGACACCGATGGCACCAGCCACTGGGTGGGCGTGCTGCCGGACGCAAGCAAGGCGTACACGGTCAACAAGAATGACCGCATGTTCGTTACGGTCATCGATCTGAAGAAGCGCGCAATTGTCGCGCGTATTCCGGCGCCGAACGGCACTGAGGGCATCGCGGTTTCGCCCGATGGGATGTGGGTTGTGGCGGTCGATCATGTCGAGCCCCAGCTTCTCGTGATCAATCCGGAGAGCGATCAGGTATCCGTCACGATCCCGCTCGAAGGCAACACCAAGGCCGCGTTTAAGCCGCGGTTCTCGCTCGATGGATCCAAACTGCTGGTCTGCAACCTGAGCGAAGGCCTGGTGAACATCATCGACGTCGCCGACGCGCACGGTCCGCAGCACGTGCTACACGTCGGCAAAGATCCCATGGGATTTGCCTTCGCTCCCGACGGCAAGACCGCGCTGGTGGCCAATCACGGCGACGGTACGGTATCGGTGATCGATCTTTCGGAGAACAAAGTGGTGTCGAGCTTTACAGGCGGCGCGGGCGTGGAATCGCTGGCGTTTTATTAGCGCCAGGGCGGTTCTGAAACGATACAATCATAGGCGAAGCGCCGCAGGATTCCCGTCCAATCCTTGCAGCCGAAACCTGGGCCGATGCTTCGGCCCGTACTCCGGGCCCGTACTCCGATGGATAAGGTGCACGCACAACCCGTCTGGCAACAGATCCAGCAGGAATTTTTCACCACAGGCGAGGCTGCGCCGGTTCTCACCGGGGTTTCGGCGCTCACGGAACAGATCGTGCTGGAGGCGTTTGGAGCAACACTCGCCGCAGCCGCGGCTCCCGTGATCATGCTGGCTGTGGGCGGGTTCGGACGCCGCGAGCTGTTTCCGTTCTCGGACGTGGATGTGCTCCTCGTCGTAGAGCGCGAGGCGCAGGCGGCCGCGATGAAGAACGCGCTCTCGGAATTCGTTCGCCGGCTCTGGGATGCAGGTTTGCGCTTGAGCCATTCGGTGCGCACCGTGGCCGAATGCGCCGAACTCCACGAGGGCAATATCGAACTCAGCATCAGCCTGCTAGACAGGCGCCTTGTGGGAGGCGCGCAAGAATTGCACGCGAAGCTCGAAAGCAAGCTCACGCCTTTTTTTGAGCGCCAGGCCCGCACACTGGCGCGCCGGCTATGCGAGCTCGCGCGCGAGCGCCACGAAAAATTTCAGGGGACGTTCTATCATCTGGAGCCCAATATCAAAGAGACGCCGGGCGGCTTACGCGATCTGCACTTGATCGGCTGGCTTGGAAAATTGCGCAAGCCGGACGATGAAATCGCCGCGCGCCTGGCAGCGCCCGCCAGGTTCGTGCATTCCCTGCGCTGCTTTCTGCATTACCAGACGCGGCGCGACCAAAATCTGCTCAGCTTCGACGCGCAGGAAGCCCTGACCACCCAGCCCTATCTCGCATTCCGCGAGCCGGCGGACCTGATGCGCGAATATTTCCGCAATGCGCGCGTCATCTACCAGGAGGCCCGCCGCGCGCTCGATGGGAACGAGAGGAACGAAAGCTCGCTTGCGTCGCAGTTCCGCGACTGGCGCTCGCGGCTTTCCAACGCCGAGTTCACGGTTTCGAACGAACGAATCTTTTTGAAGTCGCCATCGCAACTGGCGAGCGATCCGGCCATCGTTTTTCGACTGCTGGAGTTCGTGGCGCGGCACGGCATTCCCTTGGCCGCCGACACCGAGCGCCGCCTGGAGCACGCCGCGGATTTGTTCGGCGCCTGGTGCGAGCGGAGTGAACGCAGCGAGCCGTTGTGGCCCGCGCTGCACTCCATTCTCACACTGCCGCACGCGGCCGCCGCGCTGCACGTGATGCACGATACCGGTCTGCTCCCGGCGCTGTTTCCTGAATGGCGCAAGATTTTCTGCCTGGTGGTTCCGGACTTTTACCATCGCTACACGGTGGACGAGCACACGCTGGTGGCGATCGCCAAACTCGACGATCTCGCCGGCAGCAAGGATCCGGGCGAACGGCGCCTCGCGGAAATCCTGTCGGAGGTTGGCGACCTCGCCCTGTTGCGTTTCGCCCTGCTGTTTCACGATGCAGGCAAAGGCGCGCACAGTGGCAATCACGCGCGATTGTCGGTGGAACTGGCGCGCTCGGCCGCCGCGCGGATTCGGATGCCTCGCGAAGAGGCGGACACGGTGGAGTTCCTGATCGAGCACCATTTGGACTTGTCGGCGGTGATGAGCTCGCGCGACCTTTACGATCCCGCCACCGCGCGCCTGCTCGCCGTAGGCATCGGAACGCTGGAACGCTTGAAGCTTTTAACGCTGCTGACCTATGCGGACATTTCCGCCGTCAATCCCGCGGCGATGACTCCCTGGAGGTTAGAACAACTCTGGACCGCGTACCGGGTTGCGCACCAGCGATTGCTCACCGATCTCGGAACCGAGCGTATCGCAGCTCTTCCCGCGGGTTTCCAGGGCGACCCCGCGGATGCCGACTTTATTCGCGGCTTTCCGTCCCGCTATCTGCGGACTCACGCGCTCGAAGAGATTCGCGCTCACGCCGAGCTTTACGAAATCAGCAAGCCCACGGGCGTCGCGGCGCAGATCGATTCTCCCGGGATTTCTTCCGGCGCCATGCGCCGGGCCACCATCGTGGCGCGCGACCGTCCCGCTTTGTTCGCATCGCTGGCCGGCGCGATTTCAAGTTTCGGCATGGACATTCTCAAAGCCGAGGCTTTCTCCAACGATCAAGGCTGGATTTTGGACACGTTCATCTTTGCCGATCCTAAGCGCACGCTGGAGCTGAATCCGACTGAAACCACGCGGCTCACGCAAGTGCTCGAAGACGTCGCTCAGGGCCGGCAGAATACCGAGGAGCTTCTGCGCGGCCGCGCCGCGGCGAACCGTTCCAAGAGGCGCACCGTGCAGCCGCACGTGAACTTCGACTCACAGGCCTGTGAGAACGCCACGCTGATCGAAATCGTCGCCGAGGACCGGCCAGGGCTCCTCTATGATTTAGCTTCGGCCATTTCCACTGCCGGCTGCAACATCGATGTAGTACTGATCGACACCGAGGGGCATAAAGCAATCGACGTGTTTTATGTTGCAACCAACGGGCAGAGGCTTTCATCCAATGTCCGCCATTCGCTAAGTAACACATTATTAAATCTTTGCTAAGTTTTAATCTTCGGCGAGTAACCTTTCATTTTCCCCAGACGTTCCTACAAATGTGGCCCGTAGACATTCGGAATGACCACACTCCTCGTTGAGCCTGTACCACACGCCATTCAATCTAAGGAGCAAGTTACATGAATATCAATAAACTGATGCTGGGAGTTTGTGTGTTTTCGCTCGGCATCGCCACCGCCGCCGAAACCTATCATGTTCGGATTGTCGATCCCACCTGGGTTGGCCAAAACGAACTGAAACCTGGCGACTACCAGGTAAAGGTAGAAGGCGAAAAAGTCACATTTAAGATGGGAAAAACCGTGGTTGAGGTTCCAGGGAAGGTGGAAGCCAACGGCTCGAAGTATTCCGAGACCCAGATGGACATCATGACCGAGAACGGTCAAGCCAAGCTGAAGGAACTCGACTTAGGCGGTACTAAGTCGAAAGTTATCTTAGGTGGCACCGCACCCGTCGAAGCAGGCGGCACCCACTAACTAACATTCAGTAACTGATACCGGCGAGAGGCCTGGGTTGGGACGCCGATCCTAATCCGGGCTTCCGCTGGCGTGCTCCCTCCGTTCACAGAGCTTGATCTTTTCCTCCTAGCGGCG
>JASHQT010000066.1 GCA_030039005.1 Bryobacteraceae bacterium
GCATGTCCGCGGTGGATGTGATCCGGCGGCTGGAGGCCAGCGTGCAACAGGTGCCGGGCATCGAGCTTTACATGCAGCCGGTGCAAGACTTGACCGTGGAGGACCGCATCAGCAAGACGCAATACCAATACTCGCTCGATGCACCTGACCAGGCAGCGCTGGATCTCTGGGCTCCGCGTCTGGTGGACCGGATGAAGCAGATACCCGAACTACGCAACGTCGCCAGCGATCAGCAGAACAACGGCCTTGGGCTGCTCCTCCATGTCGATCGCGATACCGCCGGAAGATTAGGCATCACCCCGCAGAACGTCGACGATGCGCTCTACGATGCCTACGGCCAGCGGCAGGTATCCACGATTTACACCCAGACCAATCAATTCCACGTGATCCTCGAGGTCACCCCGCGCCAGCAGCGGGATGCATCGTCACTGAAGGACCTGTATCTGCCGATTGGATCGGCTTCGCAGAACCTGGCCACGACGATTGCCCTGGCGGGCACCAACAGCGCTCTGACGGGGGCGGCCGCGCTCGCGCCGTCTCCCTTAGGTACATTCGTGACCGCCACCCGGCTCGCTTCCCCCATTACGATTAACCACCAGAGCCAATTCCCGGTAGCAACGCTTTCCTTTAATCTGGCGCCCGGAGCGTCACTCGGCGCCGCGGTGGCGCACATCAAGCAGGCTACAAAAGAACTGGGCATTCCAGCCAGCGTCGAGACCACTTTTCAGGGAACGGCCCACGCGTTTGAGTCGTCGCTCGCCAACGAGTCTCTGCTGATCTTGGCAGCCATCGTCACCGTCTATATCGTTCTCGGCATGTTGTATGAGAGTTTCATCCATCCCATTACGATCCTTTCCACGCTGCCTTCGGCCGGCGTGGGCGCCATTCTAGCCTTGGTTCTGTTTCATAAGGACCTGGACGTCATTGCGCTCATTGGCATCATCCTCCTCATCGGTATCGTGAAGAAGAACGCCATCATGATGATCGATTTCGCGCTGGAAGCGGAACGTAATGAAGGGAAAACTCCCCAGGAAGCCATCTACCAGGCTTGCCTGCTGCGTTTCCGTCCCATCATGATGACCACCATGGCCGCGCTGCTCGGCGCGGTTCCGCTGGCCTTCGGTACCGGCGTTGGCTCCGAATTGCGGCAGCCGCTGGGCATCTGCATCATCGGGGGGCTGCTGGTCAGCCAGGTCCTGACCCTGTTCACGACGCCCGTGATCTACTTGTTCTTCGGACGCATCGCCGCCTGGGCGAAGGTGTCCCGTGAGTCGCAAAGCGGCAGGGAAGTTTCCTCCGTGCCCGAGCTCACATAAGGCTGGAGAATCTATGAGCATTTCCACGCCATTCATTCAGAGGCCGGTTGCTACCACGCTGTTCCTGGTGGCCCTCACGCTGGCTGGAGGCATTGCCTACACGTTGTTGCCGGTATCGGCACTCCCCGAGGTGGATTTCCCCACCATCAATGTGCAGGCTCAATTGCCCGGAGCGAGTCCCGAGGTAATGGCGGCCTCCGTCGCCACTCCTCTGGAAAAGCAGTTCACGCGGATCGCCGGCATCACGGAAATGACCTCCCGAAGCGGGGTGGGAGCGACCCAGGTGACGATGCAATTCGATTTGAGCCGGGATATCAATTCCGCGGCGCGCGACGTGCAGGCGGCCATCAACGCGTCGGCGGGCTTCCTCCCCTCCAATCTTCCCAAGGCTCCCTCCTACCGCAAAATTAATCCGGCGGACCAGCCGATCCTGTTGCTGACGTTGGAGTCGGATGTCGTGCCGCGGCCGCAGTTGTACGACATCGCTTCTTCGGTGTTCGCGCAGAAGCTGTCGCAGGTCAAAGGCGTCGGGCAAGTTCAGGTGGGCGGAAGTTCGCTTCCCGCAGTGCGCGTCGAAGTGAATCCGCAGCCGCTTTCCGATTACAATGTGGGGCTCGATCAGATCGGCACGTTCCTGCAGCAGGCCAATGCGAACCAGGCGAAAGGCGCCCTGTCGAACTCCCAGGAGCAGATTCCTCTCTATGCCACCGATCAGCTTTTCCAGGCCAAAGACTACAAGGATTTGGTGGTGGTGTACCGGAACGGCGCGCCCATCCGCCTCTCGGACCTTGGGCGTGTCGTCGACGGCAATGAGGATGTCCGAAACGAGGGCATCGTCAACGGCAATCCGATGGTGCAGATCCAGATCAACCGCCAGCCCAATGCCAACGTGGTCGACACCGTCGCGCGGATCAAAGCGCTGATGCCGGAGTTCAACGCGCAGTTGCC
The DNA here is from genome assembly GCA_030039005.1 of Bryobacteraceae bacterium. The sequence goes on from JASHQT010000066.1 coordinate 2,265, forward strand.
GCCGACAGTTCGCTTGAACATCGCTCAAGACCGCACCATTACGACTCGGGATTCGATGCGGGATGCCCAGCGCAACGTGATCGTCTCCATCGGGCTGGTGATTCTGGTGGTGTTCGTCTTCTTGCGCACCGGCCGGTCGACGTTCATCCCGAGCGTGGTAGTCCCCGTATCGATCATTGCCACCTTTGGCGGGATGTACCTGATGGGATACACGCTGGACAATCTTTCCTTGATGGCGCTGACCATTGCTACGGGATTCGTCGTCGATGACGCGATTGTCGTGGTCGAAAACATTACCCGCCACATGGAAAACGGCCTAAAACCAATGCAGGCTGCCCTCAAGGGCGCCGAGGAGATTGGCTTTACTGTTCTGTCGATGAGCATGTCCCTGACAGCCGTGTTTATCCCCATCTTGATGATGCCTGGTATCGTGGGACGGCTCTTCCGCGAATTCGCCGTGGTTCTTTCGGTCGCCATCGGCATCTCCATGGTGGTGTCCCTCACGGTGACGCCCATGATGTGCGCGCGTCTTCTGAAAGAGCACAAGGAGCACGGCCGCCTCTACAACCTGACGGAGCGTTTTTACCGATGGATTATTTCCACTTATGCATCGGCGCTCGACGTTGTGCTCGACCATGCCGGGCCTACACTGGCGGTGTTGTTGCTCACCGTCGCGGTCAGCGTTTACCTCTATGTCAAGGTGCCTAAGGGGTTCTTCCCGCAGCAGGACACCGGGCGCTTGAACGGATATATTGTCGGCCAGCAGCACATTTCGTATCAGGCGTTGCTCGAGAAGGCGAGATTTTTTGAGGAAGTGATTCACAAGGACCCCGACGTCGAAACGGTGACCATGGTGGCCGGAACGAGCGGTGGCGGCTGGGGAGCGAACCAGGCGCAAATCAACGTGCAGCTCAAGCCGGTGGGAGAACGCAAGTCCACGTCGGACCAAGTGCTGGCTCGTCTCCGCATCAAGGCTTCGGGAGTGCCTGGCGGTGTTTTATACCTGCAGAACTCGCAAGACGTGCGCATTGGCGGCCGGCAAGGGAACGCAGAATATCAGTACACCCTCCAGGCGCCCGATTTCGCTTCTTTAGCGCTATGGGGGCCCAGGCTTCTGGAGCGCCTTTCGAAAGTGCCCGAAATAGCCGACGTGAGCTCTGACCAACAGAATTCCGGCTTATCCTCCAACGTGATTATCGACCGCGACACCGCGTCGCGCCTTGGCCTCACGGCGCAAGCGGTCGATTCGGCGCTCTATGACGCTTTCGGCCAACGCCAGGTCTCGGTGATGTACAAATCGATCAATCAGTACCATGTCGTTCTGGCCCTGCAGCAGCAATGGTGGAAAAGCCCGGATTTTCTGAAGACCATCTACGTTCAGTCGCCCACAGGCACTGATGTTCCGTTGTCGGCCTTCACGCATTTCACGGAAGGGGAAACGCCCATTTCCTTACCACACCAGGGGCAGTTTCCGGCCGCGACGATTTCATTCAACCTCGAGGAGGGCGTCTCGCTGAGCGACGCCGTGAACGCGATCAAGCGGGCTGAATTGGACATCGGTCTCCCTGCCGATATCACCGGAGAGTTCGCCGGCACCGCGAGAGCCTTTCAGGAATCGCTGAGCAGCCAGCCGATTCTGATCGGGACCGCGTTGTTGGCAGTCTATATCGTGCTCGGAATACTTTACGAGAGTTTGATTCACCCCCTGACCATCATCTCGACACTGCCCTCGGCCGGCCTGGGAGCGCTGGTGGCCATGGTCCTGTTCCACAGCGATCTGGATATCATCGCGATGATTGGAATCATTCTGCTGATCGGCATTGTCAAGAAGAACGCGATCATGATGATCGATTTCGCGCTGGCGGCGGAAAGGAAGGAGGGAATGAATTCGCGCGATGCCATCTATCAGGCGTGCCTGCTGCGGTTCAGGCCGATCATGATGACCACTATGTGTGCTCTGCTAGGCGGCCTGCCCATGGCGCTCGGCTGGGGCGCCGGCGCCGAGTTGCGAAAGCCTCTGGGAATTTCCATTGTCGGGGGGCTCCTGGTCAGCCAGATGTTGACTTTGTTTACCACGCCCGTGATCTATCTTTATCTGGACCGCCTGCGCGTGCGTTTTAGCCGCCGCCAGCCGAGCTACAAGCATCGTCCCGGTTTTCTGGTTCCGGGCGGGATTGGGATTGCGGAGAGTGGGGATTGATGAAACGATCCTGGCAAATTGCAGTTTTCGCGCCGCTCATCTGCGCCTCATGTACCATCGGCCCGAAGTACCAGCAGCCCTCCGTGCCTGCCCCGGTAGGCTTCAAAGAGATGGCCGGGAACGACCAGTGGAAGATGGCCACTCCTAGCGACGAAATGCTCAAGGGTAAGTGGTGGGAGATTTTCGGAGATCCCCAATTGAACCGGCTGGAAGAGTTGGTCAACGTCAATAACCAGAACATCAAGCAGGCGGCAGCGCAGTACCGTGAGGCGCGGGCCACCGTCGCCGCCAATCACGCAAATTACTATCCGACCATCGGATCGAGCCCGGCAATCACACAAACCTATCTCGGAAAAAATGGCGACAGAGGTATTGCTGTCACTACCAATAGCTTTTCGTTGCCGGTAACCGCGAGTTGGGAGCCCGATCTGTGGGGCCGCGTCCGCCTGTCGGTTGAGAACGCTGTGGCAAACGCCCAGGTAAGCGCGGCCGATCTCGAGAACACCCGGCTCAGCGAGCAGGCATTGCTGGCGACGGATTACTTCTCCATGGCGGGAGCAGACATGCAGCTCGCGCTGCTACAAGATACCATCGCTGCGTACAAGAAAAACCTGGATCTCACGCTCAACCAGTTCAACGGCGGTGTGGCATCGAAGTCCAACGTCACCCTGGCGCAAACCCAACTGGACGCCGCCGAAGCCCAGTTCACGGGCACGCAGATCACCCGAGCGCAATACGAGCACGCCATTGCGATTCTGATCGGAGAGCCGCCGGCCGCGCTTGAGCTCGGCCCGGTCAAGATCGCCGGCCCGCCGCCACCGATCCCAGTAGCCGTTCCCTCACAGCTTTTGGAGCGGCGGCCCGATATCGCGGCCAGTGAACGCCAGGTCGCGGCTGCCAATGCCAATATAGGTCTTGCCAAAGTTGCTTATTATCCTACCTTGACACTGTCGGCAACGCCCGGGTTGCTTTCGAGCAGCCTGGTGAATCTGGTCAGCTTTGCGAGCCGCTACTGGTCCGCGGGGCCGTCGCTCTCTCAGACGCTGTTCGATTTCGGCCGCCGTGGAGCGGCGTTAGAAAGCGCCGAAGCGGCGTATGATGCAACCGTCGCCAATTACCGGCAAACGGTTCTCTCCGCGTTTCAGAATGTCGAGGACGATCTGGCGAATCTGCGCTACCTCGCACAGGAGGAAGAGCAGCAGAAGGAAGCGGTCGCAGCCAATCTGGAGGCGATGAGTCTCGAAAACGACCGTTATCTGGCGGGAACGGATTCTTACCTGAATGTGGTCACGGTCCAGACGACGCTGTTAGGCAACCAGCAGACGTACGTTACCGTGGTAGAGCAGCGCATGGTTGAAGCCGCAAATCTCATCAGGGATCTGGGTGGCGGTTGGGACGCCTCGACACTGCCCTCGGGTGAAGCCCTTCGCGCGGACGCGCCGGCCAATCCGAAGAGCGCCGAAGACGTGGCTCGGCCGGCTGGCCAATAGTTTTTAGCCACCCTCCATGTTGGGCGGTTGTTAGGACCGCTTGCTTATCCCTGTGGTCAAAAAATTCATGTCCACCGAGCGCTCCCGACAGCGTACTGGACTCCCTCGGGGCCGGTGTTGGGCGATTTTCTTGGACGGGATAGGAGCGTATTGTCTTTCCCCTGGTGGTTTCTCTCCGCGTGATAATGATCAATGAAGTCGGCAAGCGCGCGTCGCAACGAGGCTTCACCGAATAAGACGAGTTTGGACAAGCATTCCACTTTTGCCGATCGCTCCCACCTGGAACCAGGAGCGACTCGGCGGCTCAGGCGCGGCGGGCTCGAACGGAGAGACGAACGGAGAGGCGAAGTCCTCCCAAAGACTACGGGGCTGCACGAGAGGATGGCGTCAACCAACGGGCGGGCAAATCAACGGAGGGAAAGGAATTGGCTCCCCACCTTGGACACGTTTCGAACTTTTGCGGCCTAGAATGTGGTCCGCTCGAACCACTCGAATTGCCTTTGGACCAATGATATACGGACAAAATCCAGTACGCCGATCCAACCTGGGCACCCTGTTTGGACACGTATAGAACCGGCTGCGGCCTAAAATGGATTTGGTACCCCGACCAGGATGGTTTCGTTTATTCACATCGCTGACAAGAACGACGAGGCGGCCATTATCAAGAATGGAATCACTGCGGTCAAGCGCAAGGCAGGGCCTCGCGGTGTATACGCAGTGCCGGTCCTTCCGAATTTCACGACCACTCATCAATGGGCCAGAGAATTGAAGAGGCGAGGCGCCAGGACACTGGTCTGTGTGCAGTTCAGAATTCCGAATGACGAAGTCATTTTGGTAGGCAAGTACAGCGGCGAAAAGCTGGAGATGACCGCCTCTGAAGCGGCTGCCGCTTTTCTGGCGCACACCGACCCGATGGGGCTGGAAGTGATCGTACCGAGGAAAATCACGTCCAAGGAAATCGCACGGACATATCTTGCACCGCGCGTAACTGGCTGGAGGTACTATCCAGAGGCGAAAGGCAAGAAGCCGTTCTGCCACTGCAAGTTCTGTAATCGCGGAGAGATACGGTCCCAGCGCCTAATCGGAGAGGATGACTGAGTTCGAG
>JASHQT010000067.1 GCA_030039005.1 Bryobacteraceae bacterium
CCCTTGTATCCTTTGCTGAACAATGGCGAAATCACCGTGCTGTACTGCTTCTTCTTTTTGTATTTGGTGACTGCGGGCGCCGGCGCAATTAGCCTGGACCGCGCGATCCGGCACAAAACCTGAAGCCCCGCTATCGCATCCGCTTGCTGTAGAACAGTTCCGGATCCCCCTCATCCAGGTGTTGCACCATTCCGCTCAACGCGTACTCGCGCGCAACCAGAAACGCTTGCATCGGCAGGTTCGAAAGATTTGTGGATGTGAAGATTCGCGCGCTGGTGCACTGTTGCTCGAAGGCCTCGAAGAGCCGGCTCGCTATGCCACGGCGGCGAAACTCCGGCGCGACATGAACGAGCCACACAAATCCGCGTCCGAAAAATCGATAGTCCATGCATCCGTAGCCGGTGAGGCGGCCGTCTAATTTCGCCACCAAACACTGGCCCATTCCAATGGCATTGGCGATGCGATCGAGATCGGCGGAGCACTGAAGAGAACGAATCTGTTCCAGATCATCCCTGAGCGCTCGAACCACGCGGATTATCCCCGGAACATGCGCATTGCGTCCGCTACCACGTTGCCACCCGCGGCGCCAGCCAGCCGAACCGCACCCTCCGGAACGGGCTGCTCGTCGCCTTCGCCCGGAGCGAGAAACAGATTCGCCTCGATGCCGTGCTGCTTGGTGTACAGGTCGTAATAGCGGCCATTGAGCGCGTATAACTCGGCGTGCGTCCCGCGCTCGACGATGCGCCCGGCTTCCACCACCAGAATCTGATCGGCGCGCCGGATGGTCGACAACCGATGCGCGATCACGAACGTTGTGCGGCCTTGCATCAACACCCGCAATCCTTCCTGAATCATCCCTTCCGATTCCGAATCCAGGCTGGACGTGGCTTCATCCAGAATCAGAATGCGCGGATCGGCCAGCAGCGCGCGCGCGATCGAGACCCGCTGGCGCTGGCCGCCAGAAAGCTTCACGCCGCGCTCGCCGACCACGGTTTCGTACTGCTTCTCGAAGTGCTCGGCGAATTCATCCACGCGCGCGATGCGGCAGGCTTCCAAAACCTGCTCGCGCGACGCATCGGGCCGCGCAAACGCGACGTTCTCCCAGATCGTCCCATCGAACAGAAACGTCTCCTGCAACACCACGCCAAGCTGCGTGCGATAGGAATCCAGCCGCACCGTCGACAGATCCACGCCATCCACCAGGATGATCCCCGATTGCGGGCCGTGGAATGCCGCGATCAGACCAATGATCGTGGATTTGCCCGACCCCGACGGGCCCACCAGCGCCGTCACCGTACCCGGCTCGGAGCGGAACGAGATCTCGTGCAGCACTTCTTTGCCGCCGTCATAGGCGAACGAAACGTCATCGAAAATCACCTGCCCCGTGATCGGCGGCAGCGCAACGGTGCGCCGCGGGTCCCGATCCTCCGGCCGTTCGCGCAGCACCTCGCGCGTGCGCTCCAACCCGGCCAGCGCCTCAGTGAGCTGCGTCCCGATGTTGGCGATTTGGATCACTGGCGCGATCAGAAACGCGAGCAGCGCCGTGAAGGTGACGAAATCGCCCAGCGTCATCACGTGCGCGTTGATCTCCCGCGCACCGATGAACATGATGATCGCGCCTACAATGCCCATCAGCACGGTCGCCGAAAGGCTCATCACCGACGTCGCCGTCAGGCTCTTCAAGATGTTGTTCAGCAGCCGCTGCACGCCGCCTTGGAACACCGCCTCCTCGCGAGCTTCGGCATGATAGCCTTTCACCACGCGGACGCCGCCCAACGATTCGGTCAGCCGCCCCGTGACTTCGGCGTTGATTTTTCCGCGCTCCCGGAAGATCGGCCGGATGGTCTTGAACGCCTTCGCCATCGCACCCGCGAACGCAACGATGATCACCAGCGCAATGCCCGTAAGCAGCGGGCTGATGCGCAGCAGGAACCCGAGCACCAGCAGGGCCTGCAGAATCCCACCGGTGAAATCGATCAGGCCGGTGCCCAGCAGATTCCGGATGCCGTCCACGTCGGTCATGATGCGCGACACCAGAACGCCGGTCTTGTTCGCGTCGTAGTAAGCCACCGGCAGTCGTCCCACGTGCGCCTGGACTTTCGCGCGCAACTCCGCGATTAGACGCTGGCCGGCTTTCGAAACCAACTGCGTATTCGCGAATCCCGTGACGCCCTGAATAATGGTGGCGGCCAGGATCGCGAGCACCAACGGTCCGAGGAGCTGCATCTGGTGTTTGTTAATGACATTGTCGATCAGGTACTTGGAAGACATCGGCAACACCAGCCCGCAAATTTTGCCGATCACCATCAGCACGAATCCGAATAGCAGCACCTTCAGGCGCGGCCGCGCCATCTCGCGAATGTCCGGCCACAACTCGCGCAGCCGTTCGGACGAGCTTTTTTGGGGCGCTTTTTGCGGAATCACAGCTGTTTAAACTATTGTATGGGATGCGTCGCGCGCCGGGCGGATTCATGAGAAAATGCTCGATGCCAACATTTGATGCCGCGCCTTTACTCAGGAACCTCCGGATTCGCCTATCCTAGTTGGAAGCCCGAGTTTTATCCCGAAAAGCTCGCGTCCAAGAAATTCCTGTCTTACTACGCGACACGCCTCAACGCCGTCGAAGTAAACTACACCTTTCGCCGCCTGCCCTCGGCTTCCACGCTTGAAAACTGGGTCAACGAGACGCGCCCGGGCTTTGTCTTTCCGCTCAAAGCCCACATGCGCATCACGCATATTCTGCGCCTGAAGCCTTCGGAATTCACGGAGGTCTTTTTCAAGGCCATCGATCCGCTGCGCACCGCGCGCCGCCTTGGCCCGGTGCTGTTCCAGCTTCCGCCCGCGCTCAAGTGCGACCAAGCGCTGCTGGCCGATTTCCTGGCCACGCTGCCGCGCGACATCCGCTGCGCGTTCGAATTTCGCCACGCTTCCTGGCTCACCGACGCCGTCTACGCGCTGCTTGAAAAGCACGGCGTCGCGCTGTGCCTGGCCGAATCCGAAAGGCTGACCATCCCGAAAGTGATCACGTCGAGCTTCGTTTATTCGCGCCTGCGCATGCCCGAGTATTCGGCCGAAGATCGCCAGGAAATCGCCGATCGTGTGCGCGAACTGCTCGATTCTGGCCGCGATGTCTACGTTTTCTTCAAGCACGAAGAAACGCCCGCCGGCGCGCTTTATGCCGAAGAGCTGCTGCACGCCTTTCCCGCGCAGGCTGCCGCATCTCAGGTCTGACCGGAAATCACGCGGGCGTGGTTCATCCAATAGCTCCACGCAATCGCGACCACAAAGAAAACCAGGCTGGGGAGTGCGGCCGCCGCAGTGCCAGGGTTAACGGGAGGTGCACTGATATTGGCCAGCCAAGCGAGGGTGAGCAGTGCCGCGCCCGTCCAGAACCCGTAAATGCCGGCCCGTCCGATGGGCCGCGTGGCGCGGACGTAGACGACAATGGCGCACACCCACGGCCCTCCTTCCACGAGCAGCGTGGCGGGAATCGAGTTCCACAAACCTAAGCCGAACACGCCGGGGATGCCCGGACCCAGCCGCAGGTCCGGCCGATGGCTGATCCAATCCAGCACCCAATGGCTCACCACGGCCGCAAACAGGATCCACGGCGCGAACACATGACGCCGCCGGAGAAAAAATCCGGCGGCGAGCAACCCTCCCCACACCATATCCATGAGCAAACTGTGGCTGTAGACGATGTTGTCTCCCATAAAGCGATTGCGCTGGACATCGGTTGCGATGCGAAAGCTCTCGATCCCGGCGGCCACCAGCGTAAATGCGAGCACATCGGCCAGCAGCGCCGCGAATGCCAGCGTTCCCAGAGACAAGCCCGGCGCGACGCGTTTTCCAGCCAGTGCAACCGCGAAGTGGCCTACGAGCACTGGAATTGTTCCGGGCCGTCCTCGAGACCGTATTTTTCCCGCACGGCGTGCAGATTCGCGCGCGCCTCCCGCTCTAGATTCGACAACTCCCGCGCCTTCTCGAACTGATGATTCGCGATCGCGTGCACCATCCCGGCGATATTGTCGTCCACGCGCTGCTGCGCCTCCGCCACTTCCGGCGGCAAGTGCCTGTATCTGGACGCTGCCAGTTGCGCCGCCCGTTCCGGCGTCAGCCACGCGCGCGCGGCGCCCGCGATCAGCCCCATTATTTCCGACCACACGAAGCCCAGGTACGCCGCTCTTCCCTGCTCCCGCCGTTCGGCCGCGACGGCATCAAAAACCTGTCGCATCTCGTCTGAAAATTCCGCGCGATGCGCCCGCGGATACAGGATCAACAGCAGCTCATACGCACGTTTCATAAGGCCTCCGCCGCTCTCAAGCGCGCGAACCCCGCGCGAGTCAATTGCTTCATGCGCTCCAGCTCCGCCTCCAACTGCCTGCGCCCCGCCCCGGTCAACCGGTATGCCTGCTTCTGGCGCGCGGTGTCGTCCTGCTCGAACCTCTCAATCCAGCCATCTTCGAGCAATCTCTTCAGCGCTCCGAACAACGTGCCCGTGCTCATCCGCACGCGGCCCGAGCTTAACAGCTCGATGTCCTTGATCAGCGCGTACCCGTGGCGCGGATGCCCGGCCAAGCTGGTCAGGATCAGCAGTACGGGCTCGGAAAGCGGCCTGGGCTCCAAAGTAGATTGTTGCACGACATGTCGCATAACGACATATTAAGCCGGTCCCATCCTCCTTGTCAAGACCTCCCGTCTTAGTCCGTGCGTAGCGCGGTCAGCGGATCCAGCGTAATGGCGCGGCGCGCCGGCGCCCAGCAGGCCACAAGCGCGATTACCGCGATGAAGCCCACCGCGCAAAGATACGTCCAGGGATCGTGCGCGCTGATCCCATACAGGATCTGGCTGAAGAATTTTCCGGCCGCGAACGCCGCCGCAAACCCTATCGCGATCCCCACCGCCAGCAGGAGCGCGGTCCTCTTCAGCACCGCTCGCGCCACTTGTGCCGGCGCGGCGCCCAGCGCCATCCGGATACCGATCTCCCGCGTCCGTTGCGACACCGCGTAGGCCATGATTCCATAAATGCCGGTCGCGGCCAGCACCACCGCGAGCAATCCGAACGCCGCCAGCACAACGGCGGCCAATCGCGCCGGAAACAAGGCCAGCCCGAGCGCGTTTTCCAGGCTCCCTTCGTCGAAGACCGTCAGCGATGGGTCGAGCTCGGCGACGCTGCGCCGCAACAGGCTTACCGCATCGCCGTCCGATAGCCGCGACCGCACCACCAGCGTTTGATTGGGCCTCCAATTCTGCTCCAGATTTTCGAACACCGTAGGCGAAGGCGCTTCACCGAGTGAGCGGTATTTGCCGTCCTCAACCACGCCCGCGATCTGAATCCATTTGTCGTCGCTTCCGTGCCGGAATCGTTTGCCGACGGGATTCTCACCCGCGAGGAACTGGCGAACGAAAGCTTCATTCACCAAAGCAACCAGGGGCGCGTCCTTCGTATCGCGAACATCGAAGTCGCGCCCAGCCACGAGCCGCGTACCCATGGCCGCCAGATAACCGGGCGTGACATAGTACATGTTCGCGATCGGCGTGTCGGCTGCAAGCGGCTCGGGCTTGCCTTCGATCAGAATGCCACTGCCGGAAATGTTGAGCGTCAAAGGCAGCCCGTCGATGGCGCCCGCAGCCTCGATTCCCGGCGCCGCCCGAACGCGTTCGAGCAGCCGCCGCCCGAACTCCCGCCCGCGCTGCTCATCGTAACCTTGCGCGGCAAAGTCATACGACAAAACGGCTGCGTGCCGCGGCTCGAATCCCAGATTCAAGCTGAGCGCGTGCTGCAGGCTGCGGACCACCAGCAGGCTGCCGATCAACAGCGCGACCGAAAGGGCCACCTGTGTGCCGACCAACACGTCCCGCAAGCCGATGCGCCGAACCTTCTCAGACAGAGCTTCATTCTTGATGGCTCCGATAAGGCCGGCGCGCGTCGATTCGATCGCCGGCGCGAGGCCGAACAGGATCGCCGTCGCGAGCGCAACGGCACCGGTGAAGATCAACACGTGCTTGTCGATGGCGACGTGCGGAATCACCGGCACGTCCACCGGAGG
>JASHQT010000533.1 GCA_030039005.1 Bryobacteraceae bacterium
TTACTGATCTCCCATAGCCGATTCTGATAGTCGGCCTGAGTTCTTTCGAGCACCCGCGCGGCCAGCATGATCGGAAACGCGCCGGTCGCCATGGCGGCGGTTCGGAGCAACGGCCAGTTGGGACTCGCCGGATCGGAGTAGCTCAGCGCGTAAGTGGTCGGGTCGTCGAGACCGCCTGCGCCTGACAAGGCGAAACGGATCTGATCGGCGTGATAAGCTACGCGCTCCTCGAACGAGCCTTGATTGGCTTTATCGACGCTGTAGGGAATGCCGCGCAGGTTGGAGAGCGTCAGGATGATGCCGAGCGGGTCGGCTACCCAGGGCCTTTTTTTCACGCGCGCCGGATCGGGAACCAAAGCGGCGTTGGCGATCGCCTGGATCGGCGTGCTATCCAGAATCGATTTCACCCGCGCCTGCTTGTTCGGCAAATCCGCGGTGCCGAGCAACGGAACGATGTCGATACTCCGAACCCAGCTTTGGTAGAGCCGGTTCACCGGCATATCGGGATCAGGATCGGTCTGGGTGACGTGATCGAATTCCTCTTGGAGCGCTACCGAGCTGATGGCCGCGCACATGCCCCCGGCCGATGCGCCGGTCAACACATCCAGGACCACATCGTGCGACGGGACGGTCCAATGGCTCGGATCGACACCGCTTTGCTGGAGCCGCGACTTTTCGTCATACCAGGCGTCCAAGGCCTGGATCAGAAAATCCAGAACGCCCGCGGTATAGGCGCCGGCCGAAACCGCGCCCGCCATATTGAGAGCAATTCGAAAGGGCATAGTACGATCCTTAAGTCCCCGCAGAAAGTCCCCTCAGAGCCCGATGGGCCCGCGCCTTCTCCAGCGCGCCATCGGAACAGGGTAAAGACTCGATCTTTCATGGGTTTGGTGCTTTGAATCATAATAGAAAATATGACGACTGCAAGCACAAACTATGCCCGGGACTTCTCGGAAGCCTTGAGCACCAACAAACACCTGCTCCGCTGGGTGGAGAAAATGGCGGAGCTCACCAAGCCGGACAGCATTCATTGGGTGAATGGGTCGCAAGAGGAATATGAGGCGCTCTGCGCGCAGATGGTAGGCAGTGGAACGTTCATCAAATTGAACCAGGAGCTTTGGCCCGGCTGTTACTACGCGCGTTCGGACGCGAGCGATGTCGCGCGTGTCGAAAATCGCACGTTCATCTGCTCGCTGTCGAAAGACAACGCCGGGCCGACGAACAACTGGGTGAACCCGTTCGAGATGCGCAAAACGCTGAAGCGGCTGTTCAGCGGATGCATGCGCGGGCGAACCATGTACGTGCTGGCGTTCAGCATGGGGCCGATTGGGTCGCCCATGTCGCAGATCGGCGTGCAGCTTACCGATTCTCCGTACGTCGTGGTGAGCATGCGCATCATGGCGCGCATCGGCCTGCGGGTGTTCCAGGAGATCGATAAAGACGAGAAACGTGTGGTGCCGTGCATGCACAGCGTCGGCATGCCGCTCGGCCCCGGCGATCATGACGTGCCCTGGCCGTGCAACGAGGAAAAATACATCGTCCATTTCCCCGAAACGCGCGAGATTTGGTCCTATGGTTCCGGCTACGGCGGCAATGCGCTGCTCGGCAAGAAGTGCTTCGCGCTGCGCATCGCCTCCAACATCGCGCGCGACGAAGGCTGGATGGCCGAGCACATGCTGATCCTGGGCGTGGAAGATCCCCATGGCGAAAAAACCTACGTGGCCGGCGCGTTCCCGAGCGCCTGCGGCAAGACCAATTTTTCGATGATGGTGCCGCCCAAGGCTTTCCACGGATGGAAAATCTGGACCGTGGGAGACGACATCGCCTGGATCAAGCCGGATGAGAACGGCCGCTTGCGCGCCATCAATCCCGAAGCCGGGTTCTTTGGCGTGGCGCCGGGTACGTCGATGAAAACCAATCCCAACGCCATGGCGGCGCTCGCGCGCAATAGCATCTTCACCAACACCGCGCTGACGCTCGACGGTGGCGTGTGGTGGGAAGGCATGACCGATGAGCCGCCGGCCGAGTGCCTGGATTGGCGCGGCAATCGCTGGACGCCGCAGATCGCCAAGGAAACCGGCGTTAAGGCCGCGCACCCCAATTCACGCTTCACCGCTCCGGCGTCGCAATGCCCCACCATCGATCCCTCGTGGGAAGCTCCCGACGGCGTGCCGATCAGCGCGTTGATCTTCGGCGGCCGCCGCGCGAGCACGGTGCCGCTGGTCTACCAGGCGTTCAACTGGAGCGCGGGCGTATACGTCGGCGCGACCATGGGCTCGGAAATGACCGCCGCGGCCGTGGGCGGCGTGGGCCAGGTCCGCCGCGACCCCATGGCCATGCTGCCGTTTTGCGGCTATCACATGGGCGACTATTTCCGGCACTGGCTCAAGATGCAGCGCACCCTGACTGAGACGCCGCGCATCTTCCACGTAAACTGGTTCCGCAAAGGCGCCGACGGCAAATTCCTGTGGCCCGGATTCAGCGAGAACATGCGCGTGCTGAAGTGGATCGTCGACCGGGCGCATGGCCGGGCGCTAGGCCGCGAGACGCCCATCGGCTGGATGCCGCGCTACGAGGATATCGATTGGACCGGTCTCGACTTCTCCAAGGAGCAGTTCGATGAATTGCAAGCCTTCGACAAGGCCGCGTGGAAGCAGGAAGTGATCGGCCACGAAGAACTGTTCATCACGCTGCACGCACACTTACCTCCGGAGATGATCTACGAGCGCGAGCTGCTGATCTGCCGGATTTAATTACTCGGCTCGCAACGTGTCGGCCGGCTGAATGCGGCTGATGCGCAGGGCCGGGAGAAAACTGGCCGCGCCGGCGATGAATGCCATGAGCAGCGCGATCGCGCAGAACGTCGGGAGATCATAGGTTTTGACGCCGAAGAGCTGGCTCGTAAGAATGCGCGCGGTGACGAAAGCAAGCGCCATTCCGCAAACCAGGCCCGCGGCCGCGGCCGCTACGCCCGCCGAACCAATGTACAGCACTGCGCGCGGGACGGTGGAACCCAGGGCGATGCGGATGCCGATCTCGCGCGTGCGCTGGACCACCAGGTTCGATACCAATCCGTAAATGCCGAGCGCGGAGAGCAGCAGCGCAAGTCCGGAGAGCGTCGCGAGCAGCGCCACTTCGATTCTTTGCCGCTGGAGTTGTTCGGCCAGGATCTGATCCATGGAACGGAATCCGGAAACCGGCAGGTTGGGCGCAACGCCCGAAAGCGCGCGCTGCATCGCTGCGGTGAGCCCCTGGATGGGTCCGGCCGTGCGGACCACCCAACTGGGCTGAAACCAGATGTGCGCGAGGTTCACTAGCGCTTGCGGGGTCTGGGCCGCGGGCAGATAGACCACCGCTTCCGTGCTGATTGGAGCCGCCGGCTGAATGCCTGGGCGCTTCTCGACGTCGCCGACGATCCCGACAATCGTGAAAGTGACTCCCTCGGTTTTGAAATGATTTCCGATGGGCGCGGGATTATCGAAAAAGCGCCTGCCGAAGGCCTGGTTCACGATGGCGACCGGCTCGGACGGGGCGTTGTCGGTATCGCGCGGCAACCGGCCAGCGACCAGCGGAATGCGCAGTGTAGAAAAATAACCCGGCGTAATGTAAGCCATGCTGGATCCGCGTTTGGTACCCGCTTTGCTACCGTCCTGGATGGCGACTAGATCGTTTAGCCCGCGCTCAAAAGGCATGCTGAGGCCTACGGCGGCATCGCGCACACCGGGAATCTCGCGCATCGCTGCGACGCTTTTGTCGAGCAGGTTTCGAAACGCTGCCGCGTCCCGGTAGCGCGCATCGTCGAGCGACGCGGTCGCCGTCATCACGTTGTGCCCATCGAAGCCCGGTGGCAGCGTCTCGAGATATACCAGCGTGCGGACCAGTAGGCCAGCCGAAATCAACAGCACCACCGTGAGCGCCACTTGTGCGGCGATCAATGCCTGGCGAAGACGGCGGGAACGGCCGGTGACCGCGCGGGATCCGGCGTGGCCAGATCCGGAATGGAAAGCCCCGAGATCGAAGCGGCGAATTTCGAGCGCCGGCAGCATCGCGCAGAGCAGGCTGGCGACCAGCGACACGCCCAGGGTGAACACCAGCGCCCGTAAATCGATGGAAACGCCGCCAACCGGAAGCATGGACTCCGGCAGCAGCCGAGGGAGCGCGCGAGACAATGCCACGGCCAGAGCCACCCCACCGGTTCCTCCCGCGAGCGCGACAACCAAGTCCTCCTTCCACAATTCGCTGAGTACGCCGAAACGTGAGGCCCCCAAGGCGAAGCGCGTCGCGATCTCATGCCTGCGACGCAACAGGCGAACCAGCGCCAGGCCCGCGAGATTCGCGCAAGCGATCAGCAAAATAAACCCGACCGCGAGCATCAGCACGATCACCGGCCCGCGCATGTCGCCGGCGAGTTCCAGTTGCAGCGGGCGTGCGTAGATCCGCGCATGGCCGTGGTATTTGCTTTCGAGTTCGGAAAAGTACGGCAGACGGATGCGGCTGAGCTGCGCATTCACCTGCGCCCACGTGGCGTCTGGTCTGAGGCGAACCAGGATGGCGCAATTGGTGCCGGCGCATTCGCCGGTGGGCGCCGGTTGCAAAGGCGTGAATACATCGGCGTGGCTGGGCGTGATGGCGCCGCGCGGAAGTACGCCGACTACGGTATAGGGCTCGCCTTTAAGCAGCACGGACTGGCCCACGATCCGGGCATCGGAGTGAAACGCGGACTGCCACAGGGCATAACTCAGCACGGCCACCGGCGGCCCGTGCTGCCGGTCTTCTTCTTGGGTGAAGCTTCGGCCGAGATACAGCGGGATGCCCAAAACATCGAAATAGCGCGCCGAAACGCGGCTCCCCGTCACGTATCGTGCCGCTCCTCCGGCGGTAAGGTTTACACCCCCGGAGCTGCCCCAGCCCGAGGATGCCAGGATCACCGAGTCCAGGCTGGCGGTGAAAACCTGCCAGGAATCGCCGCTGAAGCTGTCATCGTCCTCCACGAATGGTGTAGCGCGAAGAGGATCGATGCCTTCGGTGTGCGCGACTAGAGCGGCCACGCGGTCCGGCCGCGGATAAGGCAGCGCGCGCAGCAGAAACGCGTCCAGCAGGCTAAACACCGCGGTGTTGATGCCGATGGCGAGCGTCAGCGTCGCAATCGCGGTCGCCGTGAATAGCGGCGCTTTCGCCAAGCGCCGGAACACTTGCCGGAAGGATCCCATACCGGAATGATACGCTCCTGGAGACCGCCCGGTTCCCTGCATTCCATTAGAATAGGGCAATGCAAGCCATCGCCCGGGCGCGCTGGATCCTCGTCCTGAGCGCTTGCTCCATCGTATCCCTGGCTTGCGTCGCTTATCCGATTTACGTGATCCGCCCGTTCCGTGCGCAAGGCCCGCGCGAGCTGATGATGGCGCTCGCGATTACCCGCTACAGCGGTCTGATTACGGCGATCTCGGCGTTGGCGGCCGTCGGCGCTGCGCTAGCGTATTGGCGCGCGCGGCCCGGGATCCGTCAACGGAATCTAGCCGTAGCGCTGGCCATGAGCGTCTGCATCCTCGCGGGACTGGCGCACGTGAATGTTTACGAACAACTGATGTTCCATGCCGCGGACCATCCGGCATTCGTCTCCGCGGCCGCGGCTAAGATCGATGCCGACGACAAGCTGATTGTGGTCAAAATCGGCGGCGTCGCTCGCGCCTACCCGGTCCGCATCATGGCTTATCACCATGTCCTCAACGACAGAGTGGGAGGGACGGCTCTCGTCGCGACATATTGAACCCTCTGTCACACCGGTCTGGTGTGGAGCAGGGAGATCGCAGGGCGGCGGCTGACGTTTCATCTGGCCGGCATCAACAATCAGAATTTTCTGATGCGCGACGAGGAAACGGGCAGCTTTTGGCAGCAGATCAGTGGACGCGCCATTTCCGGGCCGCTCCAAGGCCGCGAGCTCGCGCTCATCTTCTCCGACGAATTGACCTTCGCCGCCTGGAAAGCGGAAGCGCCGCAAGGCACGGTGCTGGCCGCCGATCCGCAATACGCCTCCGAATACGAAACCAAGAATTGGGACGTGAGGATGCGGCGCGCTCCCACCGTCATTCAATTTCCCGAGCAAGGCATGCAGGCGCGCGACTTGATCTTAGGAATTCAGGCCGGCGGGGCGAGCCGCGCGTTCCTATACGATCGCGTGATCCAGGAAAAGCTGGTACACGGTCGCGTGGGCGCCGAACCCGTGATCCTGGTGGTAGGCGCGGATGGCCAATCGGTACGGGCTTTTCGTGACATCGCGCCTGGCCTGCCGCCGGGCACAGAAGACGCGCCCGAATTTTATCGCCTGAGCGGTGCTCAGCTCGGAGGCGCACTCATGATCGATGCGCCTACCGGCAGCCGATGGAATTTCGAAGGCTGCGCCATCTCCGGGAAAGCAAAGGGCGCGTGCCTGGAGCGCGTCCCCATGCTGAAAGACTATTGGTTCGACTGGCGTGAGTATAATCCCGGGACCACTGTTTGGGGCCACGGCCTGCATTAGCGTTCTCCGATTCGCGCCGTCGCCTCGATCTCGATTTTGACGCGCGGGTCGATCAGCGCGGCCGAGATCATGGTGGCCGCGGGCCGTATTTCGCCGAAATATTTCCGCAGCACCGGCCAGCAAGGCTCAAAGTCCTCAACGCGCGGAAGAATGTACCGCACGCGCACCACGTCAGCCAGGCGGCTGCCCGCCGCAGCTAGCGCCTTCTCGATATTGACCAAGCACTGCTCGGCCTGCTCGACCACATTCTCGGAAATGCTCATGGTTCGGTAGTCAAAGCCGGTGGTCCCGGAAACGAAAATCCACTCGCCATCCACCACCGCGCGCGAATAACCGATCTCGCGCTCCCAGGCCGAATCCGACGAGATCAGGCGGCGCAAGCTGAAGTCTCCTCGATAGTTGCATGCATCACTTGCATGCAGCCGGGTAACCAGGGGCTCTTCATAGCCCGTCTATTTTATGACAGAATCTACCAAGGAGAGAAATCTGCATGAAAGCTTCGTTCGCTTCGTTGGTTGCCGGAATCGTATTATTGGCCCCGGCCGCGGCTCTCGCGCATCATTCGTTCGCCGCCGAATATGACGTGAAGAAACCGGTGACGCTCAAAGGTACCGTCACGAAAGTCGAGTGGACTAATCCGCACGCCCGCTTTTATCTGGACGTCAAAGACGAAAGCGGCAAAGTCACCAATTGGAACCTGGAACTGGCCAGCCCGAACGTTCTGGTCCGGCAGGGATGGAATCGGCACTCATTAAAAGTTGGCGATGAGGTCACCGTGGAAGGCTCGGCGGCCAAAGACGGATCGGATATGGCCAACGCCCGGACGGTCACGCTGGCCGATGGCAAGAAGGTATTCGCCTTCTCGGCCGCCGACAATCCGCCGCCTCCCCCGCCGGCCCAATAGAATCGGCAGCTACCAAGGAGAACCACCATGAAGCGCAGCCCTAGTGTTTCGGTTCTAGGTCTTCCGGCAATGATGACGGCCGCACTGTTGTGGAACCTAGCAGCGGTCGCGCAGACTTCAGCGCCCGCTAAAGCGCCCGGCTTGTCGGACGCGGAAGCCACGGCTCCCGCGGGCGGAAGCGCCAACCGGGACACCAGGCGGCCCAGGCGTCCCGACGACACGCCACACGGCCCGGTGCCGCGTCTGGCCGACGGACACCCGGATCTATCGGGCGTATGGCAGGGCGGTGGCCCGGTCGGCGATATCGCGCAAGGGCTGGCGCCGGGCGAGACCATTCCGATCCTTCCGGCGGCCAAGGCGCTCATGGACAAACGGGATTCCAGGAACGACCCGGAGGCCAATTGCCTGCCCACCGGCATCCCGCGCATCGCGCCTTATCCGTGGCGGATCGTGCAAACGCCGACGCACATCTTTTTTCTCTTCGAGGGCAACATCCACAGCTATCGCCAGATCTTCATGAACGGCAAACATCCCGAAGATCCCGATCCCACTTGGTACGGCCATTCCATTGGAAGCTGGGACGGCGACACGCTGGTGGTGGACACGGTCGGCTTCAACGACAAGTTTTGGTTCGATTTTAAGGGCCATCCGCACACCGAGCAGTTGCACACCATCGAGCGCTACACCCGCAAGGACCTCGGCACGCTCGAGAACAAAGTCACCATCATCGATCCCGGCGACTATTCGCGGCCTTTCACCCTGACGTTCACCGCGCGCCTGCGCCCGCACGAGGAACTGATGGAGTACATCTGCCAGGAGAATCAGCAGGACGCGCAACACATGTCCGGCCACGCGGACCTGCCGCAGAATCCGTAGTTGAGCGCTATCGCGAGGATTCTTTGTGACGAATTTAGAGGACATTGAAGGCCTGATCAAGCAACTTAATCCCGATGAGTTGCGGGAACTCCGCGAGTGGTTCGCGTCGTTCGACGCCGACGCGTGGGATACGCAGATTGCGTCAGACATTGCGACCGGTAAGCTGGATAAACTCGCCGCGCGCGCACTCCGCGATTATGAAACAGGACGCGCTACCGAGTTGTGATCCACCGGGCTGCGCCGGACTTCTGGGTTTCGTACCGCGCCCTCTCTCCCGCCGCGCAAGCTCTGGCAGATAAGGCCTTCGCATTGCTGAAAGCCGACCCGCGACATCCTTCACTGGCGTTCAAGAAGGTCGGACGCTTTTGGTCCGCGCGGGTGGGGATCCGGCATCGCGTCCTCGGGGTCGACGTGGCGGACGGAGTGCTGTGGTTCTGGATCGGCAGCCACGCTGACTACGACAAGCTGATCAGGTAGCTGCATGGCCCGGCAAGCCCTCATCATCCTCGCCGTCGTGATCGCCTTCGGCGTTTTGCTGCCGATTTACAAAGGTTTCGGGTTCCTGGACGCGCGCATCCTGGCCGCTTACGCACTTCTTGCGCTCCTGTTCGTCGCACCGGCCAGCGCGGAGCTTGGCGCCACCGAGGCCCAAGCGCCAGTGTCTGCTCTGCTCGGAAACATGGCCATCATTGTCGCCTGGGGCTGGGGCATCACCGTGCTGATCCTGGGCACCGCGATCGTGACCCTGAACGTAGTCGCGCGGCGTGGAGGTTTTCTATCGCCTCGGGTGACCTTCCTGGCTGCCATTCTGACATTTGGCTTGGCGGCTTCGATTGCCGTCGCGATGTTGGGCGCCGCACTGGCGCGCCGGTTCTCAGCCGCTCAAGTCAAGACCATTCTGCGCGCGCTCTTCCTGCTCGTTTTGCTGGCAGCGGTATTTGGGCCGCGCGTGCTGCCGGAGCCTGTAACGCTGGCGATTTTGGATCGTATGAGTACAAGAAGCGCCTTGACGCATCTAGCCTGGGAGGCCTCGTGCATCTCGCTGGTGGTCGCGGTCCTTGTGTTGCTTACGATTTTGAAGAACCGGCCCGCGGAGCCTTTTGCTAACATACGTATGGCAGAAAATCCCCCTGAAGGAGGACGATGAGTAAAGAAGACAGCATTGAAGTTACCGGAACCGTTGTAGAAAAGTTTCCGAGTGGACAATTTAGCGTTCTGCTGGACCAGGACCGCACAGTGCTCGCGCACCTGGCCGGCAAGTTGCGCCGCAACCGCATTCGCGTGTTGGCCGGCGACCGCGTCACCCTGGAGCTCTCTCCCTACGATTTGACCAAGGGACGCATTACTTACCGGCACAAATAGACAGTTTCGTCATTCCCGCCTTTTTGCTGCTCGATGCAGAACGGGCAAGCTTTTTCTTGGATCTTTCTAAATCACGATTGTGACGCACAAGATCTTATTGATCTTCGGTACCCGGCCGGAGGCGATCAAGCTCTGCCCGGTGGTTCGTAGCCTGCGCGAGCGCCCCGGCGAATTTGACGTGAAGGTGTGCGTCACCGCGCAACACCGCCAGATGCTGGATCAGGTTCTTGAGGCCTTTCAAGTCACGCCGGATCACGATCTCGATCTCATGCTGCCGGGCCAGACGCTGTTCCAATCCACCTCACGAATTCTCGCGGGGTTGGAGCCAGTTCTTCACCAAGAGAAACCCGCCCTGGCGATCGTCCAAGGCGATACCACCACTACGCTGTGCGGGGCCTTGGCGGCGTTCTATGCGCACGTACCTGTGGCGCATGTGGAAGCGGGCCTTCGCACGCACGATCTGGCGCAGCCGTTTCCCGAGGAAATGAACCGCGTGGTGGCAGGCCGCCTTGCGACGTTGCATTTCGCCGCGACCGAGAAGGCCGCCGAGAATCTTCGCACCGAAGGCGTGGCCGCGGGCGCCATTACCGTGACCGGAAACACCGGCATCGATGCGGTGTTCCACGTGCGCGATGGATTGGAGCGTGGCACGTTGCGAGGCGTCGAGTGGCCGGATCTGGACCCGTCAAGAAAACTGGTCGTCGTCACCGCGCACCGCCGGGAAAGCTTCGGCTCGGGATTCGAGCGCATTTGCCGGGCGCTAGCCAAAATCGCCGACCGCGGCGACGTCCAGCTTGTCTATCCCGTGCATCCCAACCCCAACGTGCAGGATCCGGTGCAGCGCTACCTCGCCGCGCATCCGCATGTGCGTCTGATCGCGCCGCAAAGCTACGTTCCGTTTGTCGACCTCATGCGCCGGGCTTATCTGCTGATCACCGATTCGGGCGGCATTCAAGAGGAAGGCCCATCGCTGGGTAAGCCGATTCTGGTGTTGCGCGAAAAAACCGAGCGTCCGGAAGCGGTGCTCGCCGGGACGGTCAAGCTAGTGGGCACGGATGAAGATCGCATCGTGCGCGAGGCCGCGGTTTTGCTGGACGACCGCGCAGCCTATGAACAGATGTCCCGCGTTCACAACCCTTACGGCGACGGGCACGCAAGCGCACGAATCTGCGACGCCATTCACGAATTCTTCACATGTAGTCCATAGGGAGTCTGCTAAAATCTCCCGAAAGGAGCCCTATGAAATTCGTAACAGGGATGTTTCTCGGCATCGCGCTTTGCGTCGGCACCTGGACCCTGCAAGCCCAGCCCGAACGCCTTATGCATCCGCGTATCGCGGCGGCGATCCGCGCCATCAAAGACGCCAGGGCGTACATGGAGGCAGCCCCTCACGACTTTGGCGGCCACAAAGTTGACGCCATTCGAGCCTGCGACGAAGCCATTCGTCAGTTGAACCTTGCTTTGGCGTATCGCGCGCGGCAAGACCGTTAGCCTGATCCGGCGAAATCGAACTGGGGCCTGACACCCAATTCTGCCCCAGTTCGACGATTCACATCCCGAAGTAATTCGCGGGGCGGCGTCCAACGGGCGAGTCGACATCCCAGTCCGATATGGGCCTAACTGTCACCAGCGCTTGAGAAACGTGTAGTTTGCGAGCCGGCAGCGCATTCACCTTGGCCCAGGCACGCAAGCGTCGTAACGGCAGGAGTGTCGGTGGGTGTAGTCCCTCTGTCAGCGGCTTCACGCCGATAATTGCGGTGGGATTGATTTTTACCATGCGTTACACTCCAAATCGGTCGCGCGTGTCATCCGACGGCGATTGGTCGAGCGATATCGCGAAAGCACTTTCGCGCAGGCTGGTCGGTCAACCGGCCGCCATTTCGGCCGTGGTTCCGTACGTGGAAATGTACCAGGCCAAGCTCGCGCCGGAAGGCCGGCCCGCGGGCATTTTCCTGCTGCTGGGTCCGACGGGAACGGGAAAAACCAAAACCGTCGAAGCGCTCGCCGACGTGCTGCACGGCAGTTCGAAGAAGCTAATCAAAGTGGATTGCGGCGAATACCAGATGGAACACGAAGTGGCGAAATTGTTGGGAGCGCCTCCCGGGTACTTGGGCCATCGCGAAACGCAGCCCCTGCTCACGCAGCAGAAGCTCGCCGGCGCGGCCAGCGAAAGCTGCGACCTTTCGATTTTACTGTTCGACGAAATCGAGAAAGCCGCGCCATCGCTGGTCCGCCTGCTGCTGGGCGTGCTGGACAAAGCCACGTTGCGCCTGGGCGACAGCACGCTGGTGAACTTCGAGAAATCCATGATTTTTCTGACCAGCAATCTGGGCGCCCGCGAGATGAGCCGCCAATTGCGCCCGGAATTCGGCTTTGAAACGGCGACGCCGCGCACCTGGGAAGGCGGGAAGCTGGAACGCATCGGCGTGGGGGCCGTCCGCAAGAATTTCCCCCCCGAGTTCATCAACCGCATCGACTCGGTGGTCACTTATCAACCGCTCGATTCCGCCGCTTTGACCGCCATCCTGGATCAGCACATTGAAGAGTTGCAGGATCACGTCGAGCGCCGCCTGGGCGACCGCGCGTTCCGCATCGAGGTGCCGCCGCGCTCGCGCAAATTCCTGCTCGAGAAGGGCACCAGCCCGGAGTACGGAGCGCGCGAACTGAAACGCGTGATCCATCGCCAGTTGATGCAGGCGCTGGCCTCGATGGTAGCGCGCGGAGAGATATCCCCCGGCGGGAGCGTGCGCGTGGAACTGGGCGCCTGCAAGACCAGGCTGGTTTTGCGAGCCGTGGACGATGGGGAACGCATTCCGGCCTGCTGAACCCCTTGCGCAACTCCCTTGTTCAACCCCGCGCGATACTATCGGGAGCGTGAGCGGAACACTCTACATCGTCGCCACTCCCATCGGCAACCTGGAAGACATCACCCTGCGCGCGTTGCGCATTCTCCGCGAGGCGGATCTCATCGCGTGCGAAGACACGCGGCAGACGCGCAAGCTGCTGGACCGCCATGGCATCGTGAAACCGTTGGTGAGCTATCACGAACACAACGAACTCGCCCGAGCGGGGGAACTGCTGGCGGAACTGCAGGTGGGCCGGAACATCGCTCTGGTCTCCGACGCCGGCACGCCCTTGATCGCCGATCCCGGCTACCGGCTGGTGGCCCAAGCGCGATCGGCGGGAATCGTGGTCTCGCCCATTCCCGGCGCATCGGCGATCACCGGCGCGTTGAGCGCGTCGGGCTTGCCGACGGATTCCTTTTATTTCGGCGGCTTTCTGCCCGCCAAGAAATCGCAGCGCAGAAAGACGCTGGAAGAGGCCAAAAATTATCCGGTGACGCTGGTTTTCTATGAAGCGCCGCACCGCATTCTGGAAGCGCTCGAAGACATCGCGGAAGTTCTCGGATCGCGCAAGGTGACGCTGGCGCGCGAGCTCACTAAAATCCATGAAGAGTTCCTCGCCGGCACAGCGCCTGAGCTGCGCGAGAAGCTGGCACACCGAGCTCCCAGAGGTGAGTTCACCATCCTGGTCGCCAAGGCTGATGCGCCCGCAGAAAACCTGCCGCCCATTGAAGCCGCATTCGACCAACTGGTCGAAGCCGGTGTTCCGCGCATGGACGCCATGAAGACCATCGCGCGGGAGCGCGGGCTGTCCAAACGCGAGGTCTACGCGCAACTCAAGGAGCGCTGACACTGGCGGGCGCTGGGCGCCGCACCGGCGCGGGACAGCAGCCGGCCGGGCACGCGTCGTGGCTCGGAGGATATTGCCCGATGGCGCGCGGCTCGCGCAAGCCGAAGCGTTCCTCGATCAGCTCGCGAATCATCTGAATGAATTTGGGATGCACACCGACAGTAGGCGCTCGCACCATGTTGACGCCGAGCTCTCGCGCAATGGCTTGCACTTCGATGTCGAGATCGAAAATGATTTCGATATGATCGGAAACGAAGCCGATCGGAACCACGGCGACCTCGGCCCCCGGGTCCAGTTCGCGCACCACGTCTCCAATAAGGGGCTCGATCCACGGCTGGCTGGGCGGCCCGCTGCGGCTTTGATACACCAGCCGCCAGTCGGCGATCCCCACCTGCTCGGCCACTAAACGGCATGCTTCCTGGATCTGCTTTTGATAATCGCTGGTCTGGGCCATCGTGACGGGGATGCTGTGCGCGGTGAAAATGATGGGCCTGGGCCGGCCGCCGAGCGCGGTGCGAACTTCCTCGGCCTGCGCTTCAATGAACAGGGGATGATTGTAGAACTTGCGCAGCTTGTGAATCTCAGGCGCGCCTTCCACTTGTTCGCGCGCCCGCTCGATATCTTCCAGATACTGCCGGCACCCCGAATACGAACTGAAAATCGAGGTCACAAACGCCAGCGCCCTTCGGATTCCGTCGGAGCGCATCTCGCGCAGCGTGTCCGCGAGCAGGGGATGCCAATTGCGATTGCCCCAGTAAATCGGCAGCCGCGGACCGTGGCGCGCGAGCTCAGCCTCGAGCTCGCGGATCAGAGCGCGGTTGTGATCGTTAATCGGGCTGCGGCCGTCGAAATGGTGATAATGCTCGGCCACCTCCAGCATCCGTTCGCGCGGCACATTGCGCCCGCGCAGGACGTTTTCGAGAAACGGTATGACGTCCTCCGCTTTCTCCGGTCCTCCGAAGGACAGCACCAGAATGGCATCGTATGGGGCCTCGGTCATTCACCATTATTGTAGGCGGCATTCCAGGCGTCTGGT
Organism: Bryobacteraceae bacterium; assembly: GCA_030039005.1. The sequence goes on from JASHQT010000533.1 coordinate 14,389, forward strand.
GTCCGGAGCAGAATCCGTAATCTGTTGCACAGGTTGCCGAGTACCCGCCGGATTTCCGGCTGGTATTCTATAGGGCAGTGGCAACGCCGTTGAACTTTCACCTGGAGCAGTATGAGGGGCCGCTCGACCTGTTGCTGGACCTGATCCGCAAGCAGCAGATCAATATCTACGACATCCCCATCGCCTCCATCACGCAGCAGTATCTCGACTACATGCACCGCGCGCTGGAGTTGGACATCGAGCTGAGCTCGGAATTCATCTACATGGCCGCGACGCTGATTCACATCAAATCTCGCATGCTGCTGCCCCAGGACCCGGAACTGGAGAAGCTCTCGCCGGAGGAGGATCCGCGCCGGGAGCTTGTCGACCGGCTGCTCGAACACGAGCGCTTCAAAAACGCCGCCGAGATGCTGCAACAGAAGCGTATGGTGGAAGATGCCTCCTGGTCGAACCCGCAGATGGCTCAGTTTCTGGCCGAAAGCGGAGAGCCGGAGCTTGCCGTCTCGCTTTTTGACCTGGTCAAGACCCTGCAAACGGTGCTGGAACGCGCCAAAAACCGGCCCATTTACGAGGTGGACAAGGAAGACGTCAGCGTCCCCGACATGATTCGCTATCTGGAGCGCGTGTTCGGCGACCTGCACGCGGGTGAAGCGCTCCCGGCCGCCGAATTGTTCGAGCGCCAGTCGAGCCGGCGCGCGATGATCTGCCTGTTCCTGGCGCTGCTCGAGCTGGTTCGCCGCCATGCGCTGGCGTTGACCCAGCAGGATGCCTTCGGCGAAATTGGATTGAAGAAACAGCGCGGCTTCGATGACGTGGTCGGCCAATCGCTGGTGGCGATCGACGAAGAATACAGCTAGGAACATAACCAATCTCGAAATGGAACCTGTAGAAATTCAATCGGACCCCGAGACCGAGTCGCTCCCGGGAGTCGAAACCTCAAGCGCCACCGACGTGCCGGACGAGCAGCTCCGGGCTATTGTCGAAGCGGTCATTTATGTGACCGACGAGCCGCTGTCGGCCGATCAGATCGCGACGGCGCTGCAGCAGCCCGCGGCCCGGATCGGCCAGATTCTTGACGGACTGGCCACCGAATACAACAAGGCCGACCACGGACTCACGATTCGCGAAGTGGCCGGGGGATACAAGATGGCCACCAAGCCCGAGCATCACGAAGCCATTCGGGCGTTCGTGAAGAATTTGAAGCCACCGTTGAAGCTGTCGCTGGCCGCGCTCGAAACCCTGGCGCTGATCGCATATAAGCAGCCCATCACGGCGCCGGAAATCATGGAAGTGCGCGGAGTGCAAGGCGCGGGCGTGATCAAGACGCTGGTGGATCGCAAGCTGATCGCCGCCGCGGGGCGCAAGAACGTGGTCGGGAAACCGATGCTGTACAAGACCACGAAGGAATTTCTGGTCCAATTCGGTTTGAAGGACCTGAGCGAGCTGCCCACGCTGAAGGAGTTCGAGGAGCTGGGCCGTCTGTCGCTCGGCGAGGATTTGGAGACCTCGCCGCTCGAGGCTGCCGCCGAAGCTGCGGAAGCCGCAACTGGAGCGCACGAAACCCCGGAGCCTGACCCCGCCGAAGCCGGGACCGCGGATGGCGAAACGCCCGTAACGGAATAAAGTGGCGGAAGAACGGCTGCAAAAGTTGCTCGCTCACGCCGGAGTTGCGAGCCGCCGCCGCGCCGAACAGTTGATCGTGGAAGGCCGCGTGACGGTGAACGGCGCGGTGATCACGGAGTTGGGGACCAAGGCCGATCCCGAGCGCGATCACATCAAGGTCGATGGCAAACGAGTGGGAGCGCCGGAACGCCTGGTGTATTTAGCGATGAACAAACCCAAGGATTGCATGTCGACGGTCGTCGACCCCGAAGGCCGTCCAACGGTGATGGGACTTCTGCGCGGCGTGAAAGCGCGCGTGTATCCGGTGGGGCGCCTGGATTACGCCAGCGAAGGCTTGCTGTTGTTGACCAATGACGGCGAATTCGCCAAGCGAATCACCTCCGCGGCGAACCACGTGACGAAGACATATCTCGTAAAAACCAATGGCGCGCTTTCGCCCGAGCAAGAAGAAAAATTCCGGGAAGGCGTTCCTCTGGGTGGGAAGAAGACGGCGCAGGCGGGGTTGAAGCTGATCCAGCGCGCACAGAACCCCTGGTACGAAGTACGATTAATCGAAGGACGGCAGAATCAGATTCGCCTGATGTTCAAACATTTCGGCCGGCTTGTGGAGAAGCTCAAACGCGTACGGATCGGCTTTCTGGAGCTCGGTTCGCTTGAGCCGGGCAAGTTCCGTCATTTGACTCCGGCGGAGGTGGCGCGCTTCCGCAAGCTCTTGGCCATGGATGGAGAGGAGCGCTAACCGATGACGCCGATTCCTGAACTGCTGCGTAAATCGCGAGTGATTGCCGTGGTGGGGCTCTCGAGCAAGCGCGCGCGGCCATCCTACGGGGTTTCCGAGTACATGCAGCAGCATGGATACCGCATCATTCCGGTGAATCCCAACGAATCCGAGGTGCTGGGCGAGAAGGCCTACGCGCGGTTGGAGGACGTTCCCGAGCACGTCGATATCGTGGATATCTTCCGCCGCTCGGAACTCGTGGCGCCGGTGGTGGAGTCCGCGATTCGGATCGGAGCCGGCGCTGTCTGGATGCAGGAAGGCGTGGTGGATCAGGCTTCGGCGCGCAAGGCCAAAGCGGCGGGACTCGCGGTAGTGGTGGACCGCTGCATTCTCAAGGAGCACCAGCGGTATTTACGTTAGCAGCTCCTTCACGGTCGCGGCTCACCAGCTACTTCTCGATGTGCGCGGCGTCCTGGTTGTTCTCGATGCACTCGTACTCTTCGACGCGCGTGTTGGGTGGCCGCCGCAACAGCGCGCCCGTGGTCCAGGGCTTGCTCAGCGTTTTCGGATCGGTCACCGTCGCGGTGTAGGTGATCGTGTCGTCGCTGTTCAGCGTGAAGCGTTCCACCACGTGCAATTGGTCGCTATGGAAGCTGCCGGTACCGGACAGCCAGGTCTTATCATTGAAGCCCGTGACGTCCACCACCAGCGTGTCGTCGTCCCATTTGGCCACCGAATCGCCCATCCACGTCGGAACCAGGTCGTCGGGGTGCTCCAGCCTGTCGCTGATCGGGATGATGCGAAACGCGTGGAAAGATTCGTAAGCGATCACGACTTCTTTGGGCTTTTCGATAATCTCAAACGGCATGGGCATCGAGGTGATGCGCGGGACGCCGGGCAGCAGGCACTTTAGCGTCGGATCGTCGGCGGAGGTAAAACTTTTGGATTTCGTCTCCGCCCATGACTGATACGGGATCGGTTGGCGTTTGGGCGGAGGATTCACGGGCGGGGCAAACTTCTTGGTGGAAAGCCCGGGCTCGCCGTACAGGCTGACACCTCCGCTTTGCCAGACGCCCGAGAGGTCGGGCTTGCCGTTGGCGAGGCGGGGGATCGGCGTGCTGTTTTGAGCGACTGCGAGACCCGTGGCGAGGGCTGCGGCGGCGAGGAATCGCGATAAGTGAATTGTCATGGCAACCTGCTTTCCCGAACAGCCTCTACTTCGCCGCTGCGGGAGCCGCAGGCGGGCCGTTTCCGGCAGCCGGACCGGCGAACTTCTTGGCGCCGTCCGGGAACGTCACCTCGCGTCCGGCCACGCGGCTCGAGTTGTCTTTGGCCGGATAACCGGTGATGGTGACCACGTCGCCGATCTTCAGATCGGCTTTCGAGAATCCGGTCCGCTTCAGTGTGTTCGGGGGATAGCCTTCCACTGCATAGTTCACTACGTTGCCGCTGGCGTCCTTCACGTCGATATAAAAGTACATGTGCGGGTTGGTCCACTCCACCTTGGTAATGGTGCCGGTGAGAGTGACCTCTTTGCTTTCGTATTCAGCGGCGAAGGAGTGATGCGCGAGCATGGGAAGCGCCGCAACCGTCAAACCGGCACAGCCTAACACCAACATGGGGAGTCTGGGAATCTTCATGGAAACCTCCACGGACAACGATTTTCCGTACCAGTATTACATAGTTCATCAAGATCGGTGATATACGTTTCCGGCAGCTTTTCGCCGTCCGCTCGCCGTATAATGCGGATAAGGCTGTTATGTCTCACCGCCCGCCTATTGAGGAACTCGCGCAAAACGGAGCGCGGCGCGAAGCAGTTCCTGGCCTGTTTTGTGGTGCGCGCCGCACCCTTTGCGCTTCTAAGCTCTTCACTCTTATTTGCCTTGCCCTGTTCGGCTTTTCGATTGCGATTTTCGCTTCCGCCGACAAGAAGCTGCCCGTCGAAGAGACCTCCAACCAGCTCCTCGATATTTCGGCCGCGCCGCCGCTCGCCAAGGACGAGATCAAGCAGGAATTAGGATCGGACTTGGCTGACGATATTATCGTCGTCCGCGTGACCGCGCGGCCTCTTACCGACAAGCCGGTGCAACTCAACCTGGACGATTTTTTGCTGATTTCGAGCAAAGACGGCCAACGGTCGGAGCCCTTCGCGCCCGGCCAATTAGCGGGATCGGACAGCCTGGCGGTAGTCGGAGATAGTGGGCGCAAGGGGCTGGGCGATCATCACCCAAGCATCATGGCCGGCGGCCTGGGGATCGGAGCCAGCAGCCCCGGGACCGCCGGGCCGCCTCCCAATACGAAGATGCAGGAATCGCGCGACACCAAGGAAAATCCGCTTCTGGCGGCCATCCGCGCGAAGATTCTGCCCGAAAAACAGATCACCGAGCCCGTCACCGGCCTCCTGTTTTTTCAAATCACCGGCAAGGTGAAGGCGAAGGATCTCGAACTGCGCTACAAAGGCGCCGGCGGCACAATGGCCTTGCGCTTCCGTCCTGACAAGTAGAATCGATGCCGGAACCCGGCACTGCGATTGCCGTCGTATTGTATCCTGTATCTGATCGGCTTGGGGAAACCATTAGGGAGCGATATTGTATAACGCAAAGATAACGGCTCTCGGCTGCTACGCGCCGCCGGGGCTGCTCACCAACCACGATTTAGAGCAGATGGTGGATACCTCCAATGAATGGATTATCCAGCGCGTGGGCATTCTCCAGCGGCACATCGCGCCGCCCGAAATGGCCACGTCCGACATGGCCGTGGAGGCGGCGCGCATCGCGCTCGAGCAGCGCGGCATCGACGCCGCCGATTTGGACGCCATCCTGGTTTGCACCGTGACCCCGGACATGCTGTTTCCCTCCACGGCCTGCCTGGTGCAGGACCGGCTGGGCGCCAAGCACGCCTGGGGATTCGATCTGGTGGCCGCGTGCTCGGGATTCATTTACGGGCTGACCACCGCCGCGCACCTGGTCAGCTCGGGTTCGCACAAGAAGGTATTGGTGATCGGCTCCGACACCATGTCGCGGATTATCGATTACACGGACCGCTCGACCTGCATTCTGTTCGGCGACGGGGCCGGCGCCATGCTGGTGGAGCCCACCGAAGGCGGCGAAACCGGGTTCATCGATTTTCTCAACCAGATCGACGGCTCCGGAGGCGATTATTTGAAACAGCCCGCGGGCGGCAGCCGGATGCCGGCCAGTGCCGAGTCCGTGGCCCAACGCCTGCACTACGTCAAACAGGACGGCCAACAAGTGTTTAAATATGCGGTTCGCAAGATGGAAGAATGCTCGCGTGATCTGTTGGACCGCAATGGTCTAAAGCCCGCCGACGTCGCCGTGATGATTCCGCATCAGGCCAACCGGCGCATCATTACCGCCGCGGCGGAGCGTCTCGGCATCCCGTGCGATCGCGTAGTGATCAATATCGATCAGTACGGAAATACCACGGCTGCGACCATTCCACTGGCCACGCGCGATGCATTGTGCTCCGGCAAGCTCAAAAAGGGCGATTTGGTGCTCTTCGCCGCGGTCGGCGCGGGCTACACCATGGGCGCGAATTTGTGGCGCTGGCAGATGTAGAGCGCGCATCGGGCCACGATCAGGAAAATGGAAGCGACAAGAGTGGTGGTATTCGGTTCCCGTGGCCAGCTTGGCACCGAACTGGTGAGCGTTCTCCGGGAGCGTGGGTACCGGGTGACCGGCTTCGACCGCTCGCAGGTGGACATCAGCGACAGCGCGCAAGTGGAGCTGACCTTCGCGCGGGAAGATCCCTCCATCGTAGTCAATGCCGCCGCATACAATCAGGTGGACGTGGCCGAAAAGGAACCGGCCGCGGCCATGGCCGCGAACGGATTGGCGGTTCGCAATCTGGCGATGTGCGCCCGGCAGCATGACGCGCGGCTTGTTCACTTCTCGACGGACTATGTTTTCGACGGCGCGGCTGGCCGTCCTTATACCGAAGAAGACGCAACGCATCCGCTGGGCGCATACGCCGTCTCGAAATTGGCGGGCGAGTTGTACGCGCAGGCTTACCTGGATCGCCCGCTCATCATTCGCACGTCCGGCGTATTCGGCCCCCACGGCCTGCGGACCGCGCGGGGTAATTTTATCGAGTTGATGCTGCGGCTGGCGGGGAATCAGCAGCCGATTCGAGTGGTGGATGATCACGTGGCTTCGCCCACCTATGCGCCGGCGCTGGCCGCGCGCTCGGCCGATATGATCGGCCGCGGATTCAGCGGCGTGTTTCACGCGGGCGGCGGCGAGGCCATCTCCTGGTTCGATTACGCGTCGATCATTTTTCGCCTCGCCGGAGTGCACCCCGAATTGAAGCGCACCAACGAGCGCGAATTTCGCACCGCTGCCCGGCGGCCGAAGTACTCCGCGCTGTCCAATGCAAAGATGGAGCGCTGCGGCATCGAGCCGTTTCCGCCGTTCGAAGCCGCCGTGCGGATGTATCTGGATGCGCGGGCCGGCCTAAATGTGACAGGTTAAATATAGGGGGTCGAATGGCTGCGAAGAAACTATTGATGCTGGTGGGCGATTACGTCGAAGATTACGAAGTGATGGTGCCGTTCCAAACCTTGTTGACGGTGGGACACATGGTGCACGCGGTCTGTCCCGGCAAGAAGGCGGGCGATTCGGTTCGCACCGCCATCCACGATTTCGAAGGCGATCAGACGTACAGCGAAAAACGCGGCCACAATTTCACTTTGAACGCCACCTTCGATGATGTCCGCCCGGAGAACTACGACGGGCTGGTGCTCCCCGGCGGGCGCGCGCCGGAGTACATCCGGCTGAACCCGCGGGTGCTGGAGATCGTGCGTCATTTCGCCCAAGCCGATCAGCCCATCGCGGCCATCTGCCACGCGGCGCAAGTGCTGGCCGCCGCCGACGTGCTCCAAGGCAAGACGTGCAGTTGCTATCCGGCCGTCAGCCCGGACGTGACGCGCGCGGGCGGGACGTTCGCCGATATCGCGATGGATCAGGCGTACACGTGCGGAAAACTCGTCACCGCACCGGCGTGGCCCGCGCATCCGGCTTGGCTCGCGCAGTTCCTCAAGGTGCTCGGGACGCGGATTGAGCTTTAGGCGCGTGAGCTGGTATTTTCGCAAACTTCCTGACGGCCTGGTGATCACGCACGCGCGCCCGGAATTTGCCGCGCAGCTCGAAGAACTCCAGCGCATTTCGTTTCCCACTCTCGCCGAGGAACAGCGTTTCAAGGCCCGGCACTACCTCAAGCACATGGAGCTGTTCGCTGACGGGCAATTCGTGGCGCTCGACGGCGATCGCGTGGTCGGCGCCACCACGACCTTGCGTCTCGATTTCGACTTCGATCATGTCCATCACACCTTCGGCGAAATCATTCAAGGCGGCTGGCTCACCTCGCACCAGCCGAGCGGCGCCTGGCTCTACGGCGCCGACATCAGCGTTCATCTCGAGTATCGCGGCCGAGGCATCGCCACCGCGCTCTACGCCGCACGGCAGGAGGTGGTCTGGCGGCTCGGCTTGCAAGGACAGGTGACGGCGGGCATGATTCCCGGCTACGGCGCCGTGAAGCACCAAATGACAGCCCAGCAATACTACGAAAGCGTGATTTCAGGCCGCCTTCGCGACTCCACGCTTTCCATGCAGATGGGCGTGGGATTTGAACCGCGCGGCCTGCTTGCCAACTATTTGGACGACCCAGTGTGCGACAACTACAGCGTCCTGCTGGTGCTGGACGCAGGCAAAAGCGTGCCCGGTGCGATGCCGGAAGACATGCGGCGCAAAAGCGCCTCCGATGTATCTCTGCCATAGACGAAGTGTGAGACACCATTTCATTTGGCCGGGGTCTCATATTCGCAAGTGGTACTCAAGTCTTGAACATTCGCGAGGCGATCGTCATTGGGGCTGGGCCGAACGGGCTGACTGCCGCAATCTCGCTCGCTAAAGCCGGACTGCGCACTACCGTTTTCGAAGCCGCGGACTGCATCGGCGGCGGAACGCGTTCGGCGGAGCTTACGCTGCCCGGTTTTGTGCACGACATTTGCTCGTCGGTTCATCCGCTGGCAGTCGGCTCTCCCGCTTTTTCGAATTTCCCGCTCGCCGCTCACGGATTGGAATGGATCCAGCCGCTGGTCCCATTGGCGCACCCCTTCGATGACGGCTCGGCTGCGATTCTTTGCCAGTCGATCGAACAAACCTGCGCCGCGTTGGGCCCTGACGGCGAGGCTTACGTGCGCGTGGCGAGCCCGTTTGTGCGCCGCTGGCAGGAGCTAGCCGCCGAGATTTTGCAGCCGGTTGTTCATCTGCCTCGCGCACCGGTTCTGCTGGCGCGCTTTGGATGGCAAGCGCTGTGGCCGGCATCCGCGGCGGCGCGGCGTCTGTTTCGCGGTCCGCAAGCCCGCGCGCTCTTTGCGGGACTGGCGGCTCATTCGCTTCTGCCTCTCGACGCGCCCGGCTCGGCCGCGTATGCCTGGGTGCTGGCGACCGCGGCGCATGCGGCCGGATGGCCGATTCCTCGATGCGGCTCGCAGCGCATCGCCAATGCTCTGGCGTCGTATTTCGAATTTTTAAGCGGGACGATCATCACGAATGCGCCAATTCACTCGCTCGATGAGCTTAATCGCGATGCGCTGATCCTGTGCGACGTCACGCCGCACCAGCTTTTGGATATAGCCGGAGACCGTCTCCGCGGTGCGTTTCGTGATCGGCTGAAGTCCTATCGTTACGGGCCGGGAGTGTTTAAAATCGACTGGGCGCTCAGCCGGCCGGTCCCATGGCTCGCGCGCGAATGCACCCAGGCCGGGACCGTCCACTTAGGAGGATCGCTGGAGGAAATCGAACTTTCCGAGGAGAATGCATCGGCAGGAAGAATCAGTGAGCGGCCCTTCGTTTTATTCGTGCAGCCGAGCCTCTTCGATGCCAGCCGCGCGCCCGCGGGTCAGCACACAGCCTGGGCCTATTGCCACGTGCCCAATGGTTCAGACGTCGACATGACCACCCGCATCGAAGCGCAGGTGGAACGGTTCGCGCCCGGTTTCGGCGGCGCCATCCTGGCGCGGCACACTTTCACGCCAGCGCTATTGGAGCGTCACAATGCCAATCTGATCGGTGGCGATATCTCGGGCGGCTTGCAGAATCTCAGGCAGCTCGTCTTTCGGCCTACGCGCAGCCTGTACCGTACGCCGCTTCGAAATGTCTACCTGTGCTCGGCTTCCACCCCGCCGGGTGGAGGTGTCCACGGTATGTGCGGTTATCACGCCGCGCGCCTGGCGCTCCGCGACGCCGGCGTAACGTAACTCTAACGGCCGGGTCTAAAGTACGTGATCGGCACCGAGAACATCGTCGAGAGCAATGTACCGGCTCGTCTGGATCGGCTCCCATGGAGCGGCTGGCACTGGCGGATCGTGATCGCTCTATCCATCACCTGGCTGCTCGATGGGTTGGAGACTACGCTGGGCGGAGCGCTGGTCGGAATCCTGAAAGATCCGCGCACGCTCCATCTGACGGATACCGAGATCGGGTTGAGCGCCACGGTGTATCTGGCAGGCGCGGTGGCCGGTGCGCTGGTGTTCGGATACGCCACGGACCGGCTCGGCCGCAAGCGCCTCTTCTTCCTTACGCTGGGCGTATATTTGCTGGCTACGGCCGCCACGGCGTTTTCCTGGAACCTCTGGAGCTTCTGCCTGTTTCGGAGCCTCACCGGCGCGGGCATCGGCGGCGAGTATGCAGCCATCAATTCGGCGGTGGACGAACTCATTCCCGCGCGTGTCCGCGGACATGTGGATCTGCTGATTAATTCGACATTCTGGATCGGCGCGTTTCTCGGGTCGTTGGGTTCCGTGCTGCTGCTGCATCTGAAATCCGCGCCTCCCACCCTAAGCTGGCGCTTCGTGTTCGGCATCGGCGCGGTGCTCGGCCTGGGCGTGCTGTTGATGCGGCGGCACGTTCCGGAAAGCCCGCGCTGGCTGCTGATCCATGCGCAAAAAGGCGAAGCCGAGCGCGTGGTGACGGACATCGAGAAGCAGGTCGCTCCTGGCCGTGAGCTGCCGCCGGCCGAAGGCACGATTCGGCTGCACGTGCAGGATCATACAGGGTGGCGCCAAATCTGGGACGCGATGACGCGCCGCTATCGCGAGCGTTCGTTTCTGGGCTTTGCCCTCATGGTTTCGCAGGCTTTCTTCTACAACGCCATTTCGTTCACCTACGGCCTGGTGTTGCTGCACTATTACGGGGTGCCGGCTGAGTCCATCGGTTATTGGCTGCTGCCGCTCGCGGTGGGAAATTTTTTGGGGCCGCTGATGATCGGAAGATTGTTCGATACCATCGGGCGCAAACAGATGATCACGATCACTTACTCGGCCTCGGGGGTCCTGCTTGCCCTCGTGGCAGGCCTGTTCGTCAAGGGGTGGCTCACGCTGTACGTGCAAGCGATCTCCTGGAGCGTGATTTTCTTCATTGCGTCTTCGGCGGCCAGTTCGGCCTACCTGACCGTGAGCGAGATGTTCCCGCTCGAAATTCGCGCGCTGGCCATCGCGGTGTTTTACGCCTGTGGAACGTTGATTGGCGGAGTGGGGGCGCCCGCGCTGTTCGGATCGCTCACGGAAACCGGGTCGCGGCTGATGCTCTTCTGGGGTTATCTCGCTGGTGCGGTGTTGATGGTGGCAGCAGCATTGATCGAGTGGATTTACGGTGTCGCGGCGGAACGCAAGCCGCTCGAATCGGTAACGGCTCCGCTTTCCAGTCGCTGACGCGCCGCCCTACACATTCTCTGAGATTACCAAATGAGCGCGATTAGCGTAGTCGATGCCGTGATCGTAACAGAAGAACTTCTCCTGTTCGGAAGCGCGGTCCGGCAGCTTCACCAGCTCATAAACGGCTTTTCTGTCGCAACCCTGAATTTGGCAGGTTTGTTCGTCCTCTTCTGGTGCAATCGATGTGATGGCAGCCTCCATGGCTCATGGCCTCTGTCCGTTAGAGCACTCTGGAAACAGATCTGTTTCGCCGCAGAAGTTATTGAACAGCGACAGTGACTGCGGGCGAGGAAACGGCCGATCCAATGCTGATCTGAATAGGAACTCCGGCGCCTGGCGAGAGACCAGCCGGCACTTGCGCGTTGATCTGCAAAACGCCCGAAACCAGGCCCGGCGCGGCACCCGCAAACTGGATCTGGCAGGGAAGGCCGCCCATGGTCACCGACACATCGGCGTTCGGCACGGGAAGCGGCGCTGATGCGACGATGCCATCGGTGCTGGCCGGCATGGTCACGCCGGCGCCGGTGGCGAAGATGCTCACCCAGTCACCTCGCGCGGCGGGATTGAGCGCCGAGTTGACGGTGCCATCGCGGGCGTTCAGAATCGCGCCCTGGCCTTGACCGGAGGCGGCAACGCTGAATATCCCCGGCGCTGTGGCGGCGACCGGCAAGGTCACCGGATTCGACGGCACACCCAAATACACCAACTGCATTTGCGTCGCGGATTGTCCTGCTGCGGCGTAAGGCACCACGGCATTCACCTGACTGGAGGACGCATACAGCAGCGGCGCCGGCACGCCATCGAAGAACACTTGAACGCCCTGGAGCGAATTCGCCACCAGCCGGGGATTCGTCAAAGTGAGAAACGCCGGGGCGGGCGGTCCGATCGCTGAGCCGAAGATCGACACCAATTCGCCCGGCGCAACCGCGCCGGATTGAAACGTCGCGCCGTTCACCACGCCCGCCGTTGTGATGCTTGGCGCGGCATTGGCCAAGCGCAATAGCGCCGCGCCGTAGCCGGGAATCGTCACCTGCATCTGCGCGGCTGGCGCCAGCGATTGGAGCGCCGGACCGGCAGCCGGAGTCGCGGCATCGAGCGTTACCAGAGTTGCCGAGTTGAACGTTCCCAAAGCCGACAAATCGAGCGCGAACGTGCGCGAGACGCCGGTGCCGTTGTTGTCCGAAAAGATATTCTGGACCGCATGATTGGACATCAGAATCACCACGGATCCGTCCGGATTGCGTAGCGCCATGGTGTGCGTATCGAGTCCATGCAGTGCGCCGGTGTGCGTGATCCACAGGCAACAGCCGGATTCAGAGGTTTCGAGAATGTCCTGGCCGGGCGGGGAAGGCAGCCAATGCGAGAGATAATAGTCCACCCAGTAGCTGAGATAGGGATCGGCCGACGCATCCGTTTCGCCGAACTGCGCGTTCGAAGAAAAATCCCAGTGGTAGAGAGCCTGCGCGCCCGCCTGCCCGAGCTGTTCGAAGACCAGCGAACGCCAGGCGGCGAAGAACGCGCTGGTACCGCGCTCATCGAGCACGAACGGCGTCCCATTGCACGCGCTGAGGCCGTTGGATAGCGCGTAATCGGCATTCACGTTATTTTCGGTCACCCAAACAGGAACGGAAGCGAGCGCCGGATTGGTGCCCAGCTCGGAAACGATATAGCGGACCTCGTTCGCAAAGCCGAGAACCGTGGGAAAGAGGTCGTCATCGATGGTCTGCTGGTTGCACGTCGAGTAGAAATGTGTGGCCAGCGCATCCACCGGCGCGGTGACCCCGGACACGAAGGCGGGTAAAAAGCTTTCGGCGTCCGGCGCCCAATCGTCCAGTTCCACGGCGGCGAATTTGATGGATGGATCCACCTGCGCCATTGCCGGAGCCATCGTGTTGTAGAGATTCGTGTATTGCTGGGGCGTCAGGCCGTTGCCGTTCGGCTCATTGAAAATGCCCCACCAGGTGATCGGATACGGGCTCGGGCTCTGATAGTGCACGCCGTTCGCATTGAAGCCGCCGGTGTTGTAATACGCCACCAGGTTTGCGGCCATGGCGGCGAAGGCATCGAAGCTTGAAGCGGGCAATTGGCCGCTCGCGTTGTTCATGAACGACGGCGCTCCGGCGATCTGAAATTCGGGGCTGTGATCGCCGGCGCTTTGGACGAATGGCACGAAGGCGTCCAACTGCGAAAAGTCCCAGATGCCGGGGCTGGTGAGTGGATCGCTCGCCGCCACAAGCTGCAAGCGCGTGTGCTGGGGCTGAAGCGCGTTCAGCGTGGGGAGCGCCGCGGGAGTCTGGCTGAAGAACTGATCGGAGTAATTGATCAGTTGCAGATTGGTGGACATGGCAACCTGCAGCCGGCCATTGACCCCGACCGACGAGTCGATCTGAGCGCTCACCGTCACGTTGACCGTGTTCGATTGCGCCGCGCCGGACGCGGCATACAGCAGCAAAACCGAGGGCAGGCCAATCGCAAGCTGAAACCGGGGCATCTTCAGTTGCCGTTCTAGA
>JASHQT010000534.1 GCA_030039005.1 Bryobacteraceae bacterium
GAAAACGCGCGGGCGTTCGCGATGGTGACCAGAAGCAGCGTGGCGGCCAATGCGCCGACAGTGAGGATGGCGATGCCGCGCAGCAGCGTGCTCCAGCGCAGGCGCTGTTCGAGCTGCGCGATGTAGGCGTGAAGCTGTTCGCGAGCGGTCATGGAGGCCTCCAGCGGCGGACAGTGGCTAGCTAAAGGATATCGCAGGAGGGATCGGCTGCGGAGGTCCGGAGGCTCGGGATGGGAAGGGGGTAGCGGCTATATGACTGAAAGGCGCAGCGCGCATTCCGGTTACGGGGCGGAGAGGTTTATCGCGACTGCCCCGCTGACAACTTGTCCCCTCGGCTGTGGACCTGCGCGACTTCCGCGAGTACGAGATAGGTGTTAATCAGGGTAAGGCGCGCTTCCTGTGGGCTAACCTCGGCGTGGATGCCTTTGCAGGTCTTCTCGTATACCACATCGAGCCTGGATGCAATGTGATCGAGATCTGCGAGGGTTAGGTCGGTTGCGGCCCGATCTGCGGCACGGCTATCGAGGTATGCAAGCAAACGGTTCTTATAATCGTCTGCGCCGACCTTGTGGGGTCGGCCCTGGCTGTCCCGGAAGGCTTCGGCCTGGGCGGGAAAGACGGCGTCGGCGACTGTGAGAAGCATGCGCCTGCACGTCACGAGGGCCTGGGCGGACTCCTCGGGTTGGCCTGTGCGAATTCGCTCATAGGCTGATAGCAACTGTTCGGCTGCTTTCGGGCAGTTCATGCGTACGAAGTTGTCGACGTCGATTCGGGCGGTCTCGAATATATCTTGTGCGGTGCTTCCTAGTGAGAGCGCTATGTTCGCCTCGGTGGCATAGCTGTGAATTGATGCGACCAGCTTGTGAAGTAAACCCGTCTGCTCCGCGACTTGTTCGCGGAGATTGCTGACGGAGAGGTTAAAGGAGTGAAGGACGCTAGTGACTGCGTTTTGGAGCTGGAGCCCTGCCCACTGACTCGGACTGTTCAAGCTAGGAGACAGGTCGCTTGGGAACTGGAATCCCGCCAGGGCGGTTTCGGCTGATCTGACTCGTGCCTCTATTGCGGGAAGGCTGTCGCTCCAGTATTCATTCTCCTCGGCAATCCGCCGCCGCGTGTGGTTGAGCACTTCCCGAACGAGGAAAGGTCTAACCCACCAGGGTAGCCAGACAACTCATAATCGAGCCACCTCTGAGCGTCTTGGTCCGAGAGGAGCCGAGCAAGCCTTTTTGCCTTTAATAACACTTTGGAAACGGGACAATTTTCGTTCTCAAGCAAATCCAGCCGTTCGAGACGGCGAGCGCGGCTGCCATTCTGGAACTTTCGGCCATCTTATACGCCCATTGTCACAGATCACCTACTGACGTGGCAGCTCCCCGCAGAGGAGCTCGCTAAGGTGTATTTTCGGAAATCAGGAGCGTGCGCGAGCGAAGGCGATGAGCTGACGAATTGTCGCGGCGGACAAATCGGGATAATTTTCCTCAATTTCCTGGAGCGAAGAACCGAGTTCGGCGTCCTGCACGATAGTATCCGCTAGAATCCGGGTGCCACGGACGACAGGCCTTCCGGAAACCTTGCCGGGGACGCTCTCGACTAATTCGCAGCCGGTCGAGTCCACGTAACCGTTTGTACTTGCCATGGAAGTCCGCCTAAATTCCATCCTACGAATCTTCGTGAGGAATGAAGCCGCTGACGCTGGCAAGGTCACTCCTCGCGCTGGGTGCCGAGGTAGCGGCTGGCGAGGGCGGATTCGGCGATCGCAGCGGTGAAGGCGGCGAGTAGCACGTACCACCACAACGATTCGGGGATTTTGGCGGGAGTGGAGGGACCGGCCGCGGAGGCGGCTCCGGGCGATGAGCGGTCGTTGCCTTGCCAAAGGGCCAAAACATCTTCGGGAATTATGTCGAGATTGGATTCCTTGGGATCGGGGTTGACGCCGATCAGGTCCTGGCGGCCGTTGGCGAAGCGGACCTGATAATAGCCGGCTGCGGTGAGCTGGAAGGTTTGCGCGGCCGAGGCTTCGCGGAGCGTAAGCGGGCGCTTACCATCGGGATCGGTGATTTCCACGCGCTGCGATTTGTCGCTCGCCGTGCGCAGATCGAGGTAAGCGTCGACGGGACGCGCGCCGCCCTGGCGCTCGCTTCCGGCGAGATAGCGCGCGGTTTGTTCGACGAAGGGAACGAAGGCGGGGTTCAGCGGAAAATCGTTGGTGAGATTGTCGAGGCCGGAGGTGAGCAGCACGACGCGGCCTTCGCCGATGCGCTTTTCCAGCAGCAGCGGCGTCTGGTCGGCCAGGCGGACGATGACGCGCGCGGCGCCGGGGTCGACATCGAGCGCGTAGAAGAACTTCACGCCCGGCCATCCGGCGGCTTTGGCGACGGCGGGGTAAGACGAATCGCTGGAGCCGACAGTCATGAAACGATCGGGAACGCGGTTATAGTCACGCGCTTCGATGATGTGCGCGCCGAAGATGGGGATCTGCGAGCGGCCGCCCGCTGACGTGCCGACGGCGATGAGGATGCTGCCGCCGGAGCGCACGTAATCGGTGAGCGAATTCTCGAGCAGCGACGGAAGCGAATTGAGATCGGAAAGAACGATGAAGGCGTAGTTGGGCAGCCGGCGGTCGGCGGCTTCGTTGACGGCGATGGATTCAAGCGTGAAGGCGGATTGGGCAGCGGCAGTGAGCGCGGCGCTGAAATAGAGGGGCGAGCGCGCGTCGCCGTAGTTGTGGATCAGCAGCGCCTTTTGCGGATCGGAGCGCTCGACGGCGAAGCGGCGCAGGTCATCGGCGGGGAGCGCGTCGGCCGAGTCGATTTTGATTTCGCAGCGATTGAAGCCGTAGGGCACATCCAGGGCGGGGAACTCGACGGTGGCGCGGCCGTTGGCGGGAACCGCGACGGTTTTCGTGGCTGTAGTTTTTCCATTCACCACCAGCGACGCGATGCGCTGCGCGGCGGGAGTGCCGTAGCCCGCGATCACGGCGCTGACACGAACCGGCTTTAACTCCTTACCCCACACTTGGCCGGGAGCGTCCACGGATTCCACAGTCCAATTGGGCTGCTCATTGGTTGCGACAGCGTGGAGGGTCAAGCGAACGTTGGAGGCCAGCACCATATCGGAGAAGTTGCCCGCGAGCTCCGAGCGCTGCATGTCGCTGAACAAGTGCAGCTCGATGGGAGTGCGGACGCTACCGGCGAGGGCGCGGACGGCGCGGGCGAGTTCTCCGAAATTGCCGTGACCGTCGCCGGGTTGGATAGCGAGCACGGCAGCGCGCAGCGTGGAATCATCCTGGATGACCTGGGTCATGAAATGCAATTCGGATCCGAAGGCGGCTACCTGGGCGGGCGCATCGCCCTTGCCCGAGAGGACGCGAATGGCCGCAGCTTTTGCGTCGTCGAGCCGCGTGCCGGCGCGCATGCTAAGCGAATTGTCGACGACGAGGAGCATCAGCCGGTTGCTTGAAAACGCGGCCGCGCTGCGATAGATGAAGGGGCTGGCAAAAGCGAGGATCAACAGCACGAGACATGCCAGGCGGAGCGCAAGCAACAGCAGATGATCGAGCCGGCGGTGATGCGTCGAACTCTGCGTGCGCGATTCGAAAAACGCGAGTGACGGCCAACGGTGCGGCGTGCTCTTCAGTTTCTTGAGCAAATGCAAGTAGAGCGGGAGCGCGACGCCGGCGGCGGCAACCAAAAACCAGGGTGCGAGGAATCCCATTTACACGATCCCCCATTTGCGGCGCAGCCACCATTCGGAAAATCGGAGCGCGAGCAGCACCAGGAACACAAGCGGCAGGTCCCAAAGATCCTTGGTCTCGCGGACGGTGACGCCAGCTTCGGAGAAGGGAATGGAGCGCGAGAGTTTCGACGCATCGGCGGGCGACCAGTATTCGCCGCCGGTTTGCGAGGCGAGACGTTCGAGCAGAGCGCGGTTTTGTTCGGTGTGGAAGTTCTCGGCCACGCCATCGATGCGCTGAAACGTGATCACGTCGCGTCCGACTTCCGCGAGCTTGCCGGTGCTGGAATCCGTGCGCTGCGCGGTGACTTCGGTCAAATAGGCGCCGGTTTTGGGCGCGGACCATGCGGCCTGGAACTGGCCGGGATTATCGGGCACGGGCGTCATTTCGATCAGGGCGCTGGTGCCGCTGGGCCCCAGGATGTGCGCTTCCACGCGGGCGTCGGGCGCCGGATTGTATTGGCGGTCGCGGACATCGGCGGTGAGCGCGACGGCGCCGTTATCGAGCAGCGTCTGCGAAGGCATGGACACGGTGACGTGGCCGGGCGTGCTGGATGCGAGCCAGCGCAGGAACTGCTGCCAAAACAAATGATGAGCGGTGTCGCCGAGCGGCAGGCTCATTTGCCAGCGCCAGCTTCCGCCCGTCGCCATGATCGCGGTCCGGCCGCGGCCGAAGTTTTCGGTGATCAGCAGCGGCAGCGTGCGGCCTTCGGGCGTAATCATGTTGGCGAGCACGGTGGCACCAGGTTTAGGCGTGCCGGGATCTTCGTAGTCCATCAGGTACGGGAGCGCCTTCCACTTGGCGGCGTTGGCGGAGGGGTCGTCCACCAGGCGCGTGATCACGCTGTCGGCGCCGGCGGGGGCGAGCTGAGCGAAGGTGTGCGTGGTGCCGTTGCGCGGGTCGGCTTCGCGGTGAAACGTCTCGGTGTGCGTGGGAAGCACGGTGGGGAACAGGTCCGTGAGCGTGGAGCCGTTCCAGCCTCCATCGGCGAGCGAATATTGGCCGCCGAGAAGCAACAGGCCGCCGCCGCGGCGATCGACGAATTCGTGGATCAGCTCCTGCTGCGCGGGAGTGAAGTAGGCAGCCTCCACGGATCCGATGATCAAGCCTTGATAAGTGAAGAGATCTTCGGCGCGCGAAGGGAATCCCGAGGCGAGCTCCTGCGGGTTCGCGATGCCCTGGCGATAAATCTTGTTTTCGCTGGTGCGAACCATGGAGACGATCTGCACCATGCGGTCCTCTTCTTCTGCCTCACGAATAAATTTGTATTCCCAGCGCGGTTCGCCCTCGATATAAAGGATGCGGCGGGCATCGGAGCCGACGTTCACCACGCGAGTCAGCATGTTGTTGGCCGTGTTTTCTTCCCCAGGCAGAGGAAGGGCGGCGATCTGGAGCGTTTTGGCGCCCGCGCCACCGACGTCGAACATCAGAGTTTCGGTCTGGAGATTGCCATCCGACGCGAGGGTAACGGTGCGAGCCGCGAGCGTCTTCGATTGGCCGTTGCTTGTGTCGCGAATCGCGAGGTTGACTTGGCGGCCCGTGTATCCGCGCTGGTGCAATGTGATCCGGGCGGCGAGGCGCGAATCGGCGAGGGCGCGCGGGGCGATGACTGCGTCGTCGAGCTCGACGTCGTGCGCGGCGCGTTCGCGGCCGAATCCGATGGTGTGGACGGGAATGCGACGCGCGCGCAGCGCGTTGATAGCGTCCGCGCTGATGCCGCCGGTGTTGTCATCGCCATCGCTGAGCAGGATGACGGCGCCGATGGGAAGATCCGACGTTTCGGCGCTGAGTTGTTTCAGGCTGTCGGAGATGCGAGTGGAGGGAGCGGCGGGTGTTACGCGATCGAGATCTTCGATGCGCGCGGGTACGTCGTCAAAGCGATACAAGCGCGTTTGGAAGGAGCGGTTGAGATTGGCGAGCAGTCCGCTCTGCAAGGTCTTCACGGCCTGGGCTTCGCGCGTGGCGCCGTCTTCGGAGATGGCCATGCTGCGCGAATCGTCGACGAGCACCGCGATGATGTTTTGTTGCGGGCGAAGTTCAGCGATCGTGATCGCCGGGTGCCAGAGCAGGATCAGCAAAATCGCGGCGAGCAGCGTCTGCAGGCTCCAGATGACCCAAACGCGCCAACCGCGCATGATGGGTGCGGCTTGGGCCAGCCGCGAACGAATCAGCCAGGCAAGAGCGAAGCCGGCCGTAATGATCAGCAGCACGAGCGCCCACTTGGGCCACGCGCCCAAGAGCGCGAACTGGCCGCGCGCATAGACGGAACGTGGGTATTTAAAAAAGAAATCGAACATCAGCGCCCGAGCTGGTTGGGAATTGTGGGAGGCGGCGCGTGTGAGTCATCTTCGTGAGTCATTCTCTAGTGAGTCATGGAGTAGGTAATGTAATTGAGGACGATGCGAAATGCAAGTCCGGAAAACTTTTCGGGATACTCGGGGCTGTCGGCCCACTCCCAGGCGTCGCCCAGGTGCATGTTGGCGCAGATGGCGACCATGATGCGGCCACGGTCGTTGCGGATGGCGCGCCACTTGGGGACGTAGCCGTCCTTTTCGTATGTGCGGCCGGTGTTGACGTAGACCTCGCTCGGGATCTGGAATTTTTCGTTGATGTCGTACAGGACGTGATAAATTTCGTCGGCGTCGGCGAGATCTTCGACCGGGCGATCGGGGATCACCTGGCGCATGCCGGCCATGAAGTGCTCCCAATCGTCGGTGCCGTGGAAGTCGTCGACCATGAGGAAGCCGCCTTTATAGAGGTAATCGTGCAGGCGCTTGGCTTCGGCGTCGGTGAAGGTCCAGGTGTTGACGTCGACGGCGTAGATCCAGGGGTAATCGAAGATGTGGTCGCTGCGGAGATCGGCGACATTGAGGGGCGAGGGTGAGTTGATGCGCGTGAGGCGCCGCAGGGCGATGAGGCAGTCGTTATCGGCCTTGGGATAATCACGCGACCAGCCGCCGCCGAAGAAACGGAAGCCGTAGCGGCCGCCGTCGGAGAAGCCGGAGGTGTACTGCAGGCGGCTCCAGTAGAATTCGGACGGGACGTTGGGGCCGGACTCGTAGTCGTAGCGGCCGTAGCCGCGGAATCCGCCGAATTGCATGGCAAACAGGCTGAGGCCCAGGAAAAACAGCAACGGCCTGACAAGCTTCATAGATGGCGCCTCGGACTCGATTCAAGCGTATCAGAAGCGGGGCGGGTGCGGGGGCATCCAGGGAAACACAAGGACCTGCCCGCGGGTGAAGCGCTGAGGCTCCTGCCGGTGGCATCCCAGTTACCGGGTGTTATATTGATGTATAACTGAAAGAGGGAACGTTCATGCACATTACGAATCTTCGTAAAGTCGGCGGATCGGTGATGCTGGCGGTCCCGCCCGCGGTGCTGGATATATTGCGGCTCCGGCCCGGCGCGAAGGTCGGCCTCACTGTGCGGGGTGGGAGGCTGGTAGTCGAGTCGCAGCAGCGGCCGCGCTATACACTTGATGAACTGCTAGCCCAGTGCAATCGGAAGGTGCGACGGAATCGGCGGGAGCGCGAGTGGTTGAGTGGTGCGCGGGCGGGGCGGGAGCTGATTTGATGAAGCGCGGCGAGATTTGGCTGGTGGCGCTCGATCCTACGCAGGGGCACGAGCAGAAGGGGCGCTGGCCGGTCCTGATTGTTTCGCCCGAAGCTTTCAATCGCGTCACGAAGGTTCCTGTAGTTGTGCCGATCACAAGCGGCGGGAGTTTTGCGCGAACGGCTGGATTTGCGGTGACGCTGACCGGCGCAGGCACAAAGACAACCGGCGTCGTCCGCTGCGATCAACCACGTGCTCTCGACCTTGGAGCGCGCGGAGGCAAGAAACTGGAGAGCGTTCCCGATGCGGTCGTGGAGGAGGTGCTGGCGAGGCTCGCGCCGATTTTCGAATAAACTGGCTGCGAGCAGCCATGAACCGAAGAACGTTTCTGCAAGCGAGTCTCGGAGCGGTCGCATGTGCGGCGTTCGCGGATACGTCCGATCTGGCGGGGCTGACGGTCAAGAAAGCTTCTGAGCTGCTGCGCGCGAAGAAGGTATCGGCCGTGGAATTGACGCGCGCGTGCCTGGCTCGCACCCAGAAGCTGCAGCCCGTGCTGAACGCCTACATCACGGTGACGGGCGAGCAGGCACTGGCCGAGGCGCGGAAGGCCGATGAGGATTTGCATCAGGGCCGGTGGCGCGGGCCGTTCCACGGCATCCCGATCGCGCTGAAGGACAACATCGATACGGCGGGCGTGCGCACCACGGGCGCGAGCCAATTGTTTAAGGATCGCGTTCCTTCCCAGGATGCCGAAGTGGCGCGGCGGTTGAAGAACGCCGGGGCGATTCTACTGGGAAAACTGAACCTGCATGAGTTCGCGTACGGCGGCACTTCGGCGGTTACGTATTTCGGGCCGGTACACAATCCCTGGGATCCGGCGCTCACGCCCGGCGGATCATCGGGAGGGCCGGGCGCAGCGGTTGCGGCGGATATGTGCTTCGCCTCCGTCGGTACCGACACGGCGGGTTCGGTGCGGATTCCCGCTTCGTATTGCGGGATCGTCGGGCTGATGCCCACGTACGGCCGCGTGAGCATCCGGGGCATCATTCCGCTGGCGTGGTCGCTCGATCACGCCGGGCCGATGTGCAAGAGCGTGGAGGACACGGCGATCATGCTGAACGTGATCGCGGGCTATGATGCCGAAGACACGACTACGGTGAACGTGCCGGTTCCCGACTACGTGCGCGCTCTTCGCGATCCAGTTTCCAAGCTGCGCCTAGGCCTGCCGCGTAAGCCATACTTTGACAATCTGAATTCGGACGTGGGAAAAGCGATCGACGCCGCGATTGGTGTTCTGACGAAGCTAACGGCGGGAATGCGAGACGTCACGCTTCCACTGGCGCCCGATGCCGGGCCGATCATCGCGGTAGAACCATACGCATATCACGCGCAGTGGATCACGAAGACGCCGGAGTTGTACGACGCGCCGGTGCGGGCGGCCATCCAGCGCGGGGCGCAGGTGAAGCCCGATGTTTACGCGCGCGCGTTGCGCGATCTGGCGCAGGTGCGGCGTGACATCGAAAAGGCGTTCGCCAACGTGGATCTGCTGGTGTTCCCGACGATGGCCGATCCGCCTTTCAAAATCGGGGAGGGACTCAAGCGCAATGTGAGCGCGCGGAATACGCTGCCGTTTGACGAATACGGCATTCCGGTGATCTCGATCCCCTGCGGATTCACCGGTGCGGGCCTTCCCGTTGGACTGCAGATCGCGGGACCGCATTGGTCCGAGCCGGTGATTCTTGCGCTGGCGCACGCTTACGAGCAGGCCACCGCGTGGCACACGCGAAGACCTAATCTGGGATAGCGCGATCCGCGGTCAACCCGATACCATGGACGTGTCTGTTATGCAAAGACGCGATTTTCTCAAGATCGCCGGTCTCGCCGCCGCGGGCACACCGCTGCTCGCGCAGCAGCCGGCCTCGTTTCTCGCCCCCGCGGCTTCGGCGGACGTGGCGAAGACGGAATTCACGCTCGAGATTGCGCCCATCACGCTGGAGCTTGCGCCGAATCGAATCCTGAGCACGATCGGGTACAACGGCACGTCGCCCGGTCCGCTGCTGCGCATGAAGGATGGCGTGCCGGTGACGGTGAACGTGGTCAATAAGACAGATGTTCCCGAATATGTTCATTTTCACGGATTGCTGATTCCGGCTGAGGTGGACGGATCCGAGGAAGAGGGCACGCCGGTGGTGCCGCCGCACGGGAGCCGCAGCTACCGCTTCACGCCGACTCCGGCGGGCACGCGCTGGTATCACACGCACACGATGGCGATGGACGACCTGCATCGCGGCAGCTTCACGGGCATGTTCGGCTTCCTGGTGATCGAGGGCGCGAGCAATCCCGGCAATTTCGATCAGGAGCATTATCTGGCTCTGCGCGATTGGGAGCCGTATTTCACCAGTACACCGATGGATACCGACGATCTGGACCCGACGGGAGCGCAGCCCGAAAAGCCTGCGGTGCTGGACACGCGGCAACCAGGGATCGAAGTGGCGGCGGACATTTTTTCGATCAACGATAAGGCGCTGGGCGCGGGCGAGCCCATTCGTGTGAGCGCGGGACAGCGCGTATTGTTCCATGTGCTGAACGCGAGCGCGATCGAGATCCGACACCTGGCGCTGCCGGGGCACAAGTTCAACGTGGTCGCGCTGGATGGAAATCCGGTGCCCACGCCCGCGGCCGTGGATGTGTTGATGATCGGGCCGGGCGAGCGCGTGGATGCCTTCGTCGAGATGAATCAGCCGGGCGTGTGGATCATGGGCGCGCCCGAGGATATGGTGCGCGAAGGCGGGCTGGGCGTGGTGATCGAATACGCCAATCAACATCGCACGCCGCAGTGGATGGCGCCCGCGAAAACGGCCTGGGATTACACGGTGTTCGGGAAGCCCGCGGCAGGGCCCGCGCCCACGGAGAAGCTGGACATGATTTTCGAGAAAATTCCGCGCGGCGCGGGACAATTCAACAGCTTTACGGTGAACGGAAAATCGTATCCGCACGAGCAGGAGTTTTTGCTGAAGAAGGGCACGCGCTACCGGCTGACGTTTCACAATCGCACGGACGATTCGCATCCGCTGCATGTGCACCGGCATCAGCTCGAGATCACGGAGATCTACGGCAAGACAACAGGCGGGATCGTCAAGGACACCGTGGTGGTGCCGACGTACGGCCGCGCGAGCGTGGATTTCACGGCCGACCAGCCGGGCGACACGCTGTTTCATTGCCACATCCAGCAGCACATGGATTATGGGTTCAAGGCGCTGTTGCGCTACGCGTGAGCGAAGTGGATCCGATTATTCGGTTGGAGATGGACGGCGAGCGCGCCGCCATCCACGCGGTGAACAGCGCGGCGTTTGCGCGTGCGGACGAAGCCGACTTGGTGGACAAGTTGCGCGCGGAGGATGCGGTGCTGGCGTCGATTGTGGCGGAGCTTGATGGACGCGTTGTGGGGCATGTTCTGTTCAGCCGCATGTTCATCGAAACGGCGGACGGGCGAGTTTCGGCTGTTGCGCTCGCGCCTGTGGCAGTGCTGCCTCCGTATCAGCGGCAGGGCATCGGCGGGAAGCTCATCCGGCATGGGCTGGAGCTGCTGCGGCAGAAAGACGAACGGATCGCGATCGTACTGGGATGGCCCGAATATTACCCGCGCTTCGGATTCTCGGTGGAGAAAGCAGCGGCGCTCGAAAGTCCGTTTCCGCGCGAGGCGTACATGGCGCTGGAGCTCAGCCCAGGCGCGCTTTATGGCGTTCGCGGAAAAGTGAGGTACGCGGCGGCGTTCGGGCTGTGAGGTAACGGCGCGGTAGCCTGGAAACATGCCCACCGCCGCGACTCAACTTCTCACCGCGCTCGCCGAAGCTGGAGTTTCGTATATTTTCGCGAACCTCGGCACGGACCATCCGCCGATTCTGGAAGGCTTGGCCGAGGCGCGGGCGGAAGGGCGATGCGCTCCGCAATTAATCACTTGCCCGCACGAGATGGTAGCGCTGACCGCGGCGCATGGATACGCGCAGGCCACGGGGCGCGCGCAAGCGGTACTGGTGCATGTGGATTGCGGAACGCAATCGCTCGCGGGCGCGGTGCACAATGCGGCCAAAGGGCGCGTGCCGGCGTTTATTTTCGCGGGACTTTCGCCGTTCACGCAGGAAGGCGAGCTGCGCGGCAGCCGCAACGAGTGGGTGCATTGGGTGCAGGACGTGCAGGATCAGCGCGGGATCGTGCGCGGGTACGTAAAGTACGAGAACGAAATCCGCACGGGCCGCAACATCC
Organism: Bryobacteraceae bacterium; assembly: GCA_030039005.1. The sequence goes on from JASHQT010000534.1 coordinate 11,549, forward strand.
AGCAGATGGTACGCCGCGCGCTGCAGATCGCGCAAAGCGATCCGAAGGGTCCCGTGTACTTGACGGCGTCGCGCGAGGTGCTGGAGGAAGAGGTGCCCACGATCACACCGTTGGATGCGCAGTTTTGGCGGCCGCTGGCGCCGGGGGCGATCGATCCCGAAGCCGCGCGGCAGATTGCGGAGGATCTCATTGCGGCGCGACGGCCGCTCGCGATCAGCACGTATTTGGGCAGAAATCCCCAGGCCGTGGCGGAACTCGAGAAGCTGTGTCACGCGCTGGGCGTCGGTGTCTGGACGTCGATTCCGACGTACCTGGATTTTCCGGCGGATGATCCGTTGTATCTAGGCAATCAGGTAAACGCGCCCGAGCCGAACGCCGCGCTAGCAGAGGCTGACGTGGTGCTAGTGTTCGACAGCGACGTGCCGTGGATTCCGGCCGTGAGCCAGCCGCGCGCGGGCGCGAAGATTTATCACATCGACGTGGATCCACTGAAAGAGCAGATGCCGCTGTGGTATTTTCCCATCCAGCATTCGTTGCGCGCCGATGCAGCCACGGCGCTGAAGCAGATCAATGCGCAGGTTGCCTCGGCGCAGGCGAAGGGAACAATCGATGCCGCGCGGGTGGAGGCCCGGCGCGCGTTTTATGGCGCGATGCATGAGACGCGCATGCAGGATCTCGCTGCGCGCGAGGCTCCGCGCAAAGACGCGATTACGCCGGAATATTTGACGGCGCGGGTGCGCGAGCATCTGCCGCCGGACGCGCTGGTGCTGAACGAAGGCATCACCAACCACAGCACGATCGCCGATCATATTCGCGCGAATCGTCCCGGCAGCTTGTTTGCAGCCGCCGGCGGGTCGATCGGATGGAGCACGGGCGCGGCGGTGGGAATCAAGCTCGCGCATCCAGACAAAACCGTGGTGGCTCTCACGGGTGATGGCTCGTACATGGAGTCGATTCCGTCGGCGGGGCATTGGATGGCGCGGCGTTACAAGACGCCTTTCGTGCAGGTGGTGTACAACAATCGCGGCTGGAAGGCGCCGAAGATGTCGACGCTGGCGATCCATCCGGAGGGGTTCGCGAGCAAGTCGCGCGATATCGGCACTGCGTTCGATCCGCCGCCGGATTACTCTGGGATTGCAGCGGCCGCTGGAGGCGCGTTCGCGGCGATCGTGCGCGAACCGGGCGATCTGGACGCCGCGCTCGATCAAGCGTTTCGCGTGGTCCGAGAGGAGCAGCGCTGTGCGGTGTTGGATGTATGGCTGCCGGGATTTTAGAAGCGCTTACGCTCTATTTCTTGTGACCGTGTGAATGGCCACCGCCGCCGGAATGGCCGTGCCCACCGCCCGAGTGTCCACCCCCGCCCCCGCCAAAGCCGCGCGACGATTTTGGCGCCGAGAAGTGAGACGAGGAGGAGTGGGACGAAAAGTGTTCGCTCGAACCTCGCGGCTCAGAGGAGCGGAAGGAACGCGCAGTCTGTTCGGAGCCTCCGCGCGCGGCTTGCCTGCTGTAATCTTGAGCGCCGGAATTGCGGAATGA
>JASHQT010000535.1 GCA_030039005.1 Bryobacteraceae bacterium
GCTCGATTCGGCCTACAAGACAGTGGAGGCCATGCTGTAGCCGTGGAAAGTTTTGACGTTGTGGTTGTCGGCGCGGGACCCACGGGCCTGGCGTGCGGGATTGAGTTGAAGCAGCGCGGCCTGAACACGGCCCTGATCGAAAAGGGCTGCGTGGTGAACTCGCTTTACAACTATCCGACGCACATGGTGTTTTTCACTACGCCGGAGTTGCTCGAAATCGGCGGGCTACCGATGACGTCGCTGAACGAAAAACCGGGGCGGACGGAGGCGCTGAAGTATTATCGCCGCTGCGCGGAATATTATTGCCTCAATGTTCGCCAATACGAGCGCGTGCTCGCGATCACTGGCGATGACGGCGATTTTCGCGTCCAGACCAGCAAGGCCGAGTACAGCGCGCGCAAGATTGTGCTGGCCACCGGCTATTATGACGTTCCGAACATGCTGAACGTGCCCGGCGAAGAGCTGGACAAGGTGATCCATTACTATAAGGAACCGCATCCTTACTATAATCACGACGTGCTGGTGGTGGGGGCGAAGAATTCGGCGGCCATCGCGGCGCTGGAACTGCACTGGACCGGCGCGCGCGTCACGCTGTTGCATCGCGGGGCGGGGATTTCGGACCGCGTGAAGTATTGGATCAAGCCGAACATCGAGAACCGCATCAGAAGCGGAGAGGTGAAGGCGTATTTCCATTCCAGCCTGATCGCGATTCATCCCAAGTACGTGGAACTCGAGACGCCGCAAGGGCGCAAGACGTTGGCGAATGATTTTGTTTTTGCGATGACCGGGTACCGGCCGGACCTGGAGTTCCTGGCATCGCTGGGTATCCGGCTCGAAGCCAAATCGCAAAAGCCGCGCACCAATCCGGCGACGCTCGAAAGCGACCGGCCGGGCATTTATCTCGCGGGGGTGATCGTGGCTGGAATGCACACCAACGAAATTTTCATCGAAAACGGCCGTTTTCACGGCAAGCAGATCGCACAGGCGATCGCGGAGTCGCTCACATGAACCGCAGAGATTTTTCCAAACTTGCACTGGCTACCGTCGCGGCGCCCGCGTTCGGCGCGATCAATTCGAAGTTTGACGGCGTCATGATCGGCGCGCAGACCTATAGCTTTCGCACGCTGCCCTCGATCGACGATTGCATTGCGGCGATGAAGCAGATCGGGCTGGGGTATGCCGAGCTGTGGGAAGTGCAGATTGAGCCCAAGGATAAGGCGAAGCTGGCCGAGTGGCGCACCAATCCCCCGATAGATGAACTGCGGGGGCTTCGCAAGAAGTTCGACGATGCGGGCATCGATCTGTACGCGTACAACTACAGTTTTCGTGACGAGTTCACCGACGAGCAGATCGAGCAGGGCTTCCTGATGGCGCGCGCGCTCGGGACCAATAAAATCACGGCTTCGGCCAACGTGGACATTTCGCCGCGCGTGGACAAGTTCGCCGAGCAATACAAGATCTACGTCGGGTATCACAATCACGACAGCATGAAGCCGAACGAGTTCTCGACACCGGACGATTGGGCGAAGGCGCTGGCGGGGCGCTCGAAGTACGCGTGCATCAACCTGGACATCGGGCATTTCACGGCGGCGAATTTCGATCCGGTGAGTTTTTTGGAAGAGCACCACGCGAAGATTTTGACCATCCACATCAAGGACCGCAAGCGCGATCACGGCCCGAACATGCCGCTGGGCGAGGGCGACACCAATATCAAGGGTGTGCTGGAGGTGTTGAAGAGCAAGCGGTATCCGATTCCGGCGATGATCGAGTACGAGTACGGCAAGCCGGGGATGGACGCGGTGGCGGAAGTGAAAAAGTGCTTCGACTACTGCAAAGCCGCGTTGGCCTGATCACGCTTCTGGCCGTTGCCGGCAGTGCATTCGGGCAGCAAACCTCGGGGGACGATTTCCTCAGGAAGGCTGCGAAGCTGCATGACTCCGGCAAGGAAGTTGAAATTGCTCAGCTTGAATCCTACAGGCGTCGATTGCAGTTTTGGATTGAAGCGCACCTCCCAGGCGATCTCCCTGACTTCGATCGCTCATTTCCAGGATTGCAAGAGCGTCTTAACGAGGGGCTGCAGAGCTCGAAATTAAGTGTCCCTCCGGTGGCCGTTCACCGCCCGGACACTTTTCGAGAGGCTCTTGTTGTAGAGGCTAGCATTGTGGTGCCGTGCGGTGTCGATACTTCGGTTTACGTGTATCGGTTTGACGCGGACCGCCGAGTTCGACTATTCGAGGGTAGCGGCAATTACGAGAATGGCAACTATCTTAGGGGTATTCAATTCTCGCCGCCTGATGTCTCCGGCGATCGGATGTTCTATGTGTCATGGTTCGCGGTGAGCTGTGCTTCTGTATGGAATACGCTTGATTACCGACTGCTCCATATTAGCGGGACCGGTGGGGTAGCTGTGCCGGTTTTCTCCGGGACCCACAGCTTCGCCATTGATGATGACGTTTACGCCAAGTTGACGACGCAGGACTTTCTGCTTGAATTCACCGATTTCGGATTAGAAGCCGGCTGGCGGCGAACGTACGTGCTGCACTATGGGATCGGCGGCGACGTTATGATCCGCATCGATCCCGTCGCTCTCCAGCCGCAGGGTTTTGTTCACGAATGGATCGACCAGCCTTGGTCGGAGATGGCGTCGCGGTCAGCTCGGGACTTGGAGAATTGGCATGCGAGGCTTCATCCTGCTGATTCGCTGTTCTTCGGCCAGTATGATTTCGCCCAGCCTTGCACGGAGCGCAAGGGTTTTGCGCAGATCGCGGTCGAAGTGGGCGAATACGGGAAATCGAAGACGGTGTATTTTCTCGTACGCGATCTCGGAAACCACAGCTACCGCATGGCCGATATCAGTTACGTTCGCCAAAGCGGCTGTCCCGGCGAAACCCAGGTCGATCTTACGCAGCCGCAGCCGTCGCTGTTTGGCAAATGATGCCTCGTTACCTTGACCGCGCGGCGTTAGCGGCGACGGGCTTGGGAGCTTCCACGGGCGCGGCCGCGGGTTGAGCTTCCTTGTGCACGAGGCCGAGGGCTTTGCGCAGTTCGCTATCGATTTGCTGGCGGATATCGGTGTGCTCTTTTAAAAACGCTCGCGCGTTTTCGCGGCCCTGGCCGATGCGCTCGCCCGAGTAGCTGTACCAGGAGCCGGATTTCTCGACGATGTTCTGGGCGACGCCCAGATCGATCAAGTCGCCTTCGCGCGAAATTCCTTCGCCGTAAATGATGTCGAACTCGGCTTCACGGAACGGCGCGGCGACTTTGTTCTTGACGATTTTGACCTTGGTGCGATTGCCCACCACGATCTCGCCTTCCTTGATGGCGGCGATGCGGCGGATGTCGGCGCGCACGGAGGAATAAAACTTGAGGGCGCGTCCGCCGGAGGTGGTTTCGGGGTTGCCGAACATCACACCGATCTTTTCGCGGATCTGGTTGATGAAGATGAGGCAGGTATT
>JASHQT010000536.1 GCA_030039005.1 Bryobacteraceae bacterium
AGGGTCCGCTGCGCCGCGCAAAACCAGCGCGCCCTTGACCGCTCCGGGCCGTTCTACAGAATCCAACTGATATGAAAGAAAGGGAGCCTCTGAATCTCGCCTCGACCAGTCGTGCGCCTCCCGTTGGTCGGCCCTGTCCATTCTGGGTGGGGGAATTTTCAACCGGTACAATGGGGAATTTTCAACTGGTATTGACACTCTGGATCAAAGGGCCTCCGCCATCCGCGAGATTCAGGAGGCGTTCCCCGCGCATAACCGGCCCGCGTACCCGACCATCCAGACGCGAGGCCGCGCAAGGCAGGCTCAGCAGCGAGCTGCTAGGAATGCTCGGCAACAGGCTGCAGCCGGTGATGTCGTATCGGAGTTTTCAGGTCGCGTGTGTCCCGCGAAGTTTGATTTTCATTCCGGAGGGCCCGGGTACATTTGTTCTCCAAGGTGACGCCCTCACAGATGAAGGGCCAATGTTACTGCGGAGGTATTCAAATGGATCGTTGATCGCGATGTGAGTTTGCCGCACTTTTGTGTGTAGATAATTTTGTAGACGTGGCCGCATCCAGTTGCCGGGCGCTGCGATCAATTTCAACAAGGTACAAATAGTGCCTTCAAATTCAATTGCTTGTAAGCGTCAGATTTTAGGTGCCTTTTCGAGTTTGCTTCAATCAGGTTCGGGACCAGGAGGTCGGTGGTTCGAATCCACTCGCCCCGACCAATTAAATCACTGACATCATTGGTAGATACAGCGGCTGGGGCAGACGGCACCTTAGCCGCTTTTTCGTCACTATGCCCAAAACTATGCCCACCCTTTGCACCGCGTGCACGCTCCATGGCGGCGCGGACCGTCTCGGCCTGTGGATGGACATAGCGTTTCGTGGTGGAAAAATCGCTGTGCCCGGCCAAGTACGCCAGAGTGTACGGATCCATGTGAGCCGCCCATCGGGTGAGGTAGGTGTGGCGGAGCGTGTAAAGCGTGAACGGATCGACCTTCGCCAGTTTGATGGCTTTTGCGTGCTGCTTCTTCAGCGTGGATTTTTCAATGTGGCCGCTTCGCGTTGGTGCCGGAAAAACCCACTCGACACAATGAGCGGCCCAGCGCATTTCAAGCAGCGCCGTAGTACGCGGAGTGAGCGGCACGCTCCGGCGAGCGTTTTGAGTCTTCCCGAAAGGCACGTGCAGATCTCCGTCACGCACATTCCGCCACCGCAGTCGGAAGCACTCCTCAGGCCGGAGCGCACAATCGATGAGAATCGTGGTGACGTCTCTCAGGAGGTAGGGATCTTCGGGCTCGATCGGTACCTCCCCCTTTTGAGCACGAAGCCCAGAGAGGGCGCGGCGGTAGGCTTCTTCGATATTAATTTCCACCTTTGGCTGCGGCGGTCAGATAGCGGCTCTCTTCGTCCTCGGTTAACACACGGTCGCGTTCGTTCTCGCCAGGAAGCATTTGGATTTTGGCGGTACTTTCTCGGTTTTTCCCCACTCCAGCGTGAGGCGCAGCATACGGCGCAGCACTTCGAGGACGCCATTGATGCTGCTGATCTGCAGCTTGTCGGATCGGAGCGTTTCGATGAAACACGTGACCGCAGTTGCGGGGATCGCATCCAGTTTGCACTTTGCCAACGGCGAGAATCCCTTTATGCGTTTGAGCCCGGTCTGGTAGTATTCGAGCGTCTTTGGCTTGCTGGCAAATCGGGATTGGACGAACGGAAGAAAATCCTGGTCGGCGAATTCAGAAAGCGTTGGCACGGCTTTCCGCTCCCGTATTCCCACTTCGCCCTTGGCGAGTGCGACCTTATGCGCAGCCTCCATTTGTTCCGCCACGCGTTTGTTGGTTTGCTTCGTGCTCTCGCGAATCTTCTCGCCGTTCCAGTTGAATTTGTACCACCAATTCTTTGATCCGCTTTGTTTGTAAACTGCCATACAGAAAATCTCCAACCCAGGAGGTCTGTTCCAGAATAGGCGATTGCGCAGGTTTTGCCAAACAATTGGATTCGGCTCGGTCGGTGTTCATGCTGAGCAACGGCAGCAGGGCCGACGGGCATTGCGTTTCGCCTGATTTGCCTTGATATCGGATGCTTCGTGCGCCGCCCGGTTGTTACTTCGTTTGACAGAAATCGCAAATAGCCTCAGACTGCTGCCAGGGTTCCCTTCCGGGTCCACGATCCGCGGCAGATCCCCGAGAAATCAGGGCAAATGTGGGATCGATCACCCCGCGAGAACGATGAAAGGAAGAATCATGTCTGACGTTAACCTCCCCCAAACGCTCCTTACAGAAACCGAAGTCTCAAAACAGCTTCGCGTGAGCTTGGCCGCCCTCCGGAAGTGGCGAGTCATGAAAAAGGGCCCCCAATTCCTGAAGGTCGGCTCTCTGGTCCGTTACAGGCAAGCCGACGTAGATCAATGGCTAGCATCGCTACCGGTCGGAGGCGAACTGCACGAGACGAATGGGGCTGCCGATAATCCGCGCGACAACCGCGAGTCGCAGGTGCCTGTCACTACGGGCGCCGGTACTGTCCGCCTCTTGCCCGCAAGGGCCCAAGGATGATCGAAGCTGAAAACATCATTCGCGGTGGGGCTTGCTTATGAGAATCGAACGGGATCAGCTGATCGCTGGGCTTCCTGCGCGGGACGTTCGGCGGTTCATGCGTGACGCTGCGGGTTTCATTTTCCGAGTCCGTACTGTGACCGAGGTGCTCGGATGCTACGAGCTCCGCGCTCTCGAATTGCTGGAAAACCTTCAGAACGAGGGGCTGATTGCCGCCACGGAAGATTTTTGGGAAGCCACAGAGAGAGGACATGCGCTTGCGATGGCCAGAGCAGCGCCTCCACTGCGCAGAGCCACTGCGGAACGATTGATTGAACAGGTTGTGGAACGTGCGCGGGAAATCAACCTAGACGACCGATTGGCATACCGCGTATGTTGGCTTGCCTTATTTGGAAGCTCCCTGGCTGGTGTCGAACGACCAAACGACGTAGACATAGCATCCAGCCTGAAGGCACGTTTCGACGGTGAGGAACAGCGAGTTCTCGAAGACGAACGCCGTGTGGCCAAAGGCGGGTTCGCCAACAGCAGCGAGTGGGCCGCATGGCCCAAGCTCGAAATTCTGAAAAAACTCGAGGCAGGATCCCATCGGTTGTCGATCCAAGAATTCGACTCGTCTGCCCTAAAGCAGCTCCACCACCGGATCATCTTCACGGATGACCTGTCTGAGTAAAAGTGGGTCCGATTCAACAAATCTTCCTCCTACATGGTTGATTTTCCACGCGAGGCCAGTGGTAGAATGCCAGCTTCTACCGCTGGGCGGAGCCTTTTCGCCTCGGTGCTCCGCGCAAACTCAAATTGGCAAGAAACACCCGAGAAATCATCGCGCCTAACAGGCCGTGCGGCCCATTTTCGCAGTCGTCAACGCGGCTGATAGCTGGGTACCTCCAGTAGCAGTCCCTCAATCATCTGGTAATGCTTGCGATTGAGCGTGACAAGAGTGAGCGCCTTCTCGATCGCGGTGGCTGCGACGAGCGAATCGAACACGTGGAGCCCGTGGGATTTTGCGTACGTTTTGAGAAGTTGGTATGCTCGCGCTCCGATGCTGTCGCTGAGCGGGACAACCGGATACATCGCCAGGAAACCATCGATAGTCGCAAGTTCCCGTTTATCTCGGGCGCCGACGATGAGTTCCATGGCGGTGACCTGCGAGATGGACCAAGGTTCTGGGAGAGCGTCGACGTATTTGATTGCCGCTGCGTTGCCGCGCGAGACATCAATCAGGACGTTGCTATCGATCAAAAACGGCACACAATTCTTGGCGCAGCGCCGGAATCAGCCGTGGAGTTCGCGGCGAAGCTGGCTGATGTATTCGACGCTATCGGCCATGTCCTCGCGGTCCTTCCACATGCCGGCGAAGGGCGATTCAGCAATTGAGGGTGGTCTCTTCACAGGTGCCTCCGTAGGCAGGAGCACCTCGACGACCGTGCCTTCTTTGATCGGCACGTCATGGAGGGGCCTGAAAACACCCTTCTCGAATTTTGCGGGAATCGTCATTGCTGTCACCCCCAGTATACTCTGCATCCATGTTCCTTCCAGCTACAATGGTTTCGCGTTCGAACGGCCGCGACCTCGCCAAAGCTCAAACCGGCAGCGCCTGGTTTTTCCGAAGGCTTCCGGAATGAGGTGGAATGGGGCGGCAAAGCCGGGCCCCATTGCGTCTTTCGCGGCCTGCCCGCTCCGCAGTTCCATGCATTTGTGGCAAACTGGCAGGAAGCGATCAAGAGACGCAAAACGTCGGATGACAAAGCCCCACAGCAAGGCAGATCCTATCGAGCGGCAGATCGAGTCCGCCTTTCGCCCCGGAACCTTCATTCGCGATGGCGAGTGCATTTCGTTCGTGAGCCGGCTTGAAGAGGTCGTCGGCTCAATCGATACGCTCGTTGCATCCGAGCCCGCTCGCACCGTCGTGCTGTATGAAGCCTTTCTTGCGGGCTGTCATGCCAAAACCGAGGAGCTCGATGATTCCAGCGGCAGCTTCGGGCAATTCGCCCATGATCTCATCTGCCGTTGGATCAAGTCCCGTCAGGCCACGGGCGCCGACCCGCAGACGACCGCGTCCACTCTGCTCGCGTGGATGGACGACGACCCGTACGCCTTCTGCTATCAAATTGAAAAAGATGCTGCGGCAGCTTTCGACAAGGCAGGTTTGGCGGCGTTCGAGAAGCAGATCCACCAACGTTTTGAAGCTGCGTCGGCGGATCCATCTGATTGGAAGTATCGGCGCGGGGCTGAGATCCTGCGTGCGATTTATGTCGCGCAACGGAACATCCAGGCGTATGTCGCGCTAGTAGAACAAACCGAACTTAAACCGGAAGATTGTCTTGCCGTCGCGAAGTTGTTTGTCCCGCGCAAGCCCAACGAGGCTCTGACCTGGGTCGAGCGCGGCCGCTCTCTTGAGCGCACCAGCCAGTTTCGGTCCACGGCGGCTTACGATCTGAACAAGCTCCACCGCGAGCTGCTGAGCAAACTCGGTCGAGCTGATGAAGCGCTGGAGGCCGCTTGGGCGGATTTTCGGAAGCACCCCTCGAAATTCACCTATGACGAGCTCATGCAGTTTGTACCGAAGACCGAGCGCACGGCGTGGCACGAAAAGGCACTGAATGCAGCGAGTGGAGCCGACCTGCACTCGCTGCTCGAACTTTTCATCGAAACGAAGGAAACGGAACGATTGGCCGACTTGGTACGCGGCTCTGCGGATGAGAGCCTCGAAAATGTGAGCCACTATGCGACCGAGCCCGCGGCGAAGCGGTTGGAGAAGAATCACCCGGGACTTGCTGCGCGGCTCTGGCGTGCCCAAGGGATGCGCATAATTGAGGCCAAGAAGAGCAAGTACTACGACGCCGCGCTCTCAAATTTCGAGCGCGCCAGAGATTGCTATCAGCGGGCGGGACTGGCCACCGAGTGGGAAAAAACCACGCGCCGGGTTTGCGCATTGCATTACCGGAAGACCGGTTTCATCGGCGGATTTCAGGCCTTGGCCGCCGGCGCGAAACGCAGCGAACGACCTTCGTTCTTAGAGCGCGCGAAGACGCGATGGGGCGAGCGTCAACGGAGAGATGCTCATTGAAGACAGCCAAACGGCACGATCCAGGCTTGCCAGATGAAAGTGGCAAGGAACGAACCGACGAAACGGTGTTGGCGATTAACCTGGCTAAGCCGCTTGAGCTGATCGTGCTTTCGGCGAAGCAAACCGCCGCACGCTGCCGCCTGCGTGGAAGTGACGACACTGTAACACTTCGTGCCGGCTGCCTTCGGGAGGTTGTTCCCGGTGAGATCGTCGTCGTCCAGCCACGCAAACGATGGA
>JASHQT010000537.1 GCA_030039005.1 Bryobacteraceae bacterium
CGCGGTTTCTCGCGAAATTCGTCCAGCATCGCGGTCTGATGCACGCAGGAGATGGTGCAGAACGGCGCGCAGCCCTTGGGCCGCGCGGCTTCGCGGCGAATGTCCTCCACCGTGTATTCTTCGAGCGGAATCCCCGGCTGGCCGCGCTGCTGCGAGCAATAATGCACCAGGCCGTCCTCGCAGACGTACAAGAATCGCCCGCCAGCCCGGCAGTGCCAGGCGTTGGGCAATCCGCGGCCGATGTTCTCCTGAAAACTGTCGAAGTGCGCGAACGAAAATAGCGAATCCTTACGGTCCAGCAACTGCTCGTAAACTCGCCGGTGTTCGTCGTCGAGCGGCTTGAGCTGCCCGGATCCGTCGTGCAGGATCCCCAAGGTGCTCGTGAACCCGAGCGACCGCGCGCGCCCCGAAACCGCCAGCGCGTCCTCCGGATTCCGGATGCCAGCCCCCAGCACCGAATTGATGGTCACGCCGAATTCGGCGTACTCGGCCAGCCATTCGAGCTTCTTGTCCAGCACGTACAGGCTTTTTTTCGAAATCTCGTCCGGCCGGGCATTATCGATGCTGATCTGCAGGTAATCCAGGCCTGCGCGATTCAGCCCCTCGATACGCTCCGGCGTCAGGAGCAGCCCGTTGGTGATCAGCGTCGCGATCGCCCCGCACTCGCGAATCCGGGCGATGATGGCGTCCAGCTCCGGGTGCAGGGTCGGCTCGCCGCCGCTCAGCGTGATGATCGTGGTTCCGAGCTCCGCCAACCGGTCGATGCGCCGGAGCATGATGCCCAGCGGTACCGGATCGGACGTCTTGTCGTACTCGTTGCAGTAGCCGCAATCCAGGTTGCAGCGCCGAATCGGCACGATCTGAGCCAGGATGGGATGCGCGGCCGACTGCATGGCCCGCGCAAACATCCGCGACTCCCGAATCTTGCGGTGAACCTTCCTGGTGATCGTCCCAGTTCTGCTCGGCATCTGTTCTCATTGTGGACGAAAAACCGCGAATTCCGGTAACGCCGAATCGACCGCCTCGGTCTAAAGTTATAGCGAATCTTCGACGATCCTCAGATCTGGTGGTGCGAGCCATGATGTTTCAGGGACGGTCCGTGATTTCGGCGGTATGGGGCGTCATCCCCGCGGCGGCTTCCTCCGAGCCTGGAGCACGGCCGGTTTGGCAGGTGCTTAATCGGTTCCGTCGCGCGCCTCGGCTCCCGGTCTCCGGACCCGGCGTCGCAGGCCGCTTGCGGATGCAACCGCCGCATTCTTCGAATCCCGGCGCCAGCCGCAATAAATAGCGGTCCAATTCCAGCCGTTTAGCGCACAGCCAGCATGTCGCTGAGCTTGAGGGCTGCCTCACGCAGGCTTTCCGATTGCGCCTTCAACTCCTCCGCTGCGGCAGAGCCTTGTTCCGCGGTGGCGGCGGTCGCTTGGGTACTTTGCTCCATGCGCGCGATCGCTTTGGAGATTTCTTCGATGCCCCGAAGCTGCTCCTGGCTTCCCAGCTTGACTTCATCAGCCAGTTCTTTGGCCTTGCCGGCCTCGGCCCCAATTGTGCGGATGGATTCCGCCACTTGATCCACCTTAAGCTTCCCGTTGTTCGATCGCCCGATGGATTCCTCGATCAATTGAGAGGTGTCTTTCGCGGCTTGTGCCGAGCGTTGCGCCAGATTCCGCACTTCATCGGCGACCACGGCGAATCCCATGCCGGCCTCGCCGGCCCGCGCCGCCTCCACCGCGGCGTTCAAAGCGAGAATATTGGTCTGGAAGGCGATCTCGTCGATCACTTTAATAATCTTGGAAATCTTTTGGCTGGATTCGTTGATTTGTCCCATCCCGGCGACCATCTCATTCAAAGCGCCGTTCAGTTCCTCAAAGCGCTGGCCTGAACTGCCCGCGATTTCAGCCGTGGTCCGCGAGTTTTCGCTGTTGCGGCGCGCCATGGAATTGATCTCCTCCGATGACGCCGAGGTCTCTTCCAGCGACGCGGCCTGCTCCGACGATTGCCGGGCCAGCGACTGGCTGGAGGAGGACACCTCGAGGGCCGCCGCAAGAACCGCCTGTGCACCACTGGTGAAGGACTTCCCAATGGCTCTCAGAGTGGCCAACATGCGATCGGTGACCCACCAGGCGCCCAAAGCCGCGCTGAGCAGCCCAACCAGCAGCAGCCAATTCAGCGCTTCGGTGCGGCTCAACGACAGTTCGATGGCATGATTGCCCTTAAGCTGCCTCTCGCGGCTGGCGCTGCCTAAATCGGCGGCTGTTTTTTGCAGCCAATCCATGATCGGCGTGGTCACGCGTAACGTGAGAGTGCTCGCTTCCTCCCCGTGCCCGGACGCGCTCAAGTCATAGTACTGTCCGAAGTTCTCCCGCCACTGGGCCAAGTGCGCGCGAATCCCATCGACCGCAGCGCGTTCTTCCTGCGACAAATTCTGCGCTTCCATGTCGTCGACGGCCTTGCGTGCATCCGCGTTAGCTTGTTCATAGTGGGCTCTGAGGCCCGGCAGCCGTTCGGCATGGTTAGTCACTGCAAAGAGCGAAATTCCGCGCATATCGCTGCGCATATTCGCGATCGCGATGGTGATTTGCCGGGCATCATCGAGCATCGCCCCGCTGCCCAGCACCTCGCGCGCCAATTGGACGCGCATGTTTCGAATGGCCAGCAGCGAGTAGACGGAATTACCGAACGCCGCCAATAGAATGGTGCTAAAACACCAAAACAGTCTAGTCTTAATACTTGTTTGCTTGCGCATAAGAATGGGATAGATTCCTTTGTCCTGAGAGCCTAAGATCCTTATCGGCGCGTTCGCGCCCTCATACTTGTTCCTCTGCGCTCGATAAGGTAATCAAACTTCAAACTCGAAGCCAATCCAATTTCTTAAGGAGTTCTTTTCCTATGCTCACCTCACGTGTCTTCACTCGTTTATTGCCATGCTGCGCACTCATGCTGGCCTTGGCCCCCTGCGTCACGGCGACCGAAAATGGAGGCAGTGTATATCCCGCCGGAGTGGAAACCGCGGCTCCAGGTATGCTGGCCGCGCCTGGCGAGACCCTATTCCTGGAATTCAACAATTTTTTTATGGCCAATGGGATGGCCAATTCCAAAGGCGAATCGGAGATCCCCGGCTTTCACCTGCGCGTGGGCGCCTGGGCCCCGAAGATCGAACACAACTGGGGAATTCATTTCTTGGGCGGAACGGTGGTCAGCACTGCGGCCATTCCGTTGCTCTACGAAACGCTAACCGTTCCGGGCGCGGCCGGCAGCAGAACGGGATTGGGCAATGCCGATATCCAGTTCGCCGCCGTCAGCTACGCCAAGCGGTCGTGGCACTGGTGGTACAGCGTCGAGTTGCTTCCGCCAGGCCTCGGTTACACGAAAAACGCCCTGCTGAACATCGGCCAGCACAACCTCGCCTATGCTCCCAGCGCCGCATTCAGTTACCTGCCGCATCACGGGAGGTTGGAACTGAGTTCGAGGACTGAATACTTCATCAACGGCGTCGACTCCGCGACCAACTACCGGTCCGGCGGCGAATTTCTTTCCGAATACGACGGCATGGTCAAAGTCACTAAGCGTCTTTCACTCGGCGGCAACGGCTTCTGGTACCGCCAGCTCACCGACGATATGCAAAACGGACTGATCGTAGGCGATGGCAATCGCGGCCGGACCTTGGCCATCGGTCCCCAAGTCAATTACCACGTCGGACCCTGCCTCTTCATCGCCAAATATCAAAAGGACGCGTTAGTTGAAAACCGGCCGATCGGCAATTCCTTCTGGCTACAATTCGGGCTGCCCCTGGGGCACCCTCGCGAGTAGATCCGGGTTCGCGCCACGGCGATTGCAACGCCGAGCGCGCCGATCAAGGCGATCGTATTCGGCTCTGGAACCGGTGCGGGACCGGCCGGAGCCGGTGGCGGATCGGTAAGCAGGAACGCCGTCAGTTGCCCGTCATCGAGGCCCACGCCTGTGATTTGTCCCGCGTCGTTGATCCCATAGGCCGCGAGCAAATCCCACCCGGAATTGGCCGGTATCAGCGAGTTTAAATCGAGCATCGTGCCGTCATCATAGAGAAAGGCCTGCTGGGCGCCATCGGCCAAATAACTATAGCCCACCACTTCGCCGCTATCGTTGACGCCGTAAGCATAACTGCTGAGGCCGAGCGTTCCTAGATCCATCAGTGCGCCGCCCGACCACGCAAACGCGTTCTGGTAGCCGTCGGCCAAACTTGCGAACCCCACTACTTCGCCGCTGTCCGCAATCGCGGTGGCCTGGCTGCTCGGGCCGCCGAAGGTTCCGAGCAGTGTCATGGCGCCGGAGGGGCTCCAGACGATGCCTCGAAACGTCCCATTACTTAATTGGCCGTCGCCCACCACGGTTCCCTCATCGTTCACTCCATACGCCGCACTCCAGTCGATGCCCGAACCGGTCTCCAGGTCTTGAACGACGCCGTTCACATCGGTGAATGCGCTGCCGTTTCCTCCCACCACCTCGCCCGAATTATTGATCGCCATGGCATAGGACCCGGCGCCCAGGAGCGTCGTCCCCGAACTGCTCCAGATGGTTCCGTAAGCTTGGCCATTCATATAGGTGATCCCGGCCACTGTTCCGGCGTTGTTGATTCCGTAGCCGTACGATTCGTCGCCGCTCGAATTCAAGACCTGGGCTCCGGTGGGCGTGGAGACAAATGCCTGGTTGGTTCCCGACGCGTTTTCCATCGCGCCGGCTACAGTCCCCGAACTGTTGATGGCGTAACCGGTGGCAGCGCCCGTCCCGAGTTCGGCTATTGTATAAATCGGATCGGCTGCGGCAATGGCAGCACAAGTCAGCAGAATACCGATGATTTTCAAAGAAACACCTCGCTCAATTCTCAGCGGATAAGCGATTATGCAATGGCCACGATCTCGGGCAACATGGCCGAAATGTCTCGTTTGGAAGAATACACCGTCCGGTACGGAATCGCTATTACCCCTGGGGTATATAGGGCGGGCGTATCCCGGGTAGGGCGTGACATAATCCCTACAGACTCTCGAAGCGCAAGGCGCTCAACTGAAAGGGGATTCCATGGCATCACAACCACAGGCAGCTACCAGAGCGATCGATCATGAAAAGCTCAACGCATTGCTGGGCCAGGCCGTTCAGGATATGGGGGCGTCGCTCCACGCGGCGCTGATTCTGATTGGCGACAGACTCGGCCTCTATCGGGCCATGGCCGACGGCAAGCCGGTCACGCCCGCCGAGTTGGCGGCCCGCACCGGAACGGCCGAGCGCTACATTCGCGAATGGCTAAACGCGAACGCGGCCGGCAATTACGTGCAGTATGAGGCGGAATCCGGCCGGTATTCGCTGTCTCCGGAACAGGCGTTTACGCTCGCTCTGGACGACACGCCCATTCACTTGCCTGGTTTTTACCACATGCTGGCTTCCTGCATGAAGGATGAGGAGAAGCTGACCGAAGTCTTTCGCACCGGCCAGGGCTTCGGTTGGCACGAACATGAAAAAGGCCTGTTCGAGGGCTGCGAACGCTTTTTCCGCCCGGGGTACCTCGCGAATCTGACCAGCACTTGGATTCCCGCACTCGATGGTGTAGAAGCCAAGCTCGAAGCAGGCGCCAAAGTGGCCGACGTCGGCTGCGGACACGGCGCATCCACGATTCTGATGGCGCAGGCGTATCCCAAATCTCGATTCTTTGGGTTCGATTACCATCCGGCGTCCATCGAGACCGCGCGCAAGCGGGCCGAGGCCGTGGGAGTGGCGGAACGGATCACGTTCGAGGTTGCGCCGGCCAAATCGTTCCCCGGCAGCGGCTACGATTTCGTCGCATTTTTCGATTGTCTGCATGACATGGGCGATCCAGCGGGAGCCGCCGCGCACGTTCGCGCCGCGCTTGCCACAGACGGGACTTGGATGGTGGTGGAGCCTTTCGCCAACGACGACGTCACGGCTAATCTGAACCCCATCGGGCGCATTTACTACTCGGCATCCGCGCTCGTCTGCGTACCGGCGTCGCTTTCCCAGGAAGTGGGACTGGGGCTGGGCGCGCAGGCCGGCGAGGCGCGGCTGCGCGACGTCATCACCTCCGCCGGTTTCACACGTTTTCGCAGGGCCACAGAGACGCCCTTCAACATGGTCTTCGAAGTTCGGTCATAAGGCCCGCGGCCTAAAATTTCAGGCCGGTGCGAAATACGTTGGTGGCGTAAAAATACAGCTCGGCGTCAAGGGCCCGCTTGATGTTCGCGGCCTGACGGAACCCGTGCCGTTCGCCGGAAAACAACAGGTAGCCCACGGGGACGCCCTTCCGGCGCAGAGCCTCCACCATCGCTTGGGCCTGGTTGGCTGGCACGACCAGATCCTCCTCGCCTTGAAAGAAGATGACGGGCGCCGAGAGGCGATCGACGTGGAAGATGGGCGAGCGCTCACGATAGAGATCCGCGCTCTCCGGATAAGGCCCAATGAGCGAATCCGTGTAACGCGACTCGAACTTGTGCGTGTCGCCGGCGAGCGCGGTCAGGTCGCCGATGCCGTAATAGCTCGCGCCGCCGCGGAAATAGTCATGGAACGTGAGCGCGGCGAGCACGGTGTAGCCGCCGGCGCTTCCGCCCGTAATCACGGAACGCGCGCCATCGACGAGCCCTTGCGCGGCCAAATGCCGTGCGCCGTGGACACAATCCTCCACGTCCACGATGCCCCAGGCACCATCCAGAAGTTCGCGATATTTGCGGCCATAGCCGGTGCTTCCGCCGTAGTTGACATCGAGCACGGAGATGCCGCGGCTGGTCCAATACTGGATGCGCAGGTCGAGCGTGCTAGAGGCTGCGGAGGTCGGGCCGCCGTGGCATTTCACCAGCAGCGGCGGCTTCTCGCCAACGGGGGCATCGTAATCGGGATTGAACGCGGGATAAAACAACCCGTGGGCGATGCGGTTCCCGGCCGAAGAAAATTCGATTGGCTGGACGGCGGTGAAGTATTTGAAAATTTCGGGATCCGTGGCCGTGGATTGCTTCAGCGTTTCGATTCTTCGTGTCGCGAGATCCAGCCGCGCGATGGATGCGGGCGTCGTAGGCGAGCCCGCGCGGAACACCACGGTATCGCCCCTCGCTCGGACATAAGTAATGTCAGTGTAAGGAAGCTCGATGGGTTCGAGCCGCTTGGTCGCCAGATCGAGTGTGGCCAGATGCGCGAAACCATTCGAAACATAGGAACAGACCAGGCGATCGAGACTTGCAAACGCGTATGTGGAAAGCCCGAATACCCATTGCGGTACGCCGAATTCGGCATCCATGGGCGCCAGTGCAGTAACGCTGCGATTGGCGAGGGAGGAACGATACAGATTCCACCAGCCGGTGCGATCGGAGACGTAAATGAGGGCCGATCCGTCGGGCGCCCATTCCGGCTGAAAGATTGATTCTTCCTCACCACCCGCAATGGCGACGGGTTCCGACGGCGTGCCGTCTTCATCCAGCGCGACGACATAGAGCGTCGTTCCATGCCACGGCATCCGCGGATGATCCCACGCGAGATACGCGAGCGATCGACCGTCTGGCGATAAACGTGGAGACGAGAAAAAATCGTGACCGCCGGCGATCACGCGTCCGCTGGATGGCGTTCCTTCGAGCGGGATCGCAACGATGGCGCTGACCGGCTCACCCGCGGCCGTATGATCCTCGCGCACGCCGATCCACAAGCCGCGGCCGCGATCGATCAGGCCATCGGCGTAGCGCCATGCGCGTTCGGGAGTTAGCGGACGCGGAGAGCCATCGGGAATCAGGCTATACAGCCGCTGATCCGCATCGTCGGAAAAGTAGAGACCGCCATCATCGATGGTCCAGGCGCCGCCGCCGTATTCGTGCACGCGGTTGCGCGCGTTGAAAGGCGGGGGCGTAACGTCCTCGCCGTTTCGCACCACGACATTGCGGCCGCCTTCTTCCGGGCGCGATTCGAGCCAATAAACATCGTCACCATCGAGGCGCGGTTCAGAAAGGCCGATGGATTTTGCGACGATCAGGTCCGATGTAATGGGCGATTTCCAGGAGCCGTACGAAGCGCGCTGCACGCGGATCCTAAGCGCCCAGAATTTCGAGGTAGCGCGCCACGGCCTCAATGCCGCGGAAGAAATTCGGCAGGTGCAGCTTTTCGTTGGGCGCGTGCAGATTGTCGTCCGGGAGCCCGAAACCCATCATCACGCTGGGAATGCCTAAGTTCTCTTCAAACGCCGCCACGATGGGAATGGATCCGCCGGAGCGGATGTACACGGTCTCCTTGCCGAACACCTGCTTCATCGCTTCCGCCGCGGCCTGGATGAAACGATTATCGGGATTCACCAGCGAGGGAGGCGCTTTGTGGATGGCCTTGTACTCGGCGGTCACGCCCTTGGGGCACGCGGCGGCGACGGCCTTCTTCAGTTGCGCTTCGGCTTCGTCCGGCTTCTGGTCCGCTACCAGGCGCATGCTGACTTTGGCGACGGCGCGCGCGGGAATCACGGTCTTGGCGCCTTCGCCGATAAATCCGCCGCGAATGCCGTGGACCTCGAGCGTGGGGCGCGCCCACAGGCGCTCGAACAGCGGAATCTCGGGCTCGCCCACCAGTTCCTTCACGCCCATTTCCTTTTCGGTGTACTCGCGCTCGTTGAACGGCAGCCGCGCCCACGCCGCGCGCTCCTTGTCGCTGGGCGGCACGACGCGATCGTAGAAGCCGGGAATGCGAATATGGCCGTCGCGATCCTTGAGAGCAGTCAGTATCTCGGCGATGGCCAGAATCGGATTCGGCGCCGCGCCGCCGTAGACGCCCGAATGCAGGTCCTGATTCGCGCCCTGCACAACGAGTTCGCCATAGATGATGCCGCGCAGGCCGACGCAAATGGTCGGCAGCTCGGGCGCGAACATCTCGGTATCGCAGATCACCGCGGCGTCGCATTTCAGGCGCGCGGGCCGGATGCCGACATAAGCTTCGATGTGCTCGCCGCCGACTTCTTCCTCGCCTTCGATCAGGAATTTCACGTTCACCGGAAGCCGCCCGTGCTGCTTCAGCAGGCCCTCCACGGCCTTGATCAGGATGTAGGTCTGGCCCTTGTCGTCGGCCGAGCCCCGGGCATAGATGTTGTTATTGCGAATATCCGGCTCGAAGGGAGGGGTCTTCCATTCCTCCAGCGGATCGGGCGGCTGCACGTCGTAATGGCCGTAGAGCAGCACGGTGGGTTTGCCGGGCGCTTTCAACCATTCGGCGTAGACCAACGGATTTCCCTGCCCTTCGATCAACTGGGCCTCGTCGAGCCCCGCGCGCTGCAATTCGTCGCGCACGAATTCGGCGGCGCGCTGGATGTCCGGCTTGTGCTCCGACAGCGTGCTGATGCTCGGAATGCGCAGGAAGCTTTTCAAGCCTTCTAAATAGGTGTCGTGGTGCTGCTCGTAGTAATTCATATCCGCCTCCTGTTCCCTACTTTGCGACCAGGCCGACCTCGCTGACGACGATGCCGAGCTCGCGGCGGTCCGTATCGCCGGGAGGGATGACGTGATCGAGCGAAAAGGCGATGTGCGCGGCGTCCGCTTTCAGGTGATCCGCCGGAATGTCGCGCGTGTACGTGTAGTTGCCGGATCGGGCATAAACTTCCGGGGCCAGCTTGTATCCATCCACCGCCGCCGACAACTGCACAGAGCCCAATTTCTGGATCACGCCGTCGGGAACGGCGAGCTTGAGCATGAGTTGCGCGCCCTTCTGATCGGAGTGCAACGGCGGCGCCAGAGTGACGGCGAAATCCTTGGCGGTCCAGCGCCAGGCGTTCTGCTCCACCGGGTAAAAACCTTGCGTGAAACGGTCGGCGGCGCTCGGATCGGCGGCGGAAATGCTGCTGGAGAGCAACTGAGGGGAATTGTTGTGGCGGCGCTTGCAGCCTGAGCTTGCGATCAGCAGGGGAATGAGGATCAAAGTCAACCAGAGGGGTCGCATGATGGTTCGTCTTTTCAATGATACGGCAAGCGGGCGGTCGGCCAAATCGGCCGAAACGCCCCCTCGGGGTTGGCGCCGGCGCGATTTTTGCCTATTTCCGGGTTCCTCGCCAACCCAAAGCGTCGCTCGCCAGAACATACCTTCGAGACAATCGCAAGCCAAATGGGCCATGAAAATTTCGATGAGTTCACCCGCCGGTCCGCGACGTTCCGAGCGGAGCGGTGGAAACGTTGCACATGAAGTTCTCGGCAAACTGGATTCGCGTTATGGAAACGTAACCGCCTTCGCGGAGTTTTCGCCCGGTAGATCGATCCAGGGCGCGGATTCGGCAAGTGTCGGCTCGCAAATTAAAACGCTCGGTTAGTCAAAGTTACGCAGCAAGCGGAGTAACAATAGAATGAATGAGTTCGTCATTGCTTCCGTGAGAGCTAGCGTGGGGGGCTGCCGTTGGGAAAAGAGGTCGGGTAGCTGCCCGGCAAGGGCAGGGTGCAGGCCATTCCGGGAAAGTGGAATATCAGACTGTAATATCAGTAAGATGAGCGGCATCCTGCCGTAAAGGACCGCAGCGCCGAAAGGATCCATGACGATACAAAAAGCTTCCGGTTGCATGGCAGCGATGGCTTTGGTCCTGGTGGCCCAGACGGCCAGTCCGCAGGCGTCTTCTCCGGAGAACACCGCTCCTCCCCCGGCGAAGGCCACTCTACCCACCACAGCCAGCGACTCGGCATCCGAGCGCGCGCTCTTGAATCACTATTGCGTGGTCTGCCATAACCAGAGGCTGAAGACCGGGGGCCTGGAACTGGACAAGCTGGATACCTCACATGTGGCCGATCATGCCGAGAAGTGGGAGCTGGTGGTGCGCAAACTGCGGGCCGGCATGATGCCCCCGGCGGGAATGCCTCGACCCGCGTGGGACACGTACGAATCGATGGTCACGTGGCTCGAGGGCGAGTTGGATAAGAACGCTAGCGTCCATCTGCCGCCTCCGGGGCTGCATCGGATGAATCGCACCGAATACGCCAACGCGATCCACGACATTCTGGATCTGGATATCGATGCCAGCAAGTATTTGCCCACCGACGATTCCACGCGCGGGTTCGACAACATCGCGGGCGCGCTTTCGCTCTCTCCGGCGTTGCTCGAAGGCTACACGACAGCGGCGGCGAAGATCAGCCGGATCGCCTTAGGCGACGTAACAGACCCGGGCTTGGCGACGTATCGCGTGGCGTCTGACACCTCGCAGGATTATCACATCGAGGGCCTGCCGTTCGGCACGCGCGGCGGGATGATGGTGCAGCATGAGTTTCCCTCCGATGGGGACTACGTATTCAAGATTTTCCCCATCAATAAAGGGCTGATGGACGGCAACCGGGCTTTCGGCGAAATCACAGGCGAGAAGCTGGAGTTGCTGCTGGACGGTCAGCGGGTGCATCTGTACGACTGGGATAAAGAAGTGGCTTCAGGCAAGCCGGTGCACAACGGCACCGCGGACATGCATTTCCATGTGAGCGCCGGGGAGCACACGGTAGGTGTGACGTTCCTGGCCACGGAGCTGGCGCCAAGCCAGGATCTGGATGAGCATTTCCTGCGTAGCACGATCGAGACCGGCGGGCTGCCGGGCTTCAAGTTTTATCCACATGTAGGCAAACTCGAGATTTTGGGGCCATACCAGCCGGCGGGCGCCGGCGATTCGCCGAGCGCGAAGAAGATTTTCGTTTGCCACCCCACAAGCTCCTCCGACGAGACCGCGTGCGCCAAGAAGATCGTGGACACACTGGCGCGGCACGCTTTCCGCCGGCCGGTGACTCCGGACGACACCGAAACGCTGATGAGTTTCTATCAGCAGGGACGCAACGGCGGCAACTTCAATACCGGCATCGAACGCGCGCTGCAACGCATCCTGGCCGATCCGGAGTTCGTGTTCCGCAAGGAAGTGGAGCCGGCGAACCTGGGGCCAGGGCAGGCCTACCACATCACCGATCTGGAGCTGGCGTCGCGGCTATCGTTCTTCCTGTGGAGCAGCATCCCCGACGACGAACTGATCGACGTGGCTTCCAAGAACAAACTGCACGAACCGGCGGTGCTGGATGAACAGGTGCGGCGCATGCTCGCCGATCCGCGGTCGGACCGGATGGTGGTCAACTTCGCCGGGCAGTGGCTGAATCTGCGCGCGCTGGCTACGTGGTCGCCGACGGTTTCGATTTTCCCGGACTTCGACGAGAACCTGCGGCTGGCGATGCGGAAGGAAACGGAGCTGTTCGTGGGCAGCATCGTGCATGAGGATCGTAGCGTGCTGGATCTGCTCAATGCCAACTACACGTTTTTGAACGAGCGGCTGGCCAAGCACTATGGGTTACCGGGCGTCTACGGCAGCGATTTCCGGCGCGTGGAATGGCCTGAGGCTTTCGACATGCGGCGCGGGTTGCTGGGCCAGGCCAGCATCGAGACGGTTTCCTCGTATCCGCAGCGCACTACGCCGACGGTGCGCGGCAAGGACATCATGATCATGTTTCTGGGCGTCAGCCCGCCGGATCCGCCGCCCAACGTGCCGCAGTTGAAGGACCAGGGCACGGCGGTGCACGGCGGGGCGAAGCCCACCATGCGGCAACAGATGGAACTGCATCGCAGCCATGAGCCTTGCGCGACGTGCCACAAGATCATGGACCCGATCGGATTCTCGATGGAGAATTTCGACGCGGTGGGTCATTGGCGCACGGAAGACAACGGCAGCCCGATTAATCCCAGCGGCGTGCTGGTAGACGGGTCGAAGCTCGACGGAGTCGAGGGGCTGCGCGCGGCGCTGATGAAGTATTCGCCGCAGTTCGTGCGCATGCTCACCGAGAAGCTGTTCATCTA
>JASHQT010000538.1 GCA_030039005.1 Bryobacteraceae bacterium
CGAGGCACCGCAATCGTATTCGCGCTGGCGCTCACTATTCCAGCGCAGGATGCGCCGAAACTCTACAACTCCGCCAAGGCCAAACTCCTGGCCGGCAAGCCCATCACCGGCGTCACCATTTTCTCGCCCGATCCGAACATCTATTGCGCCGCCGCCAACTCCGGCTACGACTTCACCTGGATTGAGATGCAGCACAGCCCGCTGACATTTGAAGACGTCGCCCACATGATCTACGCCTGCCGCGGCGCCACGGCCATGCCGTTCCTCCGCGTGCCGGACGCCACCGAAAGCGATATCCAGAAGGCCACCGACATCGGCGCGCTCGGCATCATCGTCCCCACCGTCGACACCGTGGAAAAAGCCCAGAACGCCGTGAAATGGGCCAAATATCCGCCGCAGGGGCGGCGCAGCATGGGCAACGGGCAGTACGGCGCGCTGTACGGCTCCAACTATCGCCAGACCGCGAACGACAACATGCTGGTGTGCATCATGATCGAAACGCCCATCGGCGTCGAAAACGCCGAGAAGATCGCCTCGGTTCCCGGCATCGACGTGATCTTCGCCGCCAGCGTCGACCTCGGCAATTTCTCCGGTCACAAGCAAGGCGACCCGGAATACGACGCGCTGGTGAAGCGCATCCACGACGTCACGCTCGCGCACGGCATCAAGCTGGGAGGCCCGCAGGCGTGGAACAATCGGGCCGGCTTCACCTTCTTCCAGGGGCCCGGCGAAGCGCAGTTGGTCCGCATCGGCGCAAAAGCCAATCTGAGCAATCAAGTGTTTACGAATGAAGTAGATACAGCCCCGCGTCCGGCTGAAAAGTAGCTCCAAAGGGCCAATAACCGAGCGGCCTTTTTAATCATCTTTACGATTAATAGCTAGAACTGTGTATGTGGATAGTCCGCTTAGCGCTGCGCCGCCCGTATACCTTCGTCGTGATGGCTGTGGCGATCCTGTTGCTCGGCATCGCGTCCATCGTGACGATGCCGGTCGATATTTTCCCCTACATCGATATACCGGTCGTCAGCATCGTGTTCAACTACGCGGGCATGTCGCCTTCAGAGATGGAAAGCCGCATTCTGACGGTCTTCGAACGCGGCATGACCACCACGGTGAACGATATCGAGCATATTGAATCGCAATCCTACTACGGCTGCTCCGTAGTTCGCGTGTTTTTTCATCCCAACGTGAAGGTGGACATGGCGATGACCCAGATCACGGCCATCGCGAACGTCACCACGCGCGCGATGCCGCCGGGAATCTTCCCTCCCAACGTGATGAAGTACGACGTCTCGAGCGTGCCGATTCTCCAGTTGGGCCTGGAAAGCAAAACGCTGAGCGAGCAGGAAATCAACGATCTGGCGACGAACTTCATCCGCACGCCGCTTGCGACCGTGCAGGGCGCATCCATACCCGGGGCCTACGGCGGCAAGCAGCGCCAGGTGGTGGTGGATCTTGATCCCAATGCGCTCTACGCTAAGCAGCTTTCGGCCATCGACGTCTCCAACGCGTTCGCGCAGCAAAATCTGATCGTGCCGGCCGGGACCGTGAAAGTGGGCGACACCGAATACGCGGTGCGCGTGAACAGCAGCCCCGAACTCATCAGCGAGATGAACTTTCTACCGGTCAAGACAGTCAACGGGGCCACGGTCTATCTGAAGGACGTGGCCACGGTGCGCGACGGCTTTTCCGTCCAAACCAACATCGTGCGCACCAACGGAACGCGCGGAGCGCTGCTGACCATCCTGCGCAACGGCCAGGCTTCGACGCTGGACATCGTCAACAAGGTGAAGGCGCAGCTTCCGCGGCTGGAAGCTGCCATGCCGCCGGCATTGAAAATCCGTCAGCTTTTCGATCAATCCCTGTTCGTGCGCGCCTCCATCAACGGCGTGGTGAGGGAAGCCAGCATCGCGGCGCTGCTGACGGGGCTGATGATCCTGTTGTTCCTGGGGAGCTGGCGCAGCACGGTGATTGTCTGCATTTCGATCCCGCTATCGATTCTGACGTCGCTGATCATCCTGAAGCTGATGGGCCACACCATCAACGTGATGACGCTGGGAGGCCTGGCGCTCGCGGTCGGCATTCTGGTGGACGACGCGACGGTAGAGATTGAAAACACCCATCGCAACCTGGCGATGAAAAAACCTCTGGTTCGCGCGGTGCTGGACGGCGCGCAGCAAATCGCGATCCCCGCGTTTGTCTCCACGCTTTCCATCTGCATCGTGTTCGCGCCTGTGATTCTGTTGACGGGCGCCGCCAAGTTCCTGTTCACGCCGCTGGCGCTGGCCGTGGTGTTCGCGATGCTTGCCTCCTACATGCTGTCGCGCACGCTGATTCCCAACATGGTCCATTACCTGTTGAAACCGGAAGTGGACATGTACCGCACCGGTGAGCACGGCGAGAGCGGAACCGCGGAGGGCCATCCGCTCATCTGGCGCATCCATTTCGCTTTTAACCGGCGGTTCGAGCGCTTCCGGGCGTTTTACACCGGGCTGCTCGATTGGGCGCTGGACCATCGCGGAGCGGTGCTGGCCGGCTTTCTGCTTTTTTCGCTGGGTTCGCTGAGCTTGGCCTGGTTGGTAGGGCGTGATTTTTTCCCCACCGTGGATGCCGGACAGATCCGTTTGCACGCCCAGGCGGCACCCGGAACGCGAGTAGAGAAAACCGAGCTGATTTTCGCCGAAATCGAACGGGAAATCCGCAATGTGATCCCGCCCGGCGAGCTCGATACCATTTTGGATAACATCGGCGTGCCCCCGGGCGGATTCAATCTCGGGTTTGGCGACAATACCGTGATCGGCGAAAACGACGGCGACATCCTGATCTCCCTGACTCCCGACCACACGCCCACCGAGATCACCACCGAGCGGCTGCGGCGGCGGCTGAACGAAAAGTTCCCCAACGTGATTTTCTTTTTCGAACCCGCCAACATTACGAATCAGATTTTGAATTCGGGCTTGCCCGCGCCCATCGACGTGCAGGTTACCGGGCGCGATCAAGGCCCCAATTACGAGATCGCCGAGCAGCTCGAGCGCAAGATCGCGCGCATTCCGGGCGCCGTGGACGTTCATGTCCATCAGGTGGTGGATGCTCCCGAGCTGCGCGTGAACGTGGATCGCATCAAGGCCGGACAGCTAGGCCTCACGCAGAATAATGTGGCCAGCGCGCTGCTCATTTCCCTCAGCGGCAGCAGCCAGGTGGCGCCCAGTTTCTGGCTGAACTGGAAGAACGGTGTCAGCTATAACGTGCTGATTCAGACGCCGCAATACAAGATCGACTCCATCGCCAAGCTGATGCAAACTCCCGTATCGGCCAGCGGCACGCCCGAGGCATTCAACACTCCCGGTTCGATGCAGGGTGTGGCCAACCAAGGCGACGCCGCCACCGGAGCCTCGCCCAGCCAGACCTCGGCGGCTTACGGCAATCCCGGTGCCCTTCCCTATCAGACGCAATTGCTCTCCAACGTTGCGACCATCGAGCACAGCACCGGACCGGAAATCGCGAATCACTATGACGTCCAGCCGGTTTTCGATGTTTATGCCAACGTCGACCGGCGCGACCTGGGCGGCGTGGCCTCGCAAGTGGAGAAGATCATGCGCGAGACCCCCATCCCCGCGACCACTCAGCTCATGCTGCGCGGCCAAGCCCAAACGATGGAGAACTCGTTTTATCGTCTCGGCCTGGGAGTGCTGGCCGCCATCGTTCTGGTATACCTGTTGATGGCCGTCAACTTTCAGTCCTGGGTGGATCCGTTCATTATCCTGACGGCGCTGCCCGGCGCGCTGGCCGGGATCCTGTGGATGCTCTTCGTCACACAGACCACTTTGAACGTTCCGTCGCTGATGGGCGCCATCATGTGTATCGGCGTGGCGACGGCGAACAGTATTCTAATGGTAGTGTTCGCCAATGACGAAAGAATGGGGGGCGCCGGCAAGGATGCGCGGGCGGCGGCGCTTTCGGCTGGCTATACGCGCTTGCGGCCGGTGCTGATGACCGCGGCGGCCATGATCCTGGGCATGCTCCCGATGGCGCTGGGGATCGGGGAAGGAGCCGAACAGAACGCGCCGCTCGGCCGCGCGGTGATCGGGGGGTTGTTGCTGGCTACGGTCACGACGCTCATTATCGTGCCGATCGTATATACGTACATGCGCAAGAAACCGCCCGTGGATCACGATAAGCAGATTGAGATGGAAGAGCGCGAGGGATTGCCCCAGTCCGAATTCGAGCTGTACCAACGAACGATTTCGAACCATTAGATGACGTCACCCACCATTAACGAGCCTGACGACCCGGTCGAGAACGACGCGCCCGCCACCGAAGCGGAGCTGCGCGCGGAAATCGAGCGGCTGAAGCGGCAGCTCGAGCAAAAGAATACGCAGCCGGCGCACACGGCGCTGTCCCACCCCCAGCGGCCCTCAGCGGGGAAGATCGCCTTGCTGCTGTTCTTGATTGCCGCGGCTTTTGTCGCCGCGTTTTTCCTCGGATACATCCCGCATCACCGGCGGGATTTGCAGGTGCTGGCCGAATCCAGCGTTCAAAGTGGAGCGCTGCCCGAAGTCACGGTGGTCGCGGCCCAACGCGCGGCGGCGGTCGGCGATCTGTTACTGCCGGGCAATATTCAGCCGGTGACCGAAGCTCCCATCCTCGCCCGCGCCGAAGGCTACATTAAGAAGCGCTACGTGGACATCGGCGATCGCGTGACCGCCGGCGAGCTTCTGGCCGAGGTGGAGGCGCCCGATCTGGACGATCAGGTGCGCCAGGCGCAAGCGGCGCTGGTGCAGTCCGAGTCGGACCTGGAGCGCGCCAACGCGGCGTTGGAACAGGGCAAAGCCAATGAGTCCATCGCCGAGCTCACCGCCAAGCGCTGGGCCAACCTGGTGCAGCGCGGCGCGGTCTCCAAGCAGGACAACGATCAATACCAGGCGCAGTATCAGGCGCAGGTGGCCAATGTAAAGGCGCTGGAGCGCGCCGTGGACGCTGCCAAGGCCAATATCGCGGCCAGCCGGGCCAGCCTGGGGCGGCTGACCGAAATGCAGGGATATTTGAAGGTTCGCGCGCCCTTTGCGGGCGTGGTCACGCTGCGTAACGTGGATGTGGGAACGCTGGTCAACAACGGTTCCACAATGCTGTTCCGCATCGCGCAGACCAACCTGCTGCGGACGTATCTGAACGTGCCGCAAGCCAACGCCGACGATGTGCACGCGCGGCAAATGGCCTCGCTGGCCACACCGGAACTGCCTGAGCGCAAATTCGCGGGCACGGTCACGCGCACGGCGAACGCCCTGGATCCCTCCAGCCGCACCCTGCTGGTAGAAGTGCAGGTGCCGAATCCGGAAGGCAAGCTGCTTCCCGGGATGTACATCGAGGTGGACCTGCATCTGCCCCGCAAGGATCCCCCGCTGCTGCTGCCGAGCAATACCTTATCCGTGCGTCCGGAGGGCACCATGGTGGCCGTCCTCGATGCCAGCAACGCCGTCCATTTTGAGCGCGTGGTGGTGGGCCGCGACTACGGCAGTAATATCGAGATCCTCGCGGGCGTCCATGCCGGCGATCGCGTCATCGCCAATCCTAACGATTCCGTTGTGGATGGCGTGAAAGTTCGTCCGATTCAGGCAGCCATGGGTAATGCGGGCGCTACGAAACGTTAGCGCTCCGTGGCTTTCTTCCTCTCCCGTACTCCGAAAGGAACGCGCGGCGTGGTCTGCTTCGCCGCCCGCGCGCGTGGAACCGAATCAATTATGAAAAAGATCAGCGCTGTGTTTTTGATTTTGCTGCTGGCGTCTCCGGGTTACCCGGCGGAAATGTTCAACTGGCTGTCGTCGCCTTACGTGTATCACCCCGTCGCGCCCGCGGATCTTTCCAATACGCCGCTCATCCACCAGTTGCTGCGCTCGGGAAACATTTATCTGTCTCTTTCCGACGCTATCACCCTTGCGATCCAAAACAATCTCGATGTCCAGCTCGAGCGCTACAACATGCCCGCCGCCGATACGGAGCTGGTACGCGCCAGAGGCGGCGGGGCGCTGCGAGGGCTGCCGTACAACGTGTTTGAAGTGCCCGTGGGCGTGGGCGGCCCGGCCAGCCCGCTGGTGACATCGGCCGCCACTCCCACCATCGGCGCCGCCGGATCGGTACCCACCAATCCCTCGGAACTCGGAGCCTTGTCGGAGCAGCTCGATAATCTTGCGTTGTCGCAGGGCATCCCGCTTTCGAGCGGCTCACCCATCCCGCAATTCGATCCGGCGCTGACCGGCCAAATCAACTGGACCCGCTCCACCGTGCCCGATACCGACCCGCAGGCTTACGGCGTGAACGCACTCACCGGCGACACCACCAACGCAAACTTCGGCTACACCCAAGGCTTCGGTGCTGGAACGCAAGTGAACGTCGGGTTCAACAACTCGTACAACACCAGCAACTCGCTGCAAACCGCCTATAGTCCTTACACCGCTTCCAGCCTGGGATTCACCGTAACCCAGCCGCTGCTTCGCGGCTTCGGCCTGGCGGTAAACCGGCGGTTCATCCGCATCGCAAGAAACGAACAGAAGATTGCCAATCTTCTGGTCCAGCAGCAGCTCATCGCGACCGTCTACGGCGTCGAGCGTCTTTACACCGACTTGGTCGCGCTGTATGAAGACGTCAAGGTGAAGGAAGAGACGCTGGCATCGGCCGAGAAACTGTACGCCGACACGAAAGCCGAAGTGGAGGAAGGCACGCAGGCGCCGGTGGAGCTGACGCGCGCCAACGCTCAGGTATATTCGATCCGCCAGGACCTGATCGACTCGCGTGGATTGCTCGAGGAGCAGGAGGCGATCGTGAAGAACGTGATCACGCGGCGCACCGACAACGATCCGGAAGTGCTGAACGCGCGCATCATTCCCACCGATACGATCGAGGTTCCGAACTCCGAGGAGATCCCGCCGCTGCAGGACCTGGTGGCGCAGGCTTACAAGAATCGTCCCGATCTCACGCAAGCCGGCATTCAAATCGATAACACGCAGATCAACTTGCAGGGCTCGCGCAATGAGCTGCGGCCGGAAATCGACCTGGTGGTTACGGGTCAGAACAACGCGCTCGCGGCGCAGCTCAATCCTTTGGTGGCTCCGGTGAACGAGCCTGTGA
This sequence comes from Bryobacteraceae bacterium, assembly GCA_030039005.1. The sequence continues at coordinate 7,123 of JASHQT010000538.1, forward strand.
TCGGCGGCTACGGAAGCGCGCTGCAGCAGCTTGCCACGGGCAAGTATCCACAGTATGGCGTCGGTCTCAACATCAACCTGCCTCTGCGAAACCGGATCGCGCAGGCCGATGTGGCGCGCGACGAGATTCAGCTGCGGCAGGGCCAGGTGTTGGAAGAACAGCTTCGCAAGCAGGCGCAACTGGAAGTGGAGGACGCCGTGATCGCTATGCGGCGCGCGCGGGCGTCTTACGACGCGGCTGTCCAAACCGAGAAGTTGCAGCAGGAATCGCTGGATGTGGAGCAGGCCAAGTTCGCGGTGGGCGCATCCACCAGCTTTTTCATCATTCAGTATGAGAGCTTCCTGGCGCAGGCCCAGTCCACGGTGGTGGTGGCCAAGAGTTCGTATCTGAAGGCGCGCGCGGCTTTGCAGCGCGCCACGGGGACGATTCTGGCCGATAATCACGTGTCTTTAGTGGATGCAGTGCGCGGGCGCTGAGGACTACGAGCGCGATCGCCGCGCCAGCCACAACATGATCGCGCCGAAGACTAGCATCGACGCGCCGCAATAGAGATTCACATTCGCCGATTCGAGCGGGGCGCGATAATCGGCCGCAAGTCCGGTGGCGCAAAGGATCACGCCGACGAGCGCGAAGAAAATGCCGATGGGTACGCGCAAGTCGTTCATTGCGATTACCAAAACACCACATTGAGCAGGACCAGCGCGGCGATCACGATGGCCGCCAACGGCGCCGGCCGCTTGTACCAGCGCACTTGCTCGTGCGGAATTTTTGTCAGGCCGTAGACCAGATTTTGCAAGTCCGCTTCGCGGCGCGGCGCCGAGATCAAGCTGACCAGCACGGTGACCACAAAACAGGTGGACCAGGCGAAAATCGCGATCCAGAAGTTTTGCGCCATGGTAGAGGGAAACGTGTGCAGCACCGCGCCCAGCCATCCGCCTTTGCCCTCAGCCAACGTTAGGCCGTGGGTGGCGGCCGCGGCCGCGGTACCAGCGATCAGACCCGTAAACGCTCCGTGGCCGGTGGCGCGCTTCCAGAACATTCCCAATAAAAATGTTGCAAACAACGGCGCGTTGACGAAGCCGAACACCAATTGCAAAAAATCCATGATGTTGTTGAAGTGAGTGGCCAGATAGGCCGTTGCGATCGAAAGTCCGACGCCTGCCACCGTCGAGGCCCGCGCCATCCATAAATAATGCGAATCCGGCGCGTGCTTGCGAATATGTCCTTGATAGAGATCGTAGGTCCAGACCGTGTTGAACGCAGTGACGTTCCCTGCCATGCCCGACATGAAGGATGCCATCAACGCCGTCAGTCCCAGACCGAGCATTCCGGACGGATAAATTTGGGCCATCAGAGTGGTGAGCGTCTGATCGTAATCGGGGACGCCGCCCGCCTTCAGCGGGATCGCATAGCCGAGCCCCATGTGCGACAGCGCGAGCGCCGCGATGCCAGGCACGATGACCACGAACGGCATGATCATTTTCGGAAAGGCGGCGATCAGCGGCGTGCGGCGCGCCGCCGACATTGAATCCGCCGCCATGGCGCGCTGGACCACCAGGAAATCCGTGCACCAGTAGCCGAACGACAGCACGAACCCCAGGCCCGCGATCAGCCCGAACACTTCCACGCCCATGGGATTTTCCGCAGGACTACCGGTGTATTTCCAGGTATTGGTCATCACCGCGGGGAGCCGCGCAACAATGCCGGACCATCCGCCCGCCTTCATGACCGCGAAGATGGCCAGCGGCGCGAAGCCCAAGACGATTAGGAAAAACTGTAGAACTTCGTTGTAGATCGCGCTGGTGAGCCCACCCAGGAACGTGTAGACGAGCACGATGGCCGCGGAAAGCAGCACCGAAGAGGTGAAACTCCAGTGCAGCACGAGCTCGAACAACAGCCCCAGCGCGTACATGGAGATGCCGGAGGAAAAAACAGTCATCACGGCGAATGTGATGGCGTTCAACGCGCGCGTTTTTTCATCGAAGCGCAGTTTCAGATATTCCGGCACGCTGCGCGCGCGGCTGCCGTAATAGAACGGCATCATGAAAACGCCGACGAAGAGCATGGCCGGCACCGCGCCAATCCAATAAAAGTGCGCGGTCATGATTCCATACTTGGCGCCGGAGGCGCACATTCCGATGACTTCTTGCGCACCCAGGTTCGCGGCAATGAACGCGAGGCTGGTGATCCAGACGGGGACCGAACGTCCGGAAGTTAAGAAATCATCGCTGGTGGCGACCCTGCGTTTGACGATCCAGCCGATCGACAAAACGAAGGCGAAATACAGCGCGAGGATCAGGTAGTCGACCGGGGCAAGCCTCAATCCGCCTAAAGTCTAGCACAGCGATCCCGCGCGCCTCCCCTACGGTCGCTTCTCTCCTGCGAGGCCTGCGAGGCTCGCGCAGGCTGTGCGATGATGCTCAATTAAACTTGCGATGTTGTTATACGCTTGCACCATTTTCCTGAGCGCATTTCTGCTGTTCGCCGTTCAGCCGATGATCGGCAAAATCATTTTGCCGTGGTTCGGCGGATCGGCCGCGGTTTGGAGCACCTGCCTGCTTTTTTTTCAGGCGGCGTTACTGGCCGGTTACCTGTACGCGCATCGTTCTACGCGATCGCTCAGGCCGAAGCAGCAGACCCGGCTGCACGTGGCCCTGATGGCCGTGAGCCTCGTGCTGCTGCCGATCCTGCCGTCCCCAAGCTGGAAACCGACGCAGGCGGGCGATCCATCCTTGCGCATTTTGCTGCTGCTGGCCGCCACCATCGGGCTTCCGTATCTGCTGCTTTCCACTACCAGTCCTATGCTGCAAGCCTGGTACGTCGCGGTGAAGCCGGGCGCGATCCCATATCGGCTGTTTGCACTTTCGAACTTCGGCTCGCTGATCGCGCTGCTCGGCTATCCGTTTCTAGTGGAACCGGCGTTCACCACGCACAGCCAAGCGTATGGATGGTCGGGCTTCTATGTCGCTTTCGTCGCGGTGTGCGCCGTTGTCGCGTGGAAAGCTCTGCGCGCGGCTCCCGCCAAACCGAATGAAACTATGGCATCGCCGCCGGTTCCGGCTCCGAGTTGGAAGATGCTCGTGTTGTGGACCGCGCTCGCCGCCTGCGCGTCCACGCAGCTGCTCGCCATCACCAACCACCTAAGCCAAAACGTCGCGCCGATTCCTTTCCTTTGGGTTCTGCCGCTTTCCGTCTATCTGCTCAGCTTCATCCTGTGCTTCGAGCGCGACAAGATCTACCATCGCGGCGTCTTCCTGCCGCTGCTGGTGATCGCTCTCGATGGCGCGGCCTACACCATTTACTACAACGAGGGCAATCCGAACATCGCCTGGGCCATCCCGACGTTCGTCGTCACACTGTTTGTCTGCTGCATGGTCTGCCACGGAGAGCTGGCGCGCCTGAAACCGGACCCGCGGCACCTTACCGGCTTTTATCTGATGATCTCGCTGGGCGGAACATTAGGGGGTGTTTTTGTTGCGCTCATAGCGCCGCACGTGTTTCACACCTACTTGGAGCTGCCGCTGGCGATGGTGGCCTGCCCGGCGCTGGCGGCGATCGTGCTGTGGGCCGCGCCGCAGCCCTGGCATAGCAAGATTCCGATCGCCGCCGTCCGGGTCCTGATGGTTGCGTTTACGGTGGGCCTCGCGATTCATTTGGGTTACGAAAAACATCTGTACGACCGGAACTTCCGCATGTCGGTTCGCAATTTTTACGGCGTGCTGCGCGTGCGCGATATTCCCGAGGACGAAGAGACCACGCCCGTGCGCCGCCTGATCCACGGCACCATCAATCACGGCGAGCAGTTGCTCGACGCGCGCTATCGCGACAATCCCACCAGTTACTACGGGCCGTGGTCGGGCATGGGCCGCGCGATGACCTATCTCCAGCGGCAAGGGCCGATCCGCGTGGCGGTCGTCGGGTTGGGCGCGGGCGTTACAGCCAGCTTCTGCCGCGCGGGCGACGTGTTTCGCTTTTACGAAATCAATCCGCTGGCGCTCGCCGTCGCGAACACCTGGTTCACGTTTCTTCGCGATTGCAAAGCCGATCATCAGGTGCTCTTAGGCGACGCGCGCCTGACTCTGGAAGCTCAGCCCAGCCAGCAATACGACCTGATGGCCATCGATGCTTTCTCGAGCGATGCCATCCCGGTCCATCTGCTCACGCGAGAGGCTTTCGCGCTCTATTTCCGGCATCTGAAGCCCAGCGGGATTCTCGCCGTACACGTATCGAATCGCTATCTAGACCTGGTGCCCGTGGTGTCGCGCAACGCGCACGATTTCGGCAAAACGGCGATGGATATCAACGACGAGGATGAAGAAGAGGATTACTTTTCGAATAGCGACTGGGTGGACGTGGCAAGCGATGGTGCGATCTTCCATGACGCGGTTTTCAAATCGTCCAGCGTAACGCTCGCGCGGATGCGCTCGAACCTGAGGCCCTGGACGGACGACTACAGCAACCTATTCCAGATCGTGAAAATCCGCCGGCCGTAGCGCTGTGGTGGAGTGGTAGGATATCTGAGACCCATGGTCCTCACCAAAGAAGAGCTTATTGGCTCCCTCCAACACGAAGCGCGGATTTTGGTTCATCTGGCCGGCAAAGTGGACCCATCTCAACTGGACTACCGGCCGACTCTGACGCAGCGCTCGACACTCGAACTGCTGCAATACATGGCGATCATGGGGCCCACGCTGCTCGCGGTGATCAAGACCGGCAAGTTCGATCGCGAGACGCTGGGAGCGCTCTTCCGTCCGGCGGAGGAGCGGGCGAAAGCGATGTCTTTCGACGAAGCCGTGGCCGCGATTAGAAACCAGATTGACGAATACGGGCGCATCCTCTGGGATTGGACCGAGCCCGATTTTCGCGCGCCCATCGACATGTTCGGCAACCAAACCACGCGCGGGGCGATGATCGTCAACCTGGTGCTGGGCGGTCACGCCGCCTATCGCACGCAGCTCTTCTGTTACTTGAAGGCTTGCGGACGTCACGAACTAAGCACGATGAATCTGTGGAGCGGCGTCGACGCGCCTGTGTAACGGCTATTTGTTGACGGTTACGTTGACTGTGGCCGTGGTCCAGCAGCATTGAAACCCCTTGCCGCCTTCGCCGGTCCAGTCATTGGCCATGATCAGCAGTTGGTACTCGCCGGGCGCGCTGAACGTCGCCATGGTGTTTGCCTCGCCGTGAAACGGAACGTTCGAGGGCGCGACAAAATCGCGCGGCATAATCAGCGGATGGGTATCTGAAAACTTTGCCGCACCCGGTCCGCGAAACTCGCTCCAGGTGAGCGTCACCGGTGGAGCGGGGGGGCGTGCTTCGCCCGGCACCAGGTGCTCGTCGTCGGCGACCCAGATATGGAGAGCGACGGGATCTCCGACGGTCCCGGACAAGCGCGTGCTCACTTGGCGCGGGCCTTGGGCAAACGGACCTTGTTCTGAGAAGCCGACGAACGGCGGTGTGTTGCCGGACGAATCCTGAAACGGCGAAATCTCCCAAAGCGGATTCAGGCTGGCCGGGATCACGGTGGTCATGCCATGCGCGGTCAGTGTCCAGGTGAGCTTGTTCGATCCGAAATCCTTGGGCACCGTTATGGTGAACATGCCCCACTGGCGGCGCGGCAGAAAATGCGTGGGCTGCCCGCGATCCGGCCCGCCCGGTTCCATCTTGTTGTTCTCGCCGACCGGAATATCCAGTTCTTCTTTGGCGTTGCGATTGAAATAGCCGAACAGCAGGCTGAATGTTCCATCGGGATTGGCAAACCAGCCTTCAAACGCGCCGGTGACGCTTTGTCCGGAATCGTGCACCGGCTCCACGCGGACCTGTTGGGGCTGCGCGAAGGCTGAGCCGGCGCAGAGCGTGAGAACCGCACAAATTCGAAGGGAGTTACCGCACCGCGAGGGCCGCACCGGTGTGCACGTCATCTTGGCTCAACCGTGTCTTGCTCAACCATGCTTTATAGTCGTCCTCGCTGATGTACGTGACATTCACCCAGGCGTGGGCCATTTCATCCACGGTTCGATCGCCCCATCCCACCCATTGATCCGGGTCCGGATTGTTGGGATTGTTCACCGTGTTGTCGTGCCACGCCACCACGTGGATGATGGTGCCCTTGGGCAGCACGGGCGCCGCGTCGTCGCTATAAATGTAGTTGGTCATCCAATTGAAGTTGAAATGATCCACGTAACTCAGCGTGCGCTTGGTGCCGTCGGGAAGAATGGCTTCGAGCAGCATGGCCTTGCCGCGCAGGTGCATGTGCGGCTGAAAATTTTCGAGGCGCGCAGGCGCGCGCAACGTCGTATATCCTTCCGACTCCACCACGGAATTCGGCGGGATGTCGAGCACGCCGAACGCAGCGCTGCCGGGGGTTCCGGCGAAGGCGGTGAGATAGGTGCGGTATTTCGGCTCCTGCCCTTTGGGGTAGAAGTAAATCGCGAGATCCACGTGATCGCGAATCTCAACGCCCGCCGCATGGTAGTGCATCTCCCACCAGATGCGCGCGCCCGGCACCAGAAGCTTGCCGGTGTTGGGGCGATAAATGTCGAAATTCTTATTCACGGCCCATTCCATCAGCAGCCCTTGCGTGACGATCCCGGTATGACTGCCGGGCTCTTCCTGCTGCAAAAACGCGAGGGCATGGTGCGTGATCCTGCGGCCGGCGGGCGTATGTGGACGGATCTCGACGGCGCGAACCCAGCGCGGCTCGGTGAGCTGAATCTCGGTCAACGGACGGAACCAGACGTCCTGGCCGCGGGCCGGCATGGTGTAATCTGGCGATGAGACCACCAGATCCGGCTGCCCGAACCGATCGGCCAATTTCCAGCCCTTATCTTCGGGCCACTGCTTGGGCGGCGGCATGTCTTTGGGATCGCCCTCGGGCGCACCGTTCGCGACCCACTTCACGATGGTTTCGATCTGGGCATTGGAGAGCGAGATGTCGTTGGCGAAGGATTGAATGCCGACTGTCGGATCGATGTGCCACGGCGGCATCTGCCGCGCGGCCACGCGCTGCCGGATATCCTTGGCCCAGGGGCGCACCTGCTGGTAGGTGACGAGAGACATCGGCGCCATTTCGCCGGGACGGTGGCAGGTTTCGCATTTGGCCTGAAAAATGGGCGCGATGTCTTTGGTGAAGGTGATCTCGGGCGTTCCGACGCTCGCGGCTGAAGCTACGGTCGCGCAGCCAAGCACGAAAACGATCCCGCGAAATCCGCGAGCCTGCATTTTCCCCTCCCTGGGGCGCGAACCGAGAATTGCGCCTTTAGTTCTGATTATTTGCCCCGGCCCTTCGGGTGTCAAGGCTGACCACGCTGCCGCGCGTTACAATATGTAAGTCCATGCCCCAACTGATGGAGGGCAAGACTGCCCTTGTTCTCGGCGTCGCGAACCGCTGGAGCATCGCCTATGCCATTTCCAAAGCCTTTGTTCGCGAAGGCGCTCGCGTAATTCTGACGTACCAAGGGGACCGGCAAAAGCAGACCGTGGAGGAGCTGGCTCACGAGATCCAGGCCCAGCAGACGATCGGCTGCGATGTAACCCAGGACGCCCAAATCGACGCCTTAGCTGATGAGCTAAAGACTCAAGGTACGGGACTCAGCGCCGTGGTTCATAGCATCGCGTTCGCCAACCGCGAGGACCTGAGCCACCCGTTTATCGAGACCTCGCGCGCCGGGTTCGCGCTCGCCCAGGATGCGAGCGCCTATTCGCTGGTGGCTGTGGCGCGGGCCGCCGCTCCCCTGATGGCATCCGGCGGTTCCATCACCACGCTGACGTATCTGGGTTCATCGCGCGTGGTGGAAAATTATAACGTGATGGGCGTTGCCAAGGCCTCGCTCGAGGCTTCGGTGCGGTATCTGGCGGCCGACCTTGGCCCGTCCAATATTCGCGTAAACGCAATCTCCGCGGGAGCCGTCAAAACTACATCGGCCCGCGGGATTCGCGACTTTTCTAAAATGCTAGAAGGGAGCGCGAAGATCGCTCCGCTACGCCGAACTACGGACCCCGCTGAAGTAGCTGACACCGCGGTATTTCTCGCCAGCGATCTGGGACGGGGCGTCACCGGCAACATAATTTATGTCGACGCAGGCATGCAAATTATGGGTTTTGCCCTGACGGAATGAAATTGGATACGTCTAACATACTGAGACAACTTGGCAGCACAAGCCAAATTGACAGAAGCCTCCAGCGATTTTTATCATGTGAGAGCAACAGCCTGATCGGAGCAGGCCTCTGGCGAGGCGCCCCGAATCAGTTATCGCAGTTCCTCCGAGTCTATCTATGATTACAGTTCAAGGCCTCACGAAGAGATACGCCCGCACGCTTGCGGTGGACCACATCTCGTTTCAAGTACAGAAGGGCCAGATTGTGGGATTCCTGGGACCCAACGGCGCCGGCAAGACCACAACCATGCGCATTCTGACGTGTTTTCTTCCGCCTTCGGAAGGCACGGCCAACGTCGCCGGCTTCGACGTGCTGGAACAGCCGCTTGAAGTGAAAAAAAGGATCGGGTATCTGCCGGAGTCGCCGCCCGTCTATCAAGAGATGGAGGTCGGCGAGTACTTGACATTCGTCGGCAAGCTCAAGGGCATGTCGGGCGCGAGCCTCGCGAACCGCGTCACGGAAGTTGCCGAACGCTGCGCCATCGCCGACGTGCGCCACCGGCTGATCGGCAAGCTGTCCAAAGGTTACCGGCAGCGCGTGGGTCTGGCGCAGGCCATCATCCACAATCCCGACGTTCTCATTCTGGATGAACCGACGGCGGGCCTGGACCCCAAGCAGATCATCGAAACGCGCGATTTGATCCGGAGTCTGGCGGGCGACCACACCATCATCCTGAGCACCCACATTCTGCCCGAAGTAGAGCAGACCTGCGAGCAGGTGCTCATCATCAACAAAGGCAAGCTGGTGGCCACGGATTCCGTGCAAAACCTGCAAAATCGCGCGCGCGGCGCCGAATCCGTGGTGCTGGAAGTGGAGGGACGGCACGGCGCGCTCGACGCGCACACGGTCCAGCATCGGCTGGAGACGGTCAATGGCGTCAGCCGCGTTCTGCTGAAGGACACGCGCGGAAACCGCTCGGTATTCGAAGTGGAGAGCTTGAAGGACCGTTTCATTCGCGGGGACCTGGCGCGCGCGGTAGTGGAATCCGGTTGGAATCTGAACGAGCTGCGCTCCGCCGCGATGAGCCTGGAAGAGATCTTCCTGCAGTTGACGGGGGCCGAAGCGGCCGAAGAGGAGCCCGCTGCAGTCCCGGCCGAGGCGGTCGCGCAAGGAGAATTGCAATGAGAAATATCTGGGTGATCTGCCAAAAGGAGTTGAACAGTTACTTTGTTTCTCCGGTGGCGTATCTGTTGCTGACCATGTTCGCGATCATTTTCGGGTTCTTCTTCTGGAACTCGGTGGGATATTTCAACATGGCCAGCCTGCAATCACAGATGAGCGGCCAGGCCAGCCCCATGAGCGTGAACGAATACGTCATTCGCCCGTTGCTTTCGAACATCAGCGTGGTGGGGCTGTTCTTCATCCCCATGATCACCATGCGGCTGTTCGCCGAGGAGAAGCGACTGGGCACTATCGAGTTGCTGGCCACGTCGCCGGTGAGGGATTCGGAAATCATCATCGGCAAATGGCTCTCGGCGATGATCCTCTACGCCGTGCTGCTGCTGTTCAGCGCGATCAACTTCGCCTTCCTGTTCCGCTACGGCAATCCGGACTGGAAACCGCTGGCTGTGGGATATCTGGGCCTGCTGCTGCAAGCCGGCGGGTTGCTGGCCATCGGCACCTTCATTTCCACACTCACCAAGAATCAGATCATCGCCGGCGCCGCGACGTTCGGCGTGTGCCTGCTGCTGTGGGTGTTGGAGTGGGTGTCGGGATACGAAACCGCGGCGTGGGCCAAAGTGCTGGCGTACATGTCGGTGATCACGCATTTCGATTCGTTCTCCAAAGGCGTCATCGATACCAAAGATGCAGTGTTTTATGTATCCGTGATTTTCCTGGGGCTGTTCCTCACTTCGCGCTCCATGGAATCTCTGCGGTGGAGGTCGTAAGTGGCTCAGCATTGGATTCAGACCAGACAAAGCAAGTACGCGGCGTACGTGACGGTTTACATCCTGGTGATTCTCGCCGTGCTGGTGGTGGCGAATTTCCTCGCCAACCGGTACAACAAGTCGTACGACGCCACGGCGAATAAGCGCTTCACGCTATCGGATCAGACCAAGAAGGTGGTGGGCGAACTGAAGCAGGACATCACGATCACCTATTTCGATCAGGCCAGTGGCATGCAAAACGCCAAGGACCTTCTGGATCGCTATCGGAATTTATCGCCCAGGGTCCACATCGAATACGTCGATTTGCTGAAGAATCCTACGCTCGCCCGCGCGGAAAACGTCAACCGCACGGGCGAAGCGGTGATCACCATTGGAACGCGGCGTGAGGACGCGAAGACCTTCGATGAAGAAGGCGTCACCGGCGCGCTGATCCGCGCGCTGAAGGGAGGTGCCCGCAATGTTTGCGTCGTTACCGGGCACGGCGAGCACCAGTTGACCGATTCCTCGCAACAGGGCGAAGGATTCTCCGGCTTTCAATCCGTCGTGGAGAAGGACAACTACAAAGTCCAGAGCATCAACCTGCTGGAAAAAGCCCAGGTGCCTTCCGATTGCACCGTGCTGGTGGTCGGCGGGCCGACCGGAGACTACATCCAGCCCGAAGTGGACGCCATCAAGAAGTACGTGGAAGCGGGCGGGCGCGCGCTGTTCATGCTGGATCCGCCGCTCAAGCTGGGACGCAAACAGATCTCCGATAACGACGCTCTGGCCGCTCTGCTCGATAGCTGGGGCGTCACGCTCGACAAGGATTTGCTCCTGGACGAAAGCGCCGCGTCGCAGCTCCTGGGAGGCGGTCCGGAGGCGCCGGTGGTTCTGACGTACGACTCGCACCCCATCGTGAACGATCTCACGAACGTTTCCACGGCGTTCCCGCTGTCGCGTTCGCTCGAGACGAAGAACACGGACAAAACGACGAACACGAAGTTGTTCTCCACCTCGGCGGACAGCTTTGCCACCTACAATCTCGCTTCCGCCGAGATTCGGATCGACCCGAACAAAGACAAGCACGGGCCGTTCACGCTGGCTGTCGCGGGCACCTACAACGGCGCGAAGCCGAGCGATTCCGGCCGCTACGTGGTCATCGGCAATTCCGGCTGGGCCTCCAACCAAGCGCTGGGATTCAGCGGCAATCGCAATCTGTTGCTCAACATGGTCAACTGGCTGTCGTCAGATGAGGATCTGATCGCGATTCCGCCTAAGGCGCCGGAAGATCGCCGCATCAATCTGACGCGCGCTCAGTTCCGGACCGTCCAATTTACCAGCCAGATCTTCCTCCCGCTGATTGTCATCTTCGGCGGCGTGCTGGTTTGGTTCAAACGAAGATAGGAGTAAACGGAGATACGTTAGGATGCGCTTTCGTGGTCTGTTAGTCGCTGTCGTCTTGTTGGCCGGTCTCGGCGTCGGCCTCTATTTCTCCAATAAGGAGAAGGCCGCGGAGGCCGCCAAGCCTCCCGCCGACGCGTCGCCGAAGATTTTGGCGCTTAACGAGGGCGATCTCACCAAAATCGTTTTGAAGAAGAAGGGCGCCGACCCGATGGAACTGGACAGGACCAACGGCAAATGGCAGATCACGGCGCCCAAGGCCTATCCGGCCGATCAGGATGCCGCCATTCAGCTCGGTTACGCCGCCGCCACCGTCAACTCGGATAGCGTGGTGGACGACAAGGCGTCCAATTTGGGCACGTACGGCCTCAGTTCGCCCAGCCTGGAAGTGGACGTCACCGCCAAGGGCAAGGTGAGCAAGCTTCTGTTCGGCGACGACACGCCAACCAATAGCGGCACATACGCGATGCTCGAAGGCAGTCCGAAAGTGTACACGGTGGCGAGCTATGCGAAGACCGGCCTGGATAAGTCCCCCAACGACCTGCGCGATAAACGCCTGCTGACGTTCGATCAGGACAAGGTCAGCCAGGTGGAGCTGGATGCGAAAAAGCAGAACATCGTTTTCGGCCGCGACAAGGACCACTGGCAGATCGTGAAACCCAAGCCCTACCGCGCCGACGGCTCGCAAGTGGACGACATGCTGCGCAAGCTGAAAGACGCCAAGATGGATTTGACGCTTTCCGACGACGATGCCAAGAAGGCCGCGGCTTCATTCGCCTCCGGCGCTCCCGTTGCCACCGTGAAGTTCACCGATCCTTCCGGCAACCAGCAAATCGAGATTCGCAAGGTGAAAGACGATTACTACGCCAAATCGAGCGTCGTGCCGGGCGTGTATAAAGTCACGGCGGACCTGGGAACGGGCGTCGATAAATCCGTGGACGATTTCCGCAACAAGAAGCTCTTCGATTTCGGGTTCAACGATCCAAGCAAGATTGAATTGCACGTGAACGGGAAGTTCTACGGCTTCACCAAGGGCGGCGACGACTGGTTCTCGAACGGCAAGAAGATGGACTCGGTGAGCGTCCAGTCGTTCCTGGATAAGCTGCGCGACCTTTCGGCCAGCAAGTTTATCGATACCGGATCGCTGGGCGCGCCCACGATCGATATCACGGTGGTTTCCATGGACGGAAAGACTACGGAAAAGGTTTTGCTCGCCAAGCAAGGCTCGGATTACGTGGCCGAGCGGGAGAACGAGCCCGCGCTGTACGGGCTGGATTCGAAAACCATCGACGATCTGACGCAAGCCGCCTCCGATGTCAAGCCTGCCGCCCCAGCCAAAAAGTAACCGCTCCGCGCGTTAAGCGCCTAACAAAAGCCGTTGATAAAATACGATCAGTGACCGGCCTGCTTACCGACCTCTACCAGCTCACCATGGCCGCTGGTTACTTTGAGGCGGGCAAAGCTCAGGAAATCGCGACATTCGAGCTGTTTTTCCGCCGTCTGCCGCGCTATCGCAACTATGTTCTGGCGGCTGGCCTGGCGCAAGCGGTCGATTACCTGCTGCACCTCAAGTTCACCGCCGAAGAGATTGACTATCTTCGCGGCCTCGCGCAGTTCCGATGCGTCTCCGGCGATTTTTTCGAAGCCCTGCGTGATCTCCGCTTCACCGGCGACCTGTTCGCCATGCGGGAAGGCACGCCGATTTTCGCCAACGAGCCGTTCCTCACCATTCGCGCGCCGCTGATGGAAGCGCAGATCGTGGAAACGTATCTGCTCGCCGCGATCGGGTTTCAATCGCTGGTGGCCACCAAGGCATCGCGCATCGTGGAGGTGGCCGGCGGACGCGCGGTGGTGGATTTCGGAGCGCGCCGCGCGCATTCTCCGGAAGCGGGCGTGCTGGCAGGACGCGCGTCGTACATCGGAGGCTGCATCGGCACCAGCAATACCGAGACCGGGTTTCGTTATGGAATTCCCGTGTTCGGCACGGCCGCGCATTCGTGGGTGCAGTCCTTCCCCACGGAGATGGAAGCCTTCGAGCGGCTGCAGAGACTGCTAGGCGATACGACCGCGTACTTGATCGATACGTATGACACTATCGAGGGCGCTCGCGCCGCCGCTGCGCTGGGCCACCCGCTGTGGGGCGTGCGGCTGGATAGCGGCAACCTGGTAGAGCTTTCGCGCGAGGTGCGCAAGATCCTGGACGACGCCGGCTTGAAGAACGCCAAAATCATGGCTACCAGCGATCTGAACGAATATAAGATCCTGGAATTCGCCGCCGCCGGTGCGCCCATCGACGCCTTCGGAGTGGGGACGGATCTGGCGACATCGGCCGATTCGCCCAGCCTGGGTGTGGTCTACAAGCTGGTGGAACTGAACGGACGCTTCACCGCGAAATTCAGCGAGGACAAGCACACCCTCCCCGGCGCCAAGCAGGTGTTTCGGTTCGCCACGCACGACGTGATCGCGCGCTCCTGGGAATGCATGGGCTGCGGCCCGGGCGAGGAGGAAGCCAAGGCGCTGCTGCGTCCCGTGATCCTGGGTGGCCAGTTGATCGAACCGTTGGCCACGGCCACGGTCGCGCGCGAATATGCCGCCGATTGCATCAAGCGGCTTCCTATCGCCGTCCGCAGCTTGTTCGATACCGGGCAGGAATATCGCGTCGATCAAAGCGACGAACTGCTGACGCTGTACGAGCAGGTCCAGAATGAAAGCGGTCTTCTTCGACATCGACACGCAGATTGACTTCGTGTATCCGGCGGGCGCGCTGTACGTGCCGGGCGCCGAGCGGATTCTTCCGGTCATCGGTGAACTGAACCGCCGCGCGCCCGTGGTGATCTCCAGCATGGATGCGCACTCGGAAGACGATCCTGAATTCAAACTGTATCCCCACCACTGCGTCGCCGGGACCACGGGCCAACATAAGCCCGCCATCACGCTGCTCGATTCGCGCGCGACGGTGCCCGGGCAGCGAGAAGGCGTGCGCCAGCTCATCCTCGAAAAACAACAGCTCGACTGCTTCAGCAACCCGCACCTGGAGCCGTTGCTCGCCCGGCTCAACGCCGAGCGCTACCTCGTCTACGGCGTGGTTACCGAAATCTGTGTGCGCTTCGCCGCCTTCGGCTTGCTCAAAACGGGGAAGCCGGTGGCCATCGTGACCGACGCGATCCAGGCGCTGGACGAACAGAAGGCCGCTGAAATGTTTTCGGCCTTCACAGCCGCAGGCGGCGCCTTGACCACGTCTACCGCGGTGCTGGCCAGCGTCTAACGGTTACAAGCGGTTCTGGCCGTCTACGTGCAGCATCACTGCCACGATGAAGAACACGAGGATTGTCGTTTACCTTTTGCTCTCCACAGTCTGCATCGATTTCCGCGCCCCCGCGCAAATTCTTCCGGCCGCGAAGTCGAGCACCCCGGCAGCCAGTAACGACCCGCTCAATCGCGATTCGCCGCAAAGCGCGGTAGTGGCGTTTCTTGAGGCAGCCCACGCTCACGACTATGCCAAGGCTTGGCGGTATCTCGACTTGCGCAATATGCCGGAAGATCAGCGCCTCAAGAACGGCGCCGAGCTCGCCCGCGAACTCACCGCCATCCTCGACCAGGATACCGGCTTCGATGTCGGCAATCTGAGCCGCAATCCGGAGGGCGATCTCTCGGACAATCTTCCGCCCGGCGTGGATCGCGTGGACACGTTTCAGGTCAATGGCCGGACGATCGAGTTGGACCTCCAGCGCGTCAAGCTGAAGTCCGGCAATGAGGTATGGCTGTTTTCATCCGGCAGCGTGGCCAATATCCCACTCATCGCGCAGCAGACCAACAATTCGGCGATCGAACGGCATCTGCCGCTCCCGCTGGTGAATTGGCAATTCATCGGCACTCCGTTGTGGCGCTGGATCGGGATGGCGCTGCTTGCGATCGCGCTGGCGGTCTTCTCCAAGTGGATCTCGCACCTGGCGTTGTGGCTGACGCGGCTGGCCGTCAAGAGGGTGGCGCCGGCCTGGAATCTGGCGCTGTTTCAGACCTTCCTGGGACCCTTGCGGCTGCTGCTTTCGGTATCGCTGTTCCGCGCCGGCATGGAATGGTTCGCGCCCTCAGCTCTGGCGCGTCTATACCTAGGCCGCTTTCTCGCACTGTTGTTCTTCTGGGGGATCTTCTGGCTCTGCGCGGTCATCATCGATCTGATCGTGCGGCATCTTCGCGCCCGGCTGCAGTCCAGATACCGGGCGTTCTCTTATTCCGTTCTGCCGCTATCCGGACGAGTCGCCAAAGTTGTGGTTTTCCTCCTCATCATTGCCGCCGTTCTCACCGCCTGGGGGTACAACACCACCACGCTTCTCGCCGGCCTCGGCATCGGCGGCGTCGCCATCGCGCTGGCATCGCAGAAGACCATCGAAAATCTTTTCGGAAGCGTGGCCGTGATCAGCGACCGGCCGGTGTCGGTGGGAGAATTCTGCAAATTCGGCGGCAGCATGGGAACCGTGGAAGACATCGGTCTGCGCTCCACGCGCATTCGTACGCTCGACCGCACGCTAATGACCATCCCCAACGGGTCCTTCTCCACGATGACCATCGAAAACTTCGACCGCAAAGATAAAACCCTGTTTCACGTAACGCTCAACCTGAAGCGCGACACTACACCGTCCCAGGTCCGTTCGGTTCTCGAATCCATCACCAAGCTCCTTAAGGAAAACCGGAAGTTTGAAACCGGCACGTTGCCGGTGCGCTTCGTGGGAATCGGCACCTATTCGCTCGACATCGAGATTTTCATTTACGTGCTGACGCTCGATGGCGACGAGTTCATGAGGATCCAGCAGGATCTGTTCCTGGCGATCCTGGACGCCGTGGAAGCGGCCGGAACCGCGCTGGCGGTCCCCACGCAGGCAACCATTACATACGAGAACCAATCGGCTCCTGCGCCCAGTTCGAATGGCTCCGGCGCCGCGCACGAGCTGACTAAACAGTCATAATCTCGATAGCTTGCTTCAAGCTCTGCAGAGGATCGCGTCCGGGCGACGGGCGGAATTCGTGGGCGATGTAGCCCGTGTATCCCAAGTCCGCAATGGTCTTCGCGATAAAGCGGTAGTTCAATTCCTGCGTCTCGTCGATTTCGTGACGCCCCGGCACTCCTCCCGTGTGAAAATGTGCGATATATTGATAATTCGTCTGGATATTGCGGCAAATATCGCCATCCATGATTTGCAGATGATAAATATCGCAGAGGATTTTCACGCGCGGCGAATTCACACGCTTGATTACCTCCACGCCCCAAGCGATGTGATCGCAGATTTGGTCCTTGCGGCCCAGGGCGGGGTCCTGGAGCTTGCTGTTCATCACCTCCATGCAGATCGTGACGCCTTTGTCCTCGGCGCGCGCCTTCATGCGATTGAGAAACAGGACAGCGTTATCCGCGCCTTCAGCATCTGACATGCCTTTGCGCTGACCGCCCACGATGATGATATTCGGCGCGCCGCCGGCGGCGCACTCATCGATGGCCTCGCCCATGGCGCCGAAAGCTGTTTCGTGAGCCTCTCTGTGGATGATTCCGTCTTCCATGGTGACGCCGCGCATGGGCGCCATGGTGGGGATCAGGCCGTATTTCTTCAGTGCCGGCCAGTCCTTGGGACCCACCAGATCGAAGCCCACGCAGCCCAGCCGCGCCGCCTCCCGGCAGCGGTCCTCGAAAGGCATCTTGGAGTCGAACGGAAACGACGTAACGCATTGTTTGAGGCGGCCGGTGCTCGGCCGGTCTGTGGAAGTCTGCGCTTGGAGGGCAAAAGGCGCGGCTATGGCAGCGCCGGCAGCGGCAACGAAGTCTCTGCGTCGCATGGCTGGTATTGTACTTCCGAGCGATTGCCGGCACAACGGAGCGGACCGCCGGTATCCCGCGGAACGATTTAGATGGCGGCTCCGCACTGTGCCAGCTAGCTGCCCGCGGAAGCGGAGCGCAGGGGTTTCCTGTGCTATCCTCGGGGCGTCCTGCGTCCGCTGGAGATTCCTCTATGAAGATTTGTGCCTATTTACTCGTTTTCTGTCTGGGATCCGCGGCCGCGCCCCCCGTCGCAGCCACCACTCCGACCATCCCGAGTTATCCTGAGATCACTTATTCGACTTACTTGAGTAACGGCTTCACACCGTACGCGATCGCCACGGATTCCGCGGGCAACATTTATCTGGCCGCCAGCGCCTCGGTGGATGCGCCGAATCCGCACGTCACGGCGCTGATCGCGAAGCTGAATCCGCAAGCCACCGAGTATCTTTATGTGCGGTATTTCGGCGGATCGGTGGGGGATTCGGCCAACGCCGTCGCCGTCGATAGCGCGGGCAATGCCTATATCGCGGGCATCACGGAGTCGCCCGATTTCCCGGTGACCACCGGCGGGAATCTGGGAACCGCGCCGACCAGTCAAACGGATCAGCGGTCCTTCGTCGCAAAGTTTGATCCAGACGGGAATCTTGTATTTTCCGATCTGCTCGGCGGATCCACCGTCAGCCAGGCACAGGCCGTGGCCGTGACTGCATCGGGCCAGGTCCTAGTGAGCGGTGCTACGCAGTCCTCGGGTTTTCCGACCACCGCGGGTGCGTACACGATTTCCGACAGCGCGAATCATCCATACTTGCTCGAACTCGACCCCACCGGCACGAAGCTCGTATTTGCGGCTACTGGAATCGGCGGCTCCGCGCTGGCGCTCGACGCGGCAGGCAACATCTACGTGGCGGGAAGCACGTATTTGTTGGATTATCCGACGACGCCGGAGGCTTATCAGACCACCTTTCCAGCGTTCATCGAATGCGTCGCCCCTTGCACCGGGGGCGGATTCCAGGGTCAGAACCAGTACGTGACGAAAGTGGATCCCACCGGGTCGACGCTGATCTTCTCCACTTCCGTGTCCGGCACCGATAACACGACAAACACCGGGCTGGCGGTGGACTCCAGCGGCGACGTCTATCTCACCGGCATCGCGGGCGGCACGTACCCGTACACGATCCCACCTCCGGCCTTACCATCGGGCGTACCTGACCTGGAGCCGATTCCGGCATTGCCGTTTCTCACCAAGCTCGATCCCACGGGTTCGAAGCTGCTGTTTTCCGTGCCCGTGGGCGGCGCGGGGGTGCAACTGGATTCGAGCGGAAATGTCTACGTGGGTGGGATGATTGGCGATCTCCCCGGCCCCACCTACGGCTACGATGTTCCCGGCACTCTGCCGGCGCTTCCGAACCTCCCCGCGCAATGCCAGCCCAATGCGCAGATCTCGAAATCCTCGTATGCGTCCCAAGTGGACGCGAACACCGGCAACGTGCGTGGGACGCAATTCATCGGCGGCTCGACGCTCATCATTTCCGGTGTGGCGCTGTCTGGTACCACGTTGTGGCTGGCGGGTTCCACCAGCCTGCCCGATTTTCCCTTCACGCCGGGCGCGCTGACGCTTCAATATTTGCCACCAGGGCCGTCGGCCGGCGCGTATCTCGGCGCGGTGGATTTCTCCCAGCCCCAACCGCCCGCGGGCACGCCGCAGATCGCCTGTATCGTCGACGCGGCGGATTACGCGCTCGCCGGATCTGTGGCGCCGTATCAAGTACTGACCATTTTCGGAACGAATCTGGGGCCGGCGAAACCGGTTACCGCCACGAATTATGCGACCGGCGTTCTGGGAGGCGTCGACGTGAGTTTCGGCTCCACTCCCTCGCCGCTGCTCTACGTGTCGCCCACGCAGATCAATTTCGCCGTGCCGGGGTCGCTTGCTTCCTACTTCGCCATGGATATGACGGTAACGGTGAACGGCGTTTCGTCCCCCGCGCGCGAGCTCCCGCTGACGTACCAGAACATGACGCTGTACCTGGCGGCGCCGCCGCCCGCTTCGAATTCCAGCAGTTTTCCGTCCCAGGCGTTGGCCTTGAATGCCGATGGCTCGGTGAATTCGTCCAGCAATCCTGCACCCTTGGGCTCGGTGATTTCCGTGTTCCTGAATGGGGTCTCCCCCAACCCGGCGGGCACCTCCGAGCCGCTGCAGCTTTCGTCCAATTATGGCTGGACCGTGACCGGCGTTGCGCAGGCGAATCCCTTGGTGACGCAAGTCAATCTACAAGTTCCTTCGAAGTTGCAGGACGACTTTGCCTGCACCGCGACTCTATCCGAATGCACCGCCGAAGTTCAGCTTTTCAACATCGGAGCCGAGTCGCCGGGAGCGCAACCCGTGACGGTGACCGGAACTGAAGTCGCGGGGACCGTTTTCGTCGGGCAAGCGCCATAGATTACGACCTGCAATTCTGGGAGGAAGGAGGCTCGACATGATCGACGTTTTGCAAGTGACCCAAGGAGAGCTCGGCCAGGAGGCCGCCACCACGCGGCGAGTGCTGGAGCGGGTTCCCGAAGACCAATTCGGTTGGAAACCGCACCCGAAATCGATGTCGCTGGGACAACTCGCGATGCACGTGGCGACCATTCCGGAAGGCATTACGCGTATCGCGCAAAGCGACGAGTTCGAAGTGAACCCGGCTGCCTTCACTCCACCGCAGCCGAAAAGCGGGGCGGAAATTCTCGCGGCGCTGGACTCGAGTGTGCGGTCGGCGCAAGCATACCTGGCCGGCCTCACGGATTCCACTGCTACCGCCACCTGGCGCGCGAAATCGCAAGGCCGCGAATTGATGGCCATGCCTCGCATCGCCATGCTGCGCGCGCTCCTGCTGAATCACTGGTACCATCACCGCGGCCAATTGTCCGTTTATCTGCGGCTATTGGATGTGCCGGTTCCGAGCATTTACGGCCCGAGCGCGGACGAGAATCCGTTTGGGTAAGACTCCGAACTCGGCTCCGATTGCGTATCGGCGGCGCGTCTGTTAATATCGCTGGCCATGACACTCAACCGTTGGAAAATCAGCACCCTCGTTCTGGCTTCGTTCGCCGCCGGCTCACTGCTCACTACCCGCCTGATGGAGCTCAACCAGGTGCGAGCCGACAGCCATCGCGTATTCGAGCTTCGCATTTACCATACCGTTCCGGGGAAAACCTCCGCGTTGCACGACGAGTTTCGAGAGAAGGTGACGAAACTGTTCGCCAAGCACGATCTGAAGGCCGTCGGCTATTGGGCGCCGGAGGATGCACCGGCATCCAACGACACGTTCGTTTATATTCTGGCCCATCCCAGCCGCGAAGCAGCCAAGCAACATTGGGACGCTTTTCGAGCCGACCCGGAATTCCAGGCGATGATGAAGGAGCAACAGGCTCCCGGCGCGCAGATCGTCGAAAAAGTGGATTCCACCTACATGGATCCCACCGATTTTTCGCCCATGAAGTAGGCTCGGATTGGCCGGCTTCGTCCAGACGTCGAGTTCGATGCCGTCAGAGCTCGCCTATTCGCGCTCCTGCGCGCCCGTGTGGCGCGTGTTCTATCATAAATACATGCGTTGGGCGGTCTGCACCCTGTTGCTGCTGCTGGCAGTGGGTTTCGTGTGGGCGCAGGACAAAGTCTACGTCTGCCCCATGGACCCGGATGTGCGCTCCAACCAGCCCGGCACATGTCGGCGCTGCGGCATGAAACTGCGCGAGGGCATTCCCGAGCCGGTGGAATTTCACCTAGACCTGGCGGTCACGCCGCGCGCCATCAAGCCCAATCAGAACGAACAGCTCAAGTTCACCGTGCACGATCCATGGAAGGACCGCCCAGTGACGAATTTCCAGGTCGTCCACGAGAAGCTGTTCCACATGTTCGTGGTGAGCCAGGACCTGCAATTCTTTGTGCACGATCATCCGGTGTTGCAGCCGGACGGCGAGTTTCTGTTCACGCTGGCGTTCCCCAAGCCGGGCATGTATCGCGTGCTGGGCGATTTCTACCCGGATGGCGCGACGCCGCAACTGATCGCCAAGACTGTTTTCGTCGCCGGAACGCGTCCGCCGGCTGTCCAGATTCCACGCGATTATTCGGCGAAGCAAGCTGAAAACATGCAGGTGGAGATGACCACCGATCCGCCGCAGCCCATCGCCGCGCAAAAGACGCAGATCTATTTTCACCTCACGCCCGCCGACGGCCTAGAGAAATACATCGGCGCGTGGGCCCACATGCTGGCCGCGAGCGACGATCTGATCGACCTGATCCACACGCATCCCTTCATTGCCGACGGCGGCCCGCAGGTGCAGTTCAGCCTGGAGTTCCCGCGCGCGCGGACCTATCGCATCTGGGTGCAGTTCCAGCGCAAGGGCGTGGTGAACACCGCGCACTTCGACGTTCCGGTTAAGGAACTCGACTAGTTTGCGGGCATCAGCACGATGGTCGACCCCGGGGGCACACCGTGGATTTTCGTTCCGGCGGGAAGATCGACTGGATTGCGATAGACGAACGAATGTGTGAACTTGGCGTGGAAGTGTTCAAACCAGATCAGCGGTTCGATGCTACCGTCGGGCCGCTCGGCTGTGACTTGAAAGTCCGCGTCATCGGGCACGGATTTCGGCCAGATGGCAAGAAGCTTGAAGTCCTTTTCGAGCTGACATTCGCCGTTCACGGAGATGACGCCGCCGGCCTGTAAATCCAGGAGAGGCTGTTCGAACTTTGGCGCTGGCGGCAGATCCTTGGCCTCGCCTTCCGGCACCCCGCCTCCCACCCAACTGGTGATGAGTTCCAGTTGCTCAGGCGTAAGCGCCTTGTCGTCCCGAAAATCGCCGAAGCCTTTTACGGCGCCCCACGGTGGCATGCGGCGCTCGAAGACTTCTTCCTTGATCGCGACCGCCCAAGGGCGAGCGTCGGCGTAAGTCATCAGCGAAAAGGCCTGGCCGCCTTCGTGATGGCAACTCGCGCAGCGCTCATACACGATGCGGGAAATCTCGCGGTCCCAGGTGATCGGCGTGGTGATGATGTCGTGCGCCGCCGCGGTGGCAGCGAAAAGGCACATCAACGCGGCGATCAGGGTCCAACGGCGTTGCATTTCTTTATTGCAACCGTTTCACCGCTTCGAGCGCGAGTTGGTGCAGGCCCTGTCCGCCGTGCGATACGTAATCGATGATCTGGTCCCGCATGCGGCGCTCCCAGAATTTCTTCAAATGGTCGGTCACGCCGGCCACCGCTTGGTCGTGCGGATAACTGGCAAAGAACAGGGCGATCTGGTTCGCCCTATGGATCATTTGATGGTTTTCCATCGATCAAATCGCCGGCGTCATCGCTTAGTCGCCCGCGGCTCCGGTCAAAATCTGCGTGGTTTGCTTGCGAGTGTCAAGATAATGCTCCTGCCACTCGGACATCTTCCGCGCCAGACTCACCTGCACGGCCGTCACTTTGTACTCCGGGCAGCCCGTCGCCCAATCCTCGAATTCGGTGGTGACCACGTTCGCGCCTGTGAATCCGTGATGGAACGTCGTGTAGACAACGCCGGGTTGCATGCGCTCGGAGATGTGCGCGTGCAGCGTGGTTTCGCCCGCGCGGCTGGTGAGCGAAACTCGATCGCCCTCGCGAATCCCGCGATTTTCCGCATCCAGCGCGTGAATTTCGAGAATATCCTCGGGATGCCACACGTTATTTTGCGTCCGCGCCGTCTGCGCGCCCACGTTGTATTGCGTCAAAATGCGGCCGGTGGTCAGGATCAGCGGGAAGCGGCCGGTAGTGCGCTCGTCGGTGGGGATGAATTCGGTGACCATGAAGCGGCCCTTGCCGCGCACGAATCCGCCGATGTGCATCACCGGCGTGCCCTCGGGCGCTTTGGCGTTGCACGGCCACTGGATGCTGCCCAGTTCATCGATCTTCGCGAAGCTCACGCCCGCAAACGTCGGCGTCAGGCGCGCGATCTCATCCATAATCTCGGAGGGATGCGAGTAATTCATCGGAAATCCGAGAGCGTTCGAGAACGCCTGCGTGATTTCCCAGTCCGCCATGCCCGCCATGGGCGCAATCGCCTTGCGGACGCGGCTGATGCGCCGCTCGGCATTAATGAAGGTCCCGTCTTTTTCCAGGAATGAGGAGCCCGGGAAAAAGACGTGCGCGTAGCTCGCAGTTTCGTTCAGGAACAGATCCTGGACGATGACGCACTCCATTGCCGCCAATCCCGCCGTGACGTGCTTGGTATTGGGATCGGACTGGAGAATGTCCTCGCCCTGGATGTAGATGCCCTTGAAGCTCCCGTCGCAGGCCGCATCCAGCATGTTCGAAATGCGCAGGCCTGGCTCATTTTGCAGCGGCACCTGCCAAGCGTCTTCGAACAGCTTGCGCGTCGCCTCGTCGGACACGTGCCGGTATCCGGAAAACTCGTGCGGGAACGACCCCATGTCGCAGGAGCCCTGCACGTTGTTCTGGCCGCGCAGCGGATTAACGCCCACGCCCGGCCGGCCGATATTGCCGGTGGCCATGGCGAGATTGGCGATCGCCATCACCGTGGTCGAGCCCTGGCTGTGTTCGGTGACGCCGAGACCATAATAGATCGCGCCGTTGCCGCCGGTGGCATAGAGCCGCGCCGCGCCGCGGATCACTTCCGCCGGCACGCCGGACACTTTGGCGACTTCTTCCGGGCTGTTGCGCGGCTCGGCGACGAATGCCGCCCAGTCGCTGAACTCGTCCCAGTCGCAGCGCTCGCGCACGAATTTTTCGTTGACCAGTCCCTCGGTGACGATGACATGCGCCAGCGCCGTGAGAATGGCGACATTGGTGCCCGGCCGAAGCGGCAGGTGATAGGCCGCCTCCACATGCGGCATGCGCACCAGATCGATCCGGCGCGGATCGATCACGATCAGCTTCGCTCCCGCCCGCAGCCGCTTCTTCATGCGCGAGGCGAACACCGGATGCGCATCTGTCGGATTGGCGCCGATCAGGATGATGACGTCCGAATGCTCGACAGAGTCGAAGTCCTGGGTGCCCGCCGAGGTGCCGAAGGTGGTCGAGAGACCGTAGCCGGTCGGCGAATGGCAGACGCGCGCGCAGGTGTCGACGTTGTTGTTGCGGAAGCCACCGCGGATCAGCTTCTGCATCAGGAAGGTTT
>JASHQT010000539.1 GCA_030039005.1 Bryobacteraceae bacterium
CTGGTGCGCGGCGAGAACGTCACCTCCGGCTACTATCAGCGCCCCGAAGAAACCGCGCGCGCGTTCGAAGACGGCTGGTTCCACACCGGCGACATCGGTGAGCTCAAGGAAAATGGCGAACTCGCCATCCTGGGCCGCAAAAAGGAAATGATCGTGACGCCGGAAGGGCTGAACGTTTTTCCCGAAGATGTCGAGAACGTGCTGAAACAACAACCCGGCGTGCACGACGCCGCCGTGATCGGCACAGGACGCGTGCAGGCCGTACTGATCCTGGACAATGGCGCCGATGCGGAAGAAATCGTGCGGCGGGCCAATGCGCGCCTGGCCGATTATCAGCGCATTCGCGGCTTCTCCCTCTGGCCGAACCGCGAATTTCCCCGCACGGAAGGAACCCAAAAGCTGAAGCGTCACGAGATCGCCAAGGGCACGCCCGTCGTTTCCGAACCCACCGCCACGGACCTGAACGTGCCGCTCGAAAATCTCACGTCGCTCGAACGCGTGGAACGCATGGTGGCGCTGGGGCTGGACGAAGCCGAAGTCGCGCAGGCACCCGCCGAAAGCGTGGCCGATTTTCCTACATGGAACCGCAGCTTGCTGGCGCGCGCCGCCCGGCGCATTTTTCTTCCCACCATCATCCTGCCGATCGACCGAATCTTCGCGTGGGTGCACAAACACGGCATGGAGAATCTCAAGAACCTGCAGCCGCCGGTGATCTTCGCGTCCAATCATCAAAGCTACATGGACGGGCCCACCATCATGAGCGCGCTGCCGGCCCGCTGGCGCTATCGCGTGGCCCCGGCCGTCCGCAAAGAATTCTTCGAGGAGCACTTCCACGGCCGCAGTTTCACCAACAGCCTGAATTACTACCTCTCCGCGCTGTTCTTCAACATCTTCCCCATCCCGCAGCGCGAGCCGGGCGCGCTCGCGACGCTGCGCTATATCGGCGAGCTCTCGAACGAAAAATGGTGCCTGCTGATTTTCCCTGAAGGCAAGATGACAGAGGGGGGAGAAATCTCACCATTCCAGCCCGGAATCGGGATGATCGCGTCCAAGCTGGGAATTCCCGTAGTCCCCATCCGCATCCGGGGATTGGACCACGTTCTGCATCAAAGCTGGAAGATGGCGATTCCGGGCCGCGTGGACATCAGCGTCGGCCCGCCGCTGCGGCTCGCCGGAGACGATTACCGCGCGCTGGCGAAGCAAGTGGAAGACGCCGTGCGCGGGCTTTGAGTCACTCCAGTCCCGAGTCAGTCCGGCTTGAACATTTCCATCTGCTCTTTAGCCACCGGCTTTGCTTTTCGCGGCGCGCGCAGCGGGCTTCCCACCACGCCTAACACCTGAAGCCGCTCGAGCGCGGCCTTGGGAACGAAGATGCGCTGGTTTTGGAACCCGGGATCGGGCGGCACAACGGAGAATCCGAACGGATCGAGCTGCAAAAGATTGTTCGACAGGATTCCGTCCATGGTATCGCCATCGCGGAAATACATCCGCAGCCATAGGCCTTCCAGCTTAGGCCTTGTAGTGAACAGGCGCAGTTCCTTGCGCGGCTCGCCCTGCCCGAAATCGCGGACGAAGCACACCAGCTTGACCTCGTTATAAGGCACGATGTTGATTGACCCGCCCTGGGTCATCAACTCTAGCCCTTGGGCCAAGAGATAGCTTTGTGGATTGACGAATCCGGACAGGGGCTCGCGGTCGAAGCGCGAAACCAGAACCTTCTTGTGGGTTGAGACCCCCAAATAGCTCCTTCAGACGTGGCGACGGGGCGCCGAAATCACTTTTCTTCCAAACAAATTTGCGGATATTGTATCATTGGCAGAATGCGATCCGCTCCGGCGAAATGCGACAGGATCTCGGCCCACATCGCGTCGTTTCTCGACTTCTGCCGCATCGAGAAGGGCCTGTCCAGGACCACGATCGCATCGTATGCTGCTGATTTAAAACGGTTTTCCGAGTCACTTCGCCCGACAGGCCCGTCCCAGTCGATCGAGTCTCCCGAAGCGGTACGCCGCTATGTCGACTCCCTCTACCAGGCCGGCATGGCTAGCCGTTCGATTGCCCGGCACGTTACTACGCTACGGAATTTCTACGCCCATTTGCTGGAGAGGGGCCTGGTGGATACCGATCCTACCGCGCACCTGGCGGCGCCCCGGCAATGGCAGAGTCTTCCTAAATATCTTAATAAAAAGCAGATCGACGATTTGCTCGGGGCCTCCAACGGCTCCAAACCGCGGGGCCTGCGGGACCGCGCCATGTTGGAACTGCTTTATGCCTGCGGGCTGCGGGTTTCCGAGCTGTGTACCGTCCGTTTATCGGATCTCGATCGGGACGTGGGCGTGGTACGCGTGGTGGGCAAGGGGAATAAGCACCGGATTGTGCCCGCAGGGAAGTCAGCCCTCCAGGCCGTGGAGCAGTATTTGGTCGAGGGCAGGCCGCGGCTGTTGAAGGGAAAGGCCAGTCCGTTTCTGTTCGTGACCAATCGCGGTGGGGCCATGACACGCCAGGCTTTTTGGCAGTTGCTGCGCGGGTACGGAAAGAAGGCAGGCATCTTCCACGATCTGACGCCGCACGTCATCCGGCACACGTTCGCCACGCATCTGCTGGAGGGGGGAGCGGATTTGAGGAGTCTGCAAAGCATGCTGGGGCACTCGGACATTTCGACCACCCAGATTTATACCCATATCGTACGTTCCCGGTTGCGTAGAACCGTGGACGAACATCATCCGAGGGCGTAGCGCCCGGCCGAAAAGGGGATTTAGCGGGACGCGCAAATATCGCCGTGCGCGTTGCGCGAGGGAAAGGGAAGCGATGAGCGATTACATGTTCATGCTCGATAGCCACCTGAGCGCGGACCAGAGCCGGGCGCTTTCGGAGATTCAGTCCGCCGCCACCAGCGCCAATCTCAACGTGTTCTTGACGGGCGGAGCGATGCGCGACATGCTGGGCGGCTTTCCAATGCTGGAGATCGATTTTACCATCGAGGGCAATGCCCTCAAAGTCGCGCAGGCAGTGGCGAAAAAGACCGGCGCAAAGATTCTGTCGGAGGATGACAACCGGAAGACCGCGCACTTGGCGTTCCCCAGCGGCGTGCATGCCACCGTGGGCATGGCGCGGCAGGAAAAGTACGGGAAGCCCGGCGCCAAGCCCGCCGTAAGGCCCGCCAGCATTCACGAGGACCTGCGGGGACGGGATTTCACCATCAATTCCATTGCGCTGTCGCTCAATCCGGCGTCGCGCGGCTTGCTGCTCGACCCGAACAACGGCGTGGGCGATCTGGAGCGCAAGGAACTGCGCGCCGTGAGCAATTACACGTTGTATGACGATCCCATCCGTTTGCTGCGGCTGCTGCGTTTCAAGGTGCGCTTGGGCTTCATGATCGAGGAGCGCACAAAAATGCAGTACGACAACGCGAGGGAAGCGCAACTGGAAACGCGCATCCCGGCCGAAGATGTGCTCGAAGAGCTGCGGCACATCGCCAATGAGCCCAACTGCGCCGACATCATCCGGCTGCTCGAAGAAGAGAAGTTGCTGCCTCTGTTCTCGCCCGATCTCACCGGAGCGAAGTTGAACCACCCCGGGCTGCAGAAACTGCAGAAGGCGCGCCAGTCTGTCCCGTTCGGTGTCGACATTCATCTGGAAAGCATGGGCCTGTTCTTGTACTTCCTAACCGAAAAGCTGCCGGCGAAGGATCGCGCGGCGTTCATCAAGCACATCGGTTTGAGCAAACGTGAAGTGGACCAGTGGCAGAAGCTGGAACCCAAAGCCAAGAAGCTCGAAAAAGATCTGAAATCGCCCAAGCTGCAGAAGCCATCGAAGGTCTATCAAGTGCTTGCGGCCGCGCCCGGTGATCAGATTTTGTTTCTGCTGGCGCATTCCTCTGAGCGCCTGGTGCACGACCGGATCAAAAACTATTTGGGGAAATACCTGTTGACCGCGCAGGAAGTGACCGAACGCGATGTCCTGGCCACAGGCGCCAAGCCCGGCACACCGAAATTCCAAAAGGCGCGCGAGGAATTGATTCTCACGCGTCTAGATGCCCGCCCCAAAAAGATTCCGCCGCCCGAGGAAGCGGCTCCGCCCGGACCTCCGGCGGGAGGCCGTCCACCCGCCGGAGGCCGCCCGCCTGCCGGAGGCCGTCCACCCACTGGGGGCCGTCCAGGCGCCGGACAGGCTGCCGGGCCTGCCATCGCGCGCCGGTCGATGTAGCGGCGCGTGCTGGTGCTGGCGTCTAAATCGCCGCGGCGGCAACAAATCCTGCGCGACGCGGGAATCCCGTTCATCGTGCGAAGCTCCGACGTGCCGGAGGAGCGCGAGCCCGGCGAGCAGCCTTTGGATTACGTGCGGCGGCTGGCGCGGGAAAAGGCCTTCGCTGTGCCGCTTCATTCCCACGAAGTGATTTTGGCGGCGGATACCGTTGTGGTAGTGGAGGGCACGGTACTCGAGAAACCGCGCGACATCGACGATGCGGCCCGCATGCTCGCGCTGCTTTCCGGCCGCGCGCACGAAGTGATCACGGGTATCTGCCTGCGTTCGGCGGAACGGACGATCGTCGATACCGCCATCACGCGCGTGAGCTTCACCGCTCTCGCGTCCGAAGAGTTGAAAACCTATGCGGCCAGCGGCGAGCCGATGGACAAGGCGGGCGGATACGCTATCCAGGGGCTGGCGTCCAAGTTCATCGATCGCATCGAAGGCGATTATTTCAACGTAGTCGGATTGCCGGTGGCGTTGGTGTACCGGTACTGGAAGGGATTGCAATAGGGAACGCCTTGCGGCGGCTTCAATGCC
>JASHQT010000540.1 GCA_030039005.1 Bryobacteraceae bacterium
CCCGGCGCCGTGGACTTCCCGTACTCGAAGAACATCACCGCTCCAGTTCCTCTGCCGCGCGAAAAAACGCTGGTCATCTATTGCGCCTGCAAGGATGACGAGGATTCCAAAGACGTCGCGCGCCAGCTCAGCCTGATCGGGTACCGCAAAGTGAAAGTTCTCGAGGGCGGCTGGTTCAAGTGGCTCGCGCTGAAGTACCAGACAGAGAGCAAGGACGATCAGAAAGCGGGTAAGGGATGAGACCCCACTTTCTCTTCGGCGCATTTCTGTGCGCAGTCCTGCTCGCGCCCGCGGCCGACGTCGTCTCCGGCCCTCCCATCGGCGCCACCACCATGTCGATTCCCGTCTCCGATGTAACCGGTCCTTATAAAGGGACGCTCATCTGCTACGTCTGCGAGTACGACAAAGCGCCGGACGTCCTCGCGTTCTTCCGCGACACCTCCGACGCGACCGCGAAAGAAATCATCGCGCTCAACGATCTGTACTTGAAAAATAAGTCGCGCGATTTCCATGCCGTCGCCATGATCATCGCGGGCGAAAGTTCCAAGCAGTGGCTCGAAGATCTGAACAACTCCGCGCACCTCGAAATCCCGTTGACCTATTTCCGCAAGGGCCCCAAGGACCCCGCGGTGCGTGTCTACAACCTGAATTCCGCCGTCGCCAATACGTTCCTGGTCACCGTGGACCGCTCCGTGGTCGCTAACTTCTCCGATATTTCGCCAGACCAGTTCAGCCGCGTGACCGACGCCACATCGCAAATGCTCGCCAAGCTCCACTAACCGCCCGGAAACCCCATGCTTTCGCGGCGTAGCTTTTCCAAAACGCTCCTCGCTGCGCCTATGATCTTGCGCGCTCAACCGGCCACCTTGAAAGCACGCGTCAAGATCGATACCGAACGCACCATCGGCGATATCGATCCCAAGCTGTACGGAAATTTCATCGAGCACCTGGGCCGCTGCATCTATGGCGGCATCTTCGAGGAAAAATCGCCGCTCTCGGACACCGATGGTTACCGCCGCGACGTTCTCGACGCGGCCCGCAAGCTTCACGTCGCGCTGTTGCGCTGGCCCGGCGGCAACTTCTCGTCCAATTATCATTGGCGCGACGGCATCGGTCCGCGCGATGCCCGCCCGCCGCGCCTGGAAATGGCCTGGGGCACCGTCGAAAGCAACCGCTTCGGCACGCACGAATTCCTCGATTACACCGCGAAGCTGGGCGCCGAGCCGTACATCTGCGCCAACCTCGGAACCGGCACCTGGGAAGAGGTGCAGCAATGGGTGGAGTATTGCAACTCGTCCGACGACACCGCCATGACGCGCCTGCGCAAGCAGAACGGCCGCGCGGATCCCTGGAAGGTCACCTACTGGGGCCTCGGCAACGAAATGGACGGCCCCTGGCAGATGGGCCATCGCAGCGCCGACGACTACGGCAAGTTCGCCCTCGAAGCTGCCAAGCTGATGAAGTGGACCGATCCCAACGTGAAGCTGATCGCGGCGGGCTCTTCGAACTTCGGTCCCGGCTCGGATTGGACCGGCTGGAATCGCACCGTTCTCGAATATCTCAAGAATCATGCCGACTATCTCTCGCTCCACATGTACGTCGGCAACCAGCAGAACGACTACGCCGATTTTGTGGCGAGCTCCATGGAACTCGCCTCGCGCCTCAAGACCGCCGAAGGCATCATCGATGCCGCGCTTTCCGGAGTTCGCAATCGCAAAATCTACATCGCTTGGGATGAATGGAACGTCTGGTATCGCGCGCGCGGCGCTAGCCAGCGCGGCCGCCGCATCCTAGAGGAACATTACAACCTGGAAGATGCGCTCGTCGTCGCCACGTTCCTCAACACCTTCGTCAACCATGCCCACATCGTCAAGATCGCCAACATGGCGCAACTGGTGAACGTCATTGCGCCCATCTTCGCCAACGAAAATGGCCTGTATTTGCAAACCATTTATTACCCGCTCCAGCTTTTCGCCAACAACACCGCAGGCCGGGCGTTAGAGCTGTTGGTCGATTCGCCCAAGTACAGCAGCCGCCGCTTCGACGACATACCGTACCTCGATATCTCCGCCGCCTACGATAACGGCTCGCTCGCGATCAACATTGTGAACCGGCATCGGGACCAGGCGATTCCCACCGAGTTCCTGATCGAAGACAAACAGTTCAGCGGCGCCGTCGAAGCCATCGAAGTGAACGCAGCCGATATCAAGGCGGAGAACAATTTCGACGCCTCACCGGTAAAGCCCGCGCCACAATCCGCCGCCGCGCAAGGCAACACTCTGCACTACAGCTTCCCCCCGCATTCCTACACCATGCTGCGCGCGCGCCTGGTCTGAGCTAACGGCCCTTCTGCATCTCCACCACAAGTTCCCGGTAGTTGCCCTGCATCTCCCAGGTGCCCGTGTACCCAATCGGAAGCACCAGCGAGTCGCCTGGCCGGTACTCATGCCGCGATCCGTTGGGTTCCGTGAGAATCAGCTTGCCGCTCAGCACGTACGCGAATTCATCGACGTCCGTGGGCCGCTTGCGATGATCGGTCTTGGCCGGCGTCGATTCGAACACAGATACGTGCAGCTCTTTGCCTTGGAACAGCGTCGCCACGCGCATGTGCAACTCGCCGCTGACCAGGATGTCCTGGAACGCATCCGGTGGAATCGCCGTGAGACCGATTCCCGCCATCTTGTCGCGGTCCAGCCCCACCGGCGCCACGTGCTCATCGGCCTTCGCGCCGCCCTGTAGAATACCGAAAAGCGCAAGCGCGCCGCACAGCGCGCACGCCGGTAGCTTGTTCATTGAGTTCCCTCCTTCAGTGGAGCGTTGGAAGCGTCTACTGCTGCTTATTTTCGGCGGCCATCCTCATTTGATACGCTTTCATCACATCGGCCTTGCTCTGCGGCGCCGCGGACGCATGCACGTTGATATAGCGGTCGTAGTCCAGATTCAGCTTTTCAAGCACCGGGACCAGAGCCTTGAGGTGATCGTTCGCCGGCTCTCCCGGAGTCACCGTGAAATCGCCCTGGAACAGAACCTTCTCCTTCGGAATATAGGCGATGATCAGGCCATTGGAATGCGGCGCCGGATAGATATGGTACATCTCAACCGTTCGCGTTCCATCGGAAAACACCTTCTTCTCTTCTACAGCCTCGATCTTGGCCTTCCTTGGGTTCTTGGCCAACGGGTCGTCGAGCAGCGTCCGCGGCGTGTTCAGCGCCTTATCGAGAAACTCCACATTGTTCTTCTGCGTAATGATGATGGCTCCTTCCGCCACCAGCACCGGCAGCCCTCCGGTGTGATCGGAGTGCGGATGCGTGTTCATCACATACCGGATCGGCTTATTCGGAAACAGCTCTTTCGTTTTGGCGACGTAGGCCTGCGCGCGCGCCACCGATTGCCCGGCTTCCAGCATCATCACGTAGTCTTTGAACTCCACGATTACCGAATCGTAACTGCCGGGACCGGTCGTCAGCCGATAGAGCCCGTCACCCAGCTTTTCCGCCGTCACCGTCAGAGGCCCTGGCGGAGGAAACCCGCCCCCGCGATTTGCCGGCGGAGGAACCAGCGACGCCACATCGGCGGGATTGGCCTGCGCCGCGGTCACGTTCACTTCAAAGAACGGCCAGCCGCCGCGGGTCTGCACGATTTTCGCCGGAGCCATCGCGCCGCCGAAGTCTTTCCATTCGGTGTATGTCGCCAGGATATGCATATCGCCCATGATGTTCTCGCCCAGCCACGTCTCCACGCGCTCCACCATGTGCTGTTCGTTGATATAGCCATTAATCAGGTAGCGTTCCCCGGAGGGCGCCTTTACCGCCGGATTCCAACTCAGCACCGTGTAGCGCTTGCCCGCCACCTTGCGATGGGTCACCCAGGCGTTGTTCTCGGCCGCCCCCTTCAGAAACCCCCAGGGCGTGATGTAAAACTCGAGTGACGTGCCCCAGGGCTTCGACACGTCGGCCTGCTCCGCTGTCACCTGCTGGAAGAACGTCCCCTGCGAAACTGTAGTGGAACCGCCCGGCCCGATGTTGTGCGTGATGCCCGTGGCTCGCGACGCCGGAGCGGTCAGATCAATCACGCGGACATAGCTGTCGATGGGCCGCATCGGATCGTGCGTTCCCCGGCAAGTCATGTCACTGGCATTGGCCCCGCATTGCTGGAACGCCACGTCCTTTGCCGACCCCGAATACGTGATGGATGTCGGATTGCCCAATGCCTTTTGCGCATCGGCGATCACGGTTTTGGCATCTTGCGCCATCGCGCTCCCGCACATGAACGCCAGACTGATCACAATCCCACTAGCTCTTTGGAACATCTGAGTCTCCTTTTCCCGCAGCCCGTCCCGTGTATTTTATAACCACTCGCTCCCGTTAGTCGACAGCGATGCTCGATCTCCTGATCTCGATCTCCTGCCCTGGTTGACTACCTGGACGCGCCGGAAGCGCGATGCTAGCATCGGGTTCATATGGACGGCCGGCGAAGGCTGCGCGGAATCGCAATCGGAATCGCCGCTGTTTCGTTCGTGGTGGCATCGCGGGTCCAAGGACAATCTCCGCAAGCGACCACAACGCCTGCCGGTCCCGTCGCATTCGAAGTCGCGTCGATAAAGCCAATTGCACCACCATTCCCGGCTGGGGGCGGCCCGTGGATCGTAACTCACGGGCGATTCAAAGCCGAAACGTGTTTCGTCCGCGGTATGATCGCTCTGGCCTACGGCGTCTTACCTGCCGCGGTCAAAGGCGGTCCGGACTGGCTTGACCGCGAGCCCTATAACATCGAAGCGCGCGCCGAATACCCGGAAGCCGGACCGAAGCAGATCGCCTTGATGCTCCAAACACTGCTGACGGACCGCTTCAAGCTCGCGGTGCATCGTGAGACCCGGCAAGAGCAGGTGTACACGCTGGTCGTTGGAAAGAATGGATCGAAATTGCAAGACGCGGGCGATGGGCAGAAAAACTTCATCCAATGGTCTGGCCCAGGAGACGTGACGTTCACCGGAAATCGCACTCTGGGCGGATTGATCAACGTTCTTGGCGGTCTGCTGAGCGCTCCCGTGCTGGACAAAACCAATCTAAAAGGTTCCTATAATTTCAGCCTGAAATTTGTAGACCCTCGCATCCCGCACCTAACAGATGACGACTCCCGTCCCGATCTGTTCACCGCCGTGCAGGAACAACTCGGCTTGAAATTGGAGGCGAGCAAAGGGCCAGTCGAGGTGCTTGTGATCGATCACATGGAGAGACCATCGGCGAACTGACGTCGTAGCGTAATCTTCAGAAACGTCCAATAAGCAGGTATAGAATTACGCCCAGCGCGATCGCACACGGCAACAGGGCGCTCCTAGGGCGGAACGGGAGCAGTGCTATCTCCAACTTCTGCCAGTACGCCGGGATTCTTGCGGCTTGCGGCCGTTCGGTAACCGGCGGGAACAGCAAACGGAGCGTCGAAACCAGTACCACGCTCATTGCCCCTCCCCATGCCAGCACCGGCGCAGGGAGCCCCCATCGATGATTCAGTTCCACGGCGTAGGTGAGGGCCAATCCGAGGGCCGGTCCGAAGAGTGGTTTGAGCGGCCACCGTTTCTTCGGATCGCTGTACGCATCGGCCAAGATGATCGCCACCACAAAGACGGTTGTGGGAATCGCGAGTTGCGCGTAGCCGAATTCTCGAAAAAGCAGCTCAGGCGCTCGCCACCACGCGGACATCACAAACGCCGTATACATCGAACCCGCCACCATCAGAGTT
>JASHQT010000541.1 GCA_030039005.1 Bryobacteraceae bacterium
GTTGCCGAGGTCTGGCTGCTGGACCCCGATTCGAAGCGCGCCTACACCGTCACCCCATCCGAAGGCCTGCGCGAGTTCAAAGGCGACATTCTCCGGATCGCAAACCCACCGCTCGAAATGGATCTGCGGAGCATCCTGGATCGCTAGCAATCAGGCCAGCCCGTTGTACGAGCTGGCCCCGATTCTCGGGCCGTTACTTGCCCCAAAGGGCGGTCCCGGCCTTTACACTGCTCTTGATTTTCACAATTCGCTCCTTTCATAGAATTTTTCCCCCGTCACATGACGCGGAAAAAGATTCCGCGGATCTAATAAGGCGATGCAAATAGGGTAGCGTACTCGATGAGCCGGCTCTCGTGAGGCCGTTCACTTAGTCTGAAGGGAGCAATGCCTTAGGAGTGAATTCGGCCTACTCGATCGGTTTTTCGTCTACGTGATCCACAACGATCACCGGAATGGTCCGCTTCTCTTTCACGAGTTTTAACCCGAGCTCCTTTTGCAGCGCTTCGAAAACCGAGATGTCCAGCGGAGCGGTCGCCTCCGTTGACTGTTCCGCGGGCTGATTCGGATCCGGGACCTTCGGCGTATGCAATTGGGCGGTCGGCGTCCAACCGAGCAGAAAATCCCACCCGCCTTGAAGACGGGTGGCGTTCACCACGGGGTGATCGATGTAGCCGTTCGCCCGGTCCAGATCCACCGCAAAGTCATCCATGCTCCGGTTCTTGCACCTTTCGACCATCCCTACGTTGGGGAAAGGCTTGGGTGCATTTGGATCGAACTTGCAACTGGATCGCTCGGAATCGTCGGCTTGCGTCATTTTTGGTTTGGTACCTGCCACCCTGAGCGCGTACACGGTCACTTCGCGGTTCTCGGTGTGAGTTTTCAGCTCGAATTGATCCACCAACACGCCGCGCAGCATCTCCAGAGCCACGCTGATCGGGGGTGGCGTCGGCCGTCCGCTAATCATGTACGGGGAGCCTTCGCCCGTGGTTGGCAACTTGGCGGTGATCACCCAATGCTCGGAATCCGCGGACTTGGGAAGTCCAACCAGGATGTCGTCGGCGATGCCCATTTCCACCTGGAGCGACATCGAGATCAACTGGCGCAGCGTGCCGCCGGCTTGGACTTCGCTGCCGCCGGTGTATCTGATCCCAGTCATCGGCGGATCGCCTGGCTTGGCAGGCTTTACGGCCGCCACTTCAAACCGCGCGGCAGCCAGAGCCAAGGCGCTCGCCAGTCCCTCCGGATTTGGGGTTGGCGTGCGATGCACTTGGACGATCGCAAGCGATGGCGCCGGCACATCCTTGAGCTCCAGCTGCAACCCCAACTGCTTATTCACCGCGTCAAAGACTGAGATGCCGTCCGGGCCTTTGTGAGCGAGGAGTTGGTAAGGCGTCCATTCCAGCTCAAAATCCCACGCGCCTGAGAGCTTCGTCTGATCCACCACGTCATGAGTTAAATAGGCGCCCGCCATTTGATGCAGGTTGTCCGCGATCGCCTCCGAAGTCAGGTTGTGGCATGTGGCTTTGACGTTCGGTTGGAAGTTGGGATCGTTGGGCGTGCCATCGCCAAGCGCCCCCGTCAGCGCTTCCTTGCAGCCGGAGTCGGCCGCTGCCGCCGCGGCCTTCAATTTCGATCCACCTTTGGCAACGCTCAGGACGTAGCGTGTGGCCGGACGCATCTCCTTGCGCACCACCAGTCCGAAGCGGTCCGCCAGCAATCCCTGTAGCATGAGGTTTGCGTCCGCCGGCTTAGTGGCCGCCGGGACTTTGGCGATGACATCGAACAGGTCCAAGTCCACCCAACTGGGACCGCCGGCGATCACATCCTCGGTAACGCCGTAGGCCGCCTCAATCAGGTTCAGCATGGTCGCGTCCCGGTAAATATACTTTCCGTCGCGCAGTTCGCCGCCGAAATTCTGGACATATCCGCGCTTGGTCGCGCTGGCATGCACATCAGCGATGTCGAATTTCGGTTGTTGGGCGAACGCGGTTGCGGCCGCCAATAAGCTCAGCGAAGCGATTTTCTTCATACGGAGCTCCTGAGTCCTCAGGCTACTGTACGCGGTCTGCTGGTGCAAAGGGGTGTGACCCGCGCGCACTAAGCATCTCGAACTAAACTGGGAGCATGACTTCATCAGATCGCACCTTGTTTGTGACGGGAGCTTCCGGACACCTGGGCCGGAGGGTTGTGGAGCTCCTCCTGGAAAAGAATGCCGGTAAGATCGTTGCCGGAACGCGCACGCCCGAGAAGCTCGCCGATTTCGCCGCGCGCGGGGTTGTGATTCGGCACGTCGACTTCGAAGATCCCAAGAGCCTGGAAGCCGCGTTCGCGGGCGCCGATCGCGTCCTGATTATCAGCACCGACGCGATCGACCGGCCTGGCCGCAGGATCGCGCAGCACCGGGCGGCGGTGGCCGCGGCCGTGCACGCGGGCGTGAAACACGCCGTCTATACGTCGATGCCGAATCCGGAAACATCGCCGGTGACGTTCGCTCCCGATCATCTCGGAACTGAGCAGGCGCTCAAATCGAGCGGCTTGACTTACACGATCCTGCGGAATTGCTGGTACACCGAATATCTGGTCCCAGGGTTGGCCGCGGCTGTAGCGGGGGGCAAGCTGATCTCGGCGACCGGCAATGGCGGCGCGCCCTATGTCACGCGCGAGGACTGCGCGCAGGCGGCCGCGGCCGCGCTCGCTTCCACCGACGCGGCGAATAGAACCCACAACATCACCGGGCCGGATTCGGTCACCTATGCGGATCTGGCGAAATTGGCGAGCGAGCTGACGGGCCGAACCGTGACTAATGAGCTGGTCACGCCCGAAGAACGCACCCGGCAACTCGTCGCGGCCGGAACGCCCGAGCCGATCGCCAAGCTCCTGATCTCGACCCAGGTGGCGATCGCCGAAGGCAAGATGGGCACTCCTACCGCGGCGGTGCGCGAGCTGACGGGCCGTCAACCGGTCGGTGTGCGCGAGTTCTTGACCACGCACCGTGCGGAATTGCTGCCGGCCACGCAGGCCGCACGATCCTAGCGGTCATTTTCTAGAACGCGCCCGGCGCGTCGTCTTATCGCGCGCTCAGCGCGTCGTCGTCTTATCGCGCGCTCAGCGCGTCGATCGCCACGAGTTTGGCTTCTTTCTCACGCCGCTTCTTGTGCCCGCCCACGCATACAGTCGATAATCCACATTCTTCGCAGCGGCCCGAGGGCATAGTTTCCGGCGTCAGGCGCGGTTCGGCGCCCAGCCAGTACAGCGCGTTGGCCATCACGCAGAAACCGGTTGCGGCGAACCATACCATCGCGCCGCCGACGAACGTAGTGAAGAGCGCGAACCATTTGCTCGCGAACAGAATCAGTAGGGATGCCACCGTAATGTTGAATCCCACCGCGACATAGATGCGGCGCTCGAGATACCAGCGGTCGGTTTGCATGAAATACAGATTCCATCGCGTCGGAGTTTTCGCTCCCAGCATGGGCGTAAAGCCGAACAGACGCAGCACGTTCCCGATGGGACAGAAGCCCGTAATCCCGACGTTAATCGATATGAGTCCCGTTGCGGCGACTCCCAAAATCCACAGCGGTTGCGCTAACAGCGCCAGCGCCGTGCTGATGAGCAGGACGATACCGGCGATCAGCCAGACCGTTCGTTCGATGTACCAGCGATTCGTGGGGACTATGTAGACCCCGGTGCGCAGTGTCATTGGGAAAATATAACATCCTGGAAAAAACGGGACAAGGCGAGCCCTGTAATTCCGGCGTAATAGTCGCTGGAATCTTTACTCCGGCTGCTGGTAGGGGATTTCGCGCGTGCCTTCGTCCAGCCCTTCGATTCGGATCATGGGTGGTTTCGGCGCAACGGCCGCGGGCGCCGGCGCCGTCGCGGAGTTCGTTGTCGCGGCGCGCTCTTCTGACGTTACTCCGGCCTTAAACGCCAGGGCGATCTGTTCGAGTTCCTGCTGGTTCATGTGCAAGCTGACTTTGGCGGCGCTGCCATCAACGCTGAACCTCAGCTTCTTCGCCAACTCCTGGGCTTGCGCGCCGGCGCTTTTGTCTTTGCCGCTCGCGGTCACGGCGTTGGCCAAATCCGCGATCACGTGTTTGGCGGATTCGTCCGAGGCCAGGTGCAAGATAAAATCGGCGTCCAGGCCGGCTCCCAGGTTCAGGCCTGCTTCGATGCCTTGGACGGCCGATGCCCATTCATTGCCGCTGAACAGGGCGGAGAGGGCATCGCTTGAGGCGACTTCCGCCACATCCAGGACACCCCAGATTTCGTATTTCGCCTCCAGTTCGGCCGCGCGAGCCGCGAGCGACCCCGGCTTGGGCGCGGGACCTACCGGCGGCCCGAACTCGTTGCGGTCCAGCGCGGCGAACACCAGGGGCGCGTCGCCATACAGAATGGTGTGAGCGTCGTACAGTACCCAGGCGCTGTCTCGGTTTGTCTTCGCTTGATTTGTCTTGGCTTGCGGCCGGTAAACCTGGAACGAATTATAGGATTGCGGTTTTGCCCCGGAGACGGCGAAAAGTTGGCGCACGTGCGCCGGGTCGAAGCGGCCCTCAATGGCGATGAGGAGGGGCGAGTCCTCCGGCTCCCTGCCCGAATCTGCGGCGGAAGGTGCCGCAGGCGAGGAGATCAGAACGCGATCGATGGAATCCAGCAGCTTGAGCGCCAGGAGCCCCGGCAGTGCTTCAGGGGGCGGCAACGTTTGGCGAATCGTGGCGCACGCGGCCGAGTTGCGGACGCGCGCCCAATCGATCCCGATGAGGCTCTTGGAGTTGGGGTCTGCGAATCGCCACAGCGCCGGCTCCGATTGCGCTTCCGCGGCGATCGGCGCCACAAGCAACACCACTGCGAGGATCGCGCGGCGCAAGTCCATACCAATGGAGTTATCGGCAGAAGCGCGCTTGGGCTCCAGACCAGGAACCGGTCGCGCCGCGCCTAAGGTTTTTCCACCCCTGCCGCTACGGCCCAATAGCCCGCGCGCGACCGCACGCTCACGTCCGGCTGCCCCACCGTCACCGCGAGCTTGTGAAACTGGCCATCGCGGGCCTCGGCCGGTGGGGTGAAACCGAGTACGTACATGTTGCGCAGATCGGATT
>JASHQT010000068.1 GCA_030039005.1 Bryobacteraceae bacterium
CGTACACCTTCACCGTGGATGAAGCGCCGGACAAGGCCGGGATCGATCCTTTCCTGCTGCTGATCGACCGCGTTCCCGACGACAATACCAAGACCGTCGCCATCGGCGGCTGACATTGCCATAATCGCGTAGGAACGTAGGCACCATAACTCGCCTAGAGGAACGCAGGCGCTATAACCTGCATAGAAACTTTGGATTGGTATTGGGTTTGAGAATAGCCTAGGATTATTCATAGAGTCCCGTCGGCTCTCCGCAGTTCCTCGTTCGTAAACCCACAACCTCGTCCGCAAATTCAACGATTTTGTTCAGGGAGGAAGTGTGTCTACAGTTCGATTTTTCGGGATGATGGCTTTGTCGATGTGCCTGCAGGCGCAAAATTATCCGTTTCCGTGGAATGCGAACCCGGCGACCCAGTCCTTTTATGGGCCGCTGCTCACAGCATCAGGGGACGCGCCGATTGCCAGTGGCTTTCCTCCACTGCCCGCGGCTCGCGAGCCGATTTCGGGCGTGGTGTCGCTGCGCGAATTGGAACATCCCATCCCCAAGAAAGCGCTGCGGGAAGCCTATGAGGCCCAGAAGCTGTCCAACGCGCACAAGACCGCGCAGTCGATCGCGAAGTACGAAAAAGCGCTTCGCATCTATCCTCAATTCCGCGACGCGCGGGTGGATCTGGGGGTCGAGTATGCGCGCGCCGGTCGCCTAAGCGACGCCCGTGCACAGTTCCTGAAGGCGCTGGAGATCGGGCCGCCGGTTACCACCATTTATTTCGATTTGGCGCTCGCGGCGCTGGCCGCGCACGAATATCGCGAGGCGGAAAAGCAGGCGCGGAACGCCTTGGATCTGGCGCCAGGTCACCGGGGTGCGAAAGACGTCCTGGAGTACGCGCTAACCCGCTGATTCTAGAAGTGTTGTAGCTGCGGAATCAGTGGCGCGGGCGGTGCGCGGACTGCTAAAATGGTGTTTACGAAACGTTCGCTCGGCGAAAACGTTTGCCTTGAAAAACGTTTCCTGCCCCGTTTCCCGAGGAGCTTAACACTTGGCAGATCCGCAAAATCCCGACACTCCGCAAACTCCCGGCGGTCAGATGCCGCTGGGGGGCGACGGCAACAAGAACCTGATCCCCATTAACATCGAAGACGAGATGCGGCGTTCGTATCTCGATTACGCCATGAGCGTGATCATCGGGCGCGCGCTGCCCGACATCCGCGACGGGCTGAAGCCGGTGCACCGGCGAATTCTGTACGCGATGTCGGAGATGGGACTGGCGTTCAACCGGCCGTACCGCAAGTGCGCGGGCATCGTGGGCGAGGTGCTGGGCAACTACCATCCGCACGGCGACGCGCCGGTGTACGACGCGTTGGTGCGCATGGCGCAGGATTTTTCGCTGCGCTATCCGCTGGTGGACGGGCAAGGCAATTTCGGCTCCGTGGACGGCGATCCGCCCGCGGCGTACCGGTACACCGAGGCGCGGCTTTCGCGCATCGACACGGCGCTGCTGGAGGATCTGGATAAGGAAACGGTCGATTTTCGGCCGAATTTCGACGAGCGGCGCCAGGAGCCGGAAGTTCTGCCGACGCGCGTTCCGAACCTGCTAATCAACGGCTCGAGCGGGATCGCGGTCGGCATGGCCACCAATATTCCGCCGCATAATCTCAAGGAAATTGTCGATGCGACCATTCTGCTGGTGCAGAAGCCGGACACGCACCTGAGCGAGGTGGTGAACCTGGTGCAAGGTCCGGATTTCCCCACCGGCGGATTTATTCTAGGACGCCAGGGCATTCTCGATTACTTCACCAAGGGCCGTGGGACGCTGAAGCTGCGCGCCAAGGCTGCGACGGAAAAGATCGGCAAGGATCGCGAGGCGATCATCGTCACCGAGATTCCGTATCAGGTGAACAAGGCGCGGCTGATCGAAGCCGCCGCTGGGCTGGTGAACGAAAAGCGCATCGAAGGCATTTCGGAAATTCGCGACGAAAGTGATCGCGACGGCATGCGCATCGTCTTCGAGCTGAAGCGCGGCGAACAGGCCGAGGTGATCCTCAACAACCTTTATAAGCACACGCAGCTCCAGATCAATTTCGGCGTGATCATGCTGTCCATCGTCAACGGCCAGCCGCGCGAGCTGGGCCTGGTCGACGTGCTGAAGCGCTTCATCGATCATCGGATCGACGTGGTGCGGCGGCGCACGGATTTCCTGCTGCGCAAAGCGCGCGAACGCGAGCACATTTTGCTCGGGTTCAAGAAAGCGATCGAGAATTTGGACGCCGTGATCAAGCTGATCCGTGCGGCCAAGACGCCGCGCGAAGCGCGCGACGGTCTGATCACCACGTTCGAATTCACCGAGCGGCAGGCGCAGGCCATTATCGAACTGCAGTTGCAACGCCTGACCGGCATGGAAATCCAGAAAATCCTGGACGAACTGGCGCAGATTCAGAAAGAGATCGCCGAATACCTGGAGATCCTGGGGTCCGACAAGAAGCTGCGCGGCATCATCGTGCAGGAGCTGAAGGAGGTGCAGAAGGAGTTCGGAGACGACCGGCGCACGCAGATCATCGAAGACACCGGCGAAATTCATCTGGAGGATCTGATCCAGGTGGA
The DNA here is from genome assembly GCA_030039005.1 of Bryobacteraceae bacterium. The sequence continues at coordinate 2,599 of JASHQT010000068.1, forward strand.
AGACGTCGCGGTCACGGTCACGCACGGCGGATACCTGAAGCGCACGGCGGTGGACAGCTACCGGCGGCAATCGCGCGGAGGGAAGGGCCGCATCGGGATGGGCACGCGGACGGAGGATGTGGTGGAGCATTTGGTAGTCGCATCCACGCATGCTTACCTGCTGGTGTTCACCACCATGGGCCGCGTGTATTGGCTCAAAATCTACGAGATTCCAGACGCCGGCACAACGGGTAAGGGCAAGCACGTTTCGGGCCTGGTAAATCTGCAGCCGGATGAAGCGGTGAAGACGTTCCTGCCCGTGAAAGATTTCGTGCCGGATCAGTTCATCGTGATGGTCACCAAGCAGGGCGTGATCAAGAAATGCGAGCTGACGGAGTTCGACAATCCGATGGCGCGCGGGATCATCGCGGTGTCACTCGACGAAGGCGACGAACTTCTCGCCGCGCGGCTCACCGGCGGCGACAACTACATCTTCCTCGGCACGCGCGAGGGCAAAGCCATTCGTTTCCACGAAACCGACGTGCGCGCCATGGGCCGGCCGGCCCGCGGTGTCCGCGCCATGGATCTGGCCGATGGCGACACGATCATCGGCGCCGAAGTGGTCGAAAAAGACGGCTTGATTCTTTCGATATCGGAGAACGGATACGGCAAGCGCACGCCGCTCGAAGATTACCGGCTCACCGCGCGCGGCGGCAAGGGCGTAATCAATATGAAGATCACGCCGAAGATCGGCAAGGTGGTGGCGATTCTTTCGGTGAAGGAAGACACGGACCTGATGATCATCACGCGCGACGGCAAGATCAT
>JASHQT010000542.1 GCA_030039005.1 Bryobacteraceae bacterium
TCGTGATCCCCAATCCGTGGGATATCGGGACCGCGCGCTACCTCCAACACCTCGGATTTCCGGCACTCGCGACCACGAGCGCGGGATTTACATTTTCTCGTGGATTGCCGGATGGGGCGGCACCATTGGATGCGGTGCTGGAGCATATCAAAGAGATCGTCGAAGCGGTGGATTTACCGGTGAACGCGGACTTCGAATCGGGCTACGCGCGCGACCCAGAGGGTGTCGCCCGAAATGTCCGGCGGTGCGTCGAGACGGGTGTGGCGGGATTGTCGATCGAAGATGCGACGGGCGAGCCTTCCCATCCGCTCTACGATCTCGCACAGGCTGTCGAGCGGATCAAAGCCGCCCGTGTCGCCATTGACCATTCCGGGTCCGGCGTGTTGCTGGTCGGCCGCGCGGAGTGCTTTCTCACCCGGCATCCGCAGCCGCTCGAGGAATCCATCCGCCGGTTGCAGGCCTACGCCGGAGCGGGCGCGGACGTGTTGTACGCGCCGGGAGTGCGGGAACGGGCGGAGATTCGGGCCATCGTTGCAGCAGTCCACCCCAAGCCGGTGAACGTCTTGATGAGCGCCAATACGGGCCTGAGGGTTTCGGATCTCGCCGAGCTTGGCGTGCGGCGGATCAGCGTGGGCAGTTCGCTGGCGCGCGCGGCATGGGGCGGGTTTATCGCAGCGGCAAAGGAGATCCGGGAGCAGGGAAGCTTCGCGGCCTTTGAAAAATGCCCTCCGTACGCCGAATTGAATGGCTTTCTCCGCGACGACTCAAAGAAATAGCGCCCACCGCAAGAAAGATCAAGCGTCGCGGGAAGGCCTGCGTTAAATTCAGAGGGACGTGCTGAAACAAATCCAGCCGGTTGTTGCCTACGCCGCGCGGCATCTCGATGAAGACGTTTCGCTTGAAGCGCTCGCCGGACAAACGGACCTCTCGAAATTTCATTTGCACCGATTGTTCCTGATCGCGGCGGGGGAAACGCCCAAGCAGTTTACGTTGCGGCTGCGGCTGGCGCGCGCCGCGGCCATGCTGCTGGCGACGCGGGATTCGGTGCTGGACATCGCGCTCGCGTGCGGGTTCCAAAGTCACGAAGCGTTTTCCCGGGCGTTCCGGCGGGCCTTCGGGATCGCACCCAGCGCGTATCGAGCGCGCGGATTCGTGGCCGTCACTGCCGAGCCCGAAGCGACGAGGCATGCCGCGATGGTGGATCAGATTGCACCCTGCATACGGCTTTTTCAGGGCCAGGAGCAGAGGCGGGAAGGAAACAACATGCCATATTCGATCAGCCAGAAAGAAATCCGGGAGCAGCCCGTTCTGGTGGTGAGGCGGCGGATCAAACCGTCCGAGGTGGCGGCGACTCTGGGCGCGGCTCTCGGGCAGGTGTTCCAGTACGCGCAGCAGAACGGCGTCGCGCTCGCCGGACAGCCATTCACGCGCTACATCGAATGGGGGCCTGGAATTTGGACCATCGAAGCGGGCCTGCCGGTGACTGCCGCAGGCAAAGCGCGTTCGGACGGTGACGTTCGGGCAGACGTGTTGCCGGGCGGGCTGGTCGCGACCGCCACTCACACGGGGCCGTACGACAAGCTTCATGAACTGCACGCCGCCATTCAGCAATGGATGGAAGCCCAAGGCCTCCAGTCCGCGGGCGCGCCGTGGGAGGTTTATGTGACGGATCCGGCCGATTATCCCGATCCCAAGGACTGGAAGACGGACCTGTTCTGGCCTGCGCGGGTTTCCAAATAAACGCCACGGGGATTCTGCGGACTTTCACGCAGGCCTGAGGCGCGACGGCCACACTTCGTCCGTAAGAGATTGAAATTGTAACAATGACGGGTGGATGGAGGATTGCCACACTCCGTGGCGGAGGCGGACGACAATGGCAGACATCAACTTGACACCCGCTGTAGTGATTTGGGTCATTCTCGCGATTGCAACCCTCGGCTTGGCGCTGTATCGGAAGTTGATCTCCGCCAGGGAAGAGGATTTGATCCATCTGGGCCCGGGCGAGGAGCGGCAAATCCCCGGACAGGTGGCGCTCGCGGCGAGGCTGAAAGCCGTGGACCGGTGGGGGAAGATTCTCACGGTCGTCACGGCCTTGGTGGGCCTGGCAGTCGCGGCGGTGTATTTGTACCAAGCGTTTCTCGTTCACAATTAATCGCTCACGATCCTAGGCGGCGCACGGCAGTTTTAATCGTGCGCCGCTTTGCCCCTGATACCTCTCCCTTGACAAGCTCGGCAATTAGTCATACAGTGTTTGAGTAATCGCCGATCGGGGAGTCTCATGCCGGCTGTCGAAATCAGCGACGTAACAAAGACGTACGTGAACGTCACCGCCGTGGACGCGCTCTCGCTGGAGGTTCCCGAGGGCTCGGTGTATGGTTTCATCGGACCGAACGGTTCCGGCAAATCCACCACGATGCGGATGACCGCCAACATTATTCATCCGGATTCCGGCACCATTCGGGTGTTCGGACGGGAACCCGGCGTTCCCGGCTCTGTGAAGATCGGATATCTTCCGGAAGAGCGCGGCCTGTACCGGAAGATGCAGGTGCGGGCGCTGCTTGAATTTCACGCGAAGCTGCGCGGGGGCCGCGATGTGACGCCGCAGGTGAACGCCTGGCTCGAGCGCCTGGGCCTGACGGCTTTTGCGGAAAGCAAGGTCGAGGCTCTGAGTAAAGGCATGAGCCAGAAGGTGCAGTTCATCGCCACGGTGGTGCCGGAGCCGAAGCTGCTGATTCTGGACGAGCCGTTCACCGGTCTCGACCCGGTGAGCGCCGATTCGATTCGCGGCGCAATCCTCGAAATGCGCTCGCGCGGATGCACCATCATTCTGAGCACGCACGACATGAGCGTGGCCGAAAGCCTGTGCGATTCGATTTTCATGATTTTTCGCGGGAAGAAGGTACTGGATGGGCCGCTCGATTCCATTCAATCGAATTACGGCTCCGACACAATCCGGGTGGAGGTGGAAGGCGGCTCTAGCGCGCTCGACGATCTCCCGGGCATCGAGAAAATCAAAGACCTGGGCCAGGTCCAGGAACTGCGCATGGCGCCGGGATGCGATCCGCAGCGCGTGCTCCAAGCCTTGATCGCGCGCACACGCATCTTCTCGTTTTCGGTGGTCAAGCCGTCGTTGCACGATATTTTTGTGCGCATCGCAGGGCCGCAGGCCAAGGAGGCAGCAGCTTGAACAAAGTTCTACTGATTGCCCAGCGCGATTATTTGCAAATCGTACGGAGCAAGGGCTACTTATTCGGATTGGTTCTGCTGCCGCTGCTGATCGGCGGCGGCATCTATATGACCGCCATGTTGAGCCGCGGCGGCCCTAAGGAACAGCATGTGGCGATTATCGATCGAACGGGCGCCGCGGCCGCGGCGGTGATGGAGGCGTGGAAAGAGCAAAATGAAAAGCCGCAGGCCGATCCCGCGAGAGCTGCGACAACTTTGCCGCATTTTTCGTTTGAAGAAGTGAAGCCGGAGGCCGACCAGCAGGCTCAACTCCTGGCGCTGTCGGGAAGGATTCGAAGCGGCGAACTTTTCATGGTGCTGGATATTCCCGCGAGCGCCGTAGGGCCGAGCGGAGAGGCGAAACCAGAGCCTGTCCGCTATTACAGCAACACGACAGGAATGGATCAATCGGTTGCGTTCATGGCTGGCGCCGTGAATGACGGGCTGCGGCGCGTGCGCTTGGCGCATTTGGGGGTGGAAGCAGGCAAGATTCCGGACGCGGTGCGGGACGTGCCGATGCAATCCATGAACCTGTTCACCAAAGATCCCGCGACGGGGCGGATTTCACCCGCCGAAAAGAGAAATCCGATCGGCGCCATTGCAGTGCCGTTCTTCGTCGTCTATTTGTTGATGATGGTGGTGCTGTTCGGATCGGCGCCGCAGTTGGGCGCCGTGGCTGAAGACAAGATGCAGAGAGTTTTTGAAATGCTGCTCAGCTCGGCCACGCCTGTGGAATTGATGAGTGGGAAGGTGCTAGCGGCCACAGCAGCCTCACTCACCACTTCCACCGTTTACATCATCGGCGGCCTGGCAGCGCTGGCCGGGATGGCGGCGTTCGGGCTGGCGCCACTTCACGTACTGCCGTGGTTCTTCGTGTACGTGGTGGCCGACGTGGCGATGCTCGCGGCGCTCGGCGTGGCGATAGGATCGGCCTGCGGGAGCCCGCAGGAGGCGCAACACCTGGCCTGGGTGCTGTTTCTGCCGACGATGGTTCCGATATTTATGGCAACAGCAATCATGCAGCAACCTAACGGCGCCTTTGCCGTCGCGATGTCCTTCGTGCCGCCTTTTACGCCCATCATCATGCTGCTACGGCAGGCGCTGCCGACCGGGGTGCCGTCGTGGCAGCCTTGGCTTGCGCTGGTGGGCGTGATCGCCTGGGGGATCGCGGTGGTGTGGGCGGCCGCACGTATTTTCCGCATCGGCATTCTTTCGCAAGGCAAGGCGCCGAAAATCGGCGAACTGGCGCAATGGGTGGTGCGCGGTTAGGGCCTTAGGTTTGATAGGATCAAAGGCGTTCCGAAAGAATGCCGATCATGAAAACTCCCTGCTCGCTCGCCCTGTTGGCCGGCCTGTTTTCCTTCGCCGCTGCCAGCGCCTTCGCCCAGTACAAGGTGGAATGGAACACCAAGTACAACATCCCTGTCGCGCCCACCGGTCTGAAGCATCGCCCGCTGCCGGATCATCCGGTGGTCTACGACACCGCCGAAGGCCAGGATGTCCGCATGGTGGTGGTGACCAAGGAACTGCAGTATCCCACGAGCGCCGTGTTTCTGCCGGACGGAAGCATGTTGGTGACCGAGCGCACCGGCGAGCTGCGCCTCATCCATAATCCGGGCGG
>JASHQT010000543.1 GCA_030039005.1 Bryobacteraceae bacterium
TGCGCCGCCACCACCTTGGAATCCACCTCGAACTTACGGTAATTATTCCACGTCGTCTCTTCCTCGCCCGCCAGCTTCTTCACCAGCCCTAGCCGCGCCGCGCCCCGCACCACCTCGCGCTTCGGCAGCCAGCACTCGTCGTTCACGCGCGTCTGCTCGAATTCGAGCGTCGCCCCCGGCGCCAGCCGTGCAATGAACAGCCCGAACGAAATGGTCGCCGTGGTCTGCGCCTCCAGCTTCACCCATTGGTATTCGGTCTTATCGATCCATACCTTGGCCTGAATCTTCAGCAGCGGCTTCGCGTCTCTGCTCTTCGGCTTCGCGTCCGGTTTGGGCGTCGCCGAGATCACCCACACGTCGCGCCCGTCCACCTTGTCGCTACCCAGCAGAGCGAAATCGAACAGGTCCGGCACCTCGCGCAGGAACTCACGATCTTTTTCGCGCTGCTTCTCGAAATCCGCTTGGCGCTTCACGCGCTCCGCCGGGGTTTCGTGCTCGCGCTTGTCGACGGCCTTGTCGAGCTTCTCCTGTTCTTTGTGCTGATCCTCGGCCGAGAGCGCCTTGCCGTTGCGCTCCAGCATGCGGTGATAGATTTCGCCGTCGATCACCAGCGATTCCCACTGTTCGGTCTTGATCGATTTCACCTGGCCCGCCGAATCGAGCAGCCGGTCCGTCACCCGCGCGATCCAGGTGTAATCCTTCATGTGCTCCCAATTGCTCTGGTCGAGCTCGACGGACCTGGCAACGATGTCGCGTGCGTTCTGCGCGACGAGCGTGGGCGCGCACGCGCCCGCCAATGCCAATAGCCAACCCGCTAGCTTTGCGACCATTCCTGGCCCACCCTTGTGGCCACCACCCGCTCCGGATGGCTCCCCGCCGCCCCCACGAACCGCTCGATCGGTTCCAGATAGGGCTCGCGGCTCAACCGGAACGTCTGATGATGCACCGGAAGCAAATGTTCGGCGCCGCAATCCTGGCCCATCCGCCACGCCTCTTCCGGATTGCAGTGCACATGAATCCATGGATCGTACGCGCCGATCGGCATAATCGCCAGATCCACTCGCTTCGCCGCCCGCATCGCCCGAAAAGCGTCCGTCATCGCCGTATCGCCGCCGAACACCACGCGATGCCGCCCGCTCTCGATCAAATACCCGTTGAATCCGCGATGCACGTCCGAGCGCATCCGCGCGCCCCAATGCTTTACGCGAATCCCCAAAATCGACAGCGGCCCCACGCGCACGCGCTCGCCCCATCCCACCTCCCGCACGCTCTGGTAGCGCCGCACGCGCAGCAGATCGCTGGTCGATTTCGCCGTCACCACCGCCGTCCCCGCGCGCTCCAAACCGCGCAACGTCGCCAGGTCGAAATGATCGAAATGCGCGTGCGACAGCAAAATTAAATCGATGTGCGGCAGTTGCGCGCGGCTTAACGCCGGCATCACCAGCCGCCGCAGCCCCACCGTCACCGGGCCCATGCGGATCCCGCAGCGCGCCCCCAGGATCGGGTCCGTCAGGATCGTGAACCCGTCCATCTTCACCAGCACCGTGCTGTGTCCCAGCCAAGCCGCGTGCAATCCGGTATCGGGCCAGCGCTTGGGATGCGGCGTGAAAGGCGCTGCCGGGATCGCGCAGCGCCGCTCTTCGCGATAGCGCTTGAAATATTCCGGCGCCACCCGCCGCGCGTAGCGCGCCGCCCCCGCCCACTGCTCCAGCTTTTCCCGCCGCGCCGCCCGGCCTCCCAAAACATTACCAGCCAAAACGTTCTTCCTTCCACGGGTCGCCATGCCTGCGGTACCCGTTCCGTTCCCAAGATCCGGCCTTGTCGCGATCCCGCAGTTCTATGCCCGTCCCAGCGTCCTCAGGCGCAAAACCACGTTCCTCTTGGGGCTTGTTTTGGTCCATGGCGAACATCGGCGGCGGCGTAAAACGCTGAGAACTTTCCTGCGGCTGGCCTACTTTACAACTTCAGTATGACATCGAAGCAATTCATTGCGCTCGCGATCATACTTTCTTTTACATCCGCACTCCCGGCCCGCAGCCTCGGTGGGCGCGCCGAATACGTCGGCGGGACCATTACCCAAATCCCTCCCGGCTGCCAAGGCACGTTACAGGCCACCGACGAGGAGTTCTTTGTCTTTTATTCCGGTAAGGCAAGCTGGCGCGTGCCCTACGAACGGATCAATCTAGTCGAATACGGCGAAAAAGTCGACCGCCGCTACATTGCCGCCGTTCTTATTTCTCCGCTATTCCTCCTCGCCAAGAAGCGCCAGCACTTCCTCACCGTGGGCTACACCGACGGTGACGATCGCCAGCAGGCCATGATCTTCAAGATCAGTAAAGACGACATCCGTTCCACGCTGGTGGTACTCGAAGCCCGCACCGGCCGCAAGGTCGAATACCAGGACGAAGACGCTCGCAGAAGTGGAAAGGGATGACGGGAAAGGGATGAAATGATGCCGTGGATTCTCTGCGCCGTTCTTTTGTTCGCGCCCTTTATCGAGCAGACGCCCGAGGAGCAGGCCGCTGAGCAGCTCAGCAAAGTCCGCCGCATCTACATCGCCATCCTCACCGGCGGCGACGCCGCGCTCCAGATTCGCGACCTGCTCATGACCAGCCTGCACAATTCCAAGCTCTTCATCATCACCGAGGACGAAGACAAGGCCGACGCCGTCCTCAAGGGCGCGGGCGACGATGACGTTTTCACTGACACACACCAGTCGTCGGAGGGCATCAACGCGCGCAGCCAGATCAGCGCGGGCTCAAGTGAAGGCCTGCGCAATTATTCTTCGAGCAGCAGCAATCATTCCGGCGGCCTGAGCATCGGCGAAAACGACAGCACCCGCACGGAGGAGCGCAAGCACGAAGCCATCGCCACCGTCCGGCTGGTCGGCAAAGACGGCGACGTGATCTGGTCCGCCACCGCCGAAAGCCTGGGCGCCAAGTTCATGGGCGCCAGCGCCGACGTCGCCGATAAAATCGCCAAACGGCTGGCCAGCGATTACAAAGCCGCCAAACTCGAAGTCGCCGCCCACACCACCCGGACCGTCCCCGCCGCTGCGCCCCCGGCCGCCAGCAAGTAACTGAAGCTTCCATCCTCATCTGCCGATCAGACGCTCGAAAGCCCTGCATGTCCTCGATCGCACCGGCGCCCCCGATCCCTGGCCCCGATCAGGCGGAGCGCAGCTTCCGCCTGATCCTGATTGCCTTCTCCCTCGCAGCCGGCCTCCTGATCTTGTCC
>JASHQT010000544.1 GCA_030039005.1 Bryobacteraceae bacterium
GCTGGACCTGCAAGACCTCGCGCGAGATCTGCTGGATGCGCTGCGCGATGGCGTAGCCGTGAATGGGACCGAGCGCGATGACCTTGAGGATCAGGAGATCGAGAGTGCCTTGGGGAAGATCGGATTTAGGAGGCATGGACACCTTGCTCTTCTACATATACGCTAGGATATGTAGAAGGTCAAGGGGTGGGGAAGCCGGGGGCCAGGGATTGGGGGCCGGGGACCTGGCGAGCGGTGCGTTACTTGAAGCGCGATGCCAATTCCTGAGAAGAACGCATGAGCAGGTTGCCGTCGAGGCCGACGGCGACGAAGTTGCAACCGAGCGCGAGATAGCGGCGGGCTTGGGTTTCGTCGGTGGTGAGGATGCCGGCAGCGCGGCCGGAGGCGCGAATGCGGCCGATGGCCGTTTCGATGGCCTGCTGGACGTCGGGATGGCTTGGCCGGCCGAGATGGCCGAGGGCAGCGGACAAATCCGAGGGGCCGATGAAGATGCCGTCCACGCCTTCGACGGCCGCGATGGCGTCGAGATTTTCGAGTCCTAGCCGGGTCTCCACTTGGACCAGGAGGCACATCTGGCCGTTGGCTTCCTGCAAATAATTGGTGACGCGGCTCCATTGCGAGGCGCGCGCGAGCGCGGCGCCCACGCCGCGAATTCCCACGGGTGGGTAGCGCATGGCGGAGACCAGGAGCCGGGCCTGGTCCGCGGTTTCGACCATGGGGATGAGCAATGTCTGAGCACCGATATCGAGCAACTGCTTGATCAATGGCACGTCGCCTGAAACGGGACGCACGATGGGATGGGCGGGATAGGGCGCGATGGCTTGCAATTGCGCGAGGATGGAGCGCAGGTCGTTGGGCGCGTGTTCGCCGTCGATGAGCAGCCAGTCGAACCCGGCGCCGGCGCAGATTTCGGCGCAGATGGGGTCCGTGAGGCCAAGCCATAGGCCGATCTGCGCGCGCGCGGTGTTCTTCAACGCGAGCTTAAACGTGTTCTGCTTGATTTCCATAATCCTTACTCGAAGTGACAGGAGATGCAGCCGTAGGGGCCGTAATCGATGTGGAAGGTGTCGCCGCGCCGCGCCGGGACGGGGCGTGTGAACGATCCCCCCAGGATGAATTCGCCCGCCTCGAGCGTGACGTCGTGGGCGGCGAATTTGTTGGCAAGCCAGGCGACGCCGTTGGCGGGATGGTTCAGCACGGCCGCGGCGACGCCGGATTCTTCGATGATGCCGTTGCGGTACACCACCGCGGAAACCCAGCGCAAGTCGGCATCGAGCGGGCGAAAAGGACGGCCGCCGTGCACGAGACCGGCGCCCGCGGCGTTGTCCGAAATGGTATCGAACACCTTGCGCGTGGCCTTGGTTTCAGGATCGACCTGCTGGATGCGCGCGTCGATGATCTCAATCGCGGGCGTGACGTAATCGGTAGCGTTGAGCACGTCGAAAATGGTGCAGTTGGGACCCCGGAGGCGTTTGCCGAGCACGAACGCCAGCTCCACTTCGAGGCGCGGGACGATGAAACGGTCGGTCGGGATGCTGGCGCCGTCGGCGAAGAACATGTCGTCGAGCAGCACGCCGTAGTCGGGCTCGTTGATGTTGGAGGAGTATTGCATGGCCTTGGACGTCAGGCCGATTTTGTGACCTTTGGTGGTGCGGCCGGCAGCGGTCTTGAGCGCGATCCAGGCTTTCTGCACGGCGTAGGCGTCGTCGATGTTGATGGACGGATACTGGATGGAAAGCTGGCGGATCTGCGTTCGGGCGCGCTCGGATTCATCCAGGCGCCGGGCTGCGTCGCGAATGCTCAGTTCATCCAACATGCGATTCCTCCGGATCCCCAATGATCGTATTTTTGAGGCTTCCAATGCCTTCAATTTCGGTAATGACTTCGTCGCCAACCTGGACGCCGGTGAGACCTTCCGGCGTGCCGGTCAAAATAATATCGCCGGGCGAGAGCGTCATGAAGGCGCTCAGATATTCGATCAGCGTAGGAACGTCGAAGATCATATCGCGCGTGGAGCCTTGCTGGGTGACGCGGCCGTTCACGAGCGTGCGCAGTTCGAGATTCATGGGATCGGGGACATCGGCGGCATCGACGAGCCAGGGACCGATAGGCGTGGACGAATCGCGGCTTTTGACGCGAAAGTTGGGGCGGTAATAATTTTCCAGGTAATCGCGGATGGCGTAATCGTTGGCGACGGTATAGCCCGCAACATAATCATAGGCGCTTGATTTGGGCACGCGGCGGGCGACTTTCCCGATGACGACGGCAAGTTCGCATTCGTAATGCATGTAGGTGACACCGCGCGGACGGCGCGTCTGGCCGCGATGTCCGCAAAGGGCCTGCGGGGCTTTCAGGAAGACCAGCGGCTCGGCGGGAGCTTGGAAGGAAAGCTCTTTGGCGTGATCGGCGTAGTTGAGGCCGAGCGCGAAGATGGTGCCGGGTTGGGCGGGAGGGAGCCAGACGACTTCGTTTTCAGCAAGCACCCGGCCATCAGCGAGTCGCGGCAGGCCATCATGCTCGGTGGCTTGGTGGATCGCGCCGGCATAAGCGATGCGCGCGGTTTTCATTCGGGCACCACCTGATTTTCAAGCGGCGGAAGACCGTCGACTTCGACGCGCACGAGGTCGCCTGCACGGGCGAGCGGCGAATCCGTCGGCTCGCCGATCAGGACGATATCGCCCGGCGAGAGCGTTAGGAATTCGCCGATGTCGGCGAGCAGGCGATGGATGGGGCGGACAAGATCGGTGAGACCAGCGCGCGAGCGAAGCTGGCCGTTCACGAAGGTGCGCATTTCATTGGGGAGGAGAGTAGTGGTTTCCGAGCCGAGGACGCAGAATCCATCGCGGCAGCGCTGGCGGATGGCGGGACGGAAATAGGATCCGTGCGGAGTACTAACGTCGTTCACTGCAATGTACCCGAGCTCGCGGCCGATGACAACGCCCAGCGTTCCGGCCATTTTCAGTTCGGGCACATCGGCAGGAATCCTTAGGGATGCACCGGTGACGTTCCAGGTGTTGCGGGGGCGGAGATAGAGGACGGGCGCGACGGGCAGCGGCGGGCTGAGACGGTCCAGTTGAGCGCGGAAGTTCAAGGCAACGCCGTAGACGGTGGCGCCGCAAGCTGGAAACATCGACGGGCTCGCTAGATGCCCATCTCTTGGAAGACTTCGCGCGCGATGCGGAAGCTATCGACGGCCGCGGGCACGCCGCAGTAGATCGCTGCCTGCAGGAACAGCTCCTGGATTTCGGCTTTGGTGACTCCATTCGAGATCGCGCCACGGACGTGGGCGCGAATCTGGTTGGGGCGGTTGAGGCCGGTGAGCATAGAGAGCGTGACGATGCTGCGGGTGCGGCGGTCGAGGCCGGGGCGGCTCCAGATTTCGCCGAAGCAATATTGATTCACCAGCTCTTCGAAGGGGCGGTTGAAATCGTCGGCGGCGGCCCAGGTTTTGGCGACCGGTTCGGGGCCGAACATTTCGCGGCGGAGGGCCAAGCCTTTCTCAAGGGTTGCTTTGTCCATGGTTGTCAGCAGCTTCCACATTATAGCGATTGGCTATTGGCTTTTGGCTATTGGCGCGGCACGAGGTGCGAAATAGGGGTGGCGGAGGGTGTGTGAGCCCGTGCGACTTTTTTTCGCGAGGCAGGCGAAGCGATGGCGAAGCCAGGGGAGCGGCTATGACGCTTTCCGCTGTTCCAGCTTGGTGACGGGCGCGGCCAGATCGTCGATGGCGCGCTGTTGGGCGGCCTGGGTTTGCATGACAGCGATGTGATCGCGATCGAACCGGTCCGCCCACCGGGTCATCGCGGCCATCTGGTTCTAGACGCCGGCAATGGTTTCTGAGATCCGATCCAAGCGGCTCTCCATGGCGTCGAAACGGCGATCAACGCTCTCGAACCGGCGATCGATCCTCTCAAAGTTCTGCCGAAGCAGGGCTAGGATGTTCTCAATATCCTGTTTGGTTGCAGCCTCTGGCATAGCCTTTTGTCATCTAAGTTAATTATAGATAAACTCAATTCGACGCCTTTACGAAATCTTCCATGACGGCTTTGCGCAACAGATTGGGCGGGAGCAGGCCTTGGGAGAGGATGAAGTCGTGGAACCGCTGGGCGTTGAACTTGGGGCCGAGGGCTTTTTCGGCTTCCTGGCGGATTTCCATCAAGCGCGTGTAGCCGTCGAAATAGGACGGCGCCTGGCCGGGCATGCGGAAGGTGTAGCGCTCCACTTCCTCGGTGGCGAGGGCGGGCGAGCAGACGACGTCTTTTTCCAGGATTTGCATGGCCTGTTCGGGCGTGATTTTGCCCTGCTGCAGCTCAGGATCGAGGAAAGCGCGGGCGGCGCGCAGCAGCCGGTAATCGAGCGAGACGAGCTTGGCGTCGTCGGGCATGTAGGGGAGCATCATCCATTCCGAATAGAGGCCCCAGCCCTCGACATTGGTGCTGTTGAAGGCGAACAGGGCGCGGGCGAGGGAGACGCCGCGCTCCACCATGGCGTCGAATTGCAGTTCGTGGCCGGGCCGGGCTTCGTGGGCGGTGATGGTCCAGGAGGCGGCGGCGAAGGTGAAATCGTCATATTTCAACGCTTCCCCGCCCTTCCCGGTAGTTCCGAGCGGCAACACGAATTGCCCGCGCTCGCCATGATTGTTGAGCAGCGGCGGCGGCAGCATGTGCGGCGCGGGCTGCTGCGCGGTTTCGGCGGCGGAGGCGAGACGGATCACGGCTGGGCGGTCGGGGAGGGTGACCAGGTGCTCACGGCGGACGATGGCTTCGATTTCAGCCAGCCGCTGGTGGTAATGCGGCATGATTTGGTCGCCGGGGATCTGATCTTTTTTCAAGGCCGCCATGACATCGCGATAGTCGGACGAGGACAGGCGCCGTTCTTGCGCGACGCGGGCGGCGATGGGCTGCATTTCGTTTTGGAGATCGGTGAAGGCTTGGTGCGCGAGGCGCGTGAGGTCGGCTGGCGTGTAGTCGATGCCGAAGTTGGCGAGCTGGATGGTATAGAGCTCGGGCGGGAGGCGGAAATCGGCGCGGGCTTTGGGGAGGACTTCGGTGCGGACGAAGTTGTCGTATGAGGCAAGCTGTTCTTTGAGTTTGGCGAAGGCTTCCTGGTAGCCGCTCAGCTTATATTTTTCGAGAAGTAGACCGATGCCGTTGACATAGGTGCTGGTGTTTTCCAGGTTTTTTTCCACTTCCACCTTGGCGGGGCCAAGCAGCCCGGGCGTGTTCAGCTTTTCGCGATAGCGATCTTCGATCTGGTTGATGAGCGGTTGAATGCCGGGCTGGAGGCCGGTGTATTTACGCAAGCGGACCAGGGCGGAGGGACGGCGGGCCGGCGCTATCTGATCATCCAAAAGGCTTTTGATGCCGAAGAAAATGCTTCCGGCCACATCGCGGTAGGGCAGCAGGTTGCGCTCGTTGGCTTCCGAGTTGCGGATGTCGCGATCAACTTCCGCCATGAGGATATCGAGATCCTGGCGCACCAGCGGATCCTTTTCGAGCGCCGCGCGTCGTTCGAGCTCCAGGCGGGCCACGGCGAGATCCCTGCGGAAGCGCTCGGGTTGATCGGGAGAAGCGGTGCTGATCTGGCCGTCAAAACCGGCTAGCCCTTGGGCGGAGGCTTGCTCGGGCGAATAGCGGGCGAGGATTTCGATCAGCAATTGGGCGTTCTGATTGCTTTTCTCAACCCAGGCGGGCGGAGTTTGGGCCGCGGCAAAAGCGGCAAGGCCAGCAACGCCGGCGATGAAAAGAGCGAGGTGCATGATCTTGTAATAGAGGGCCGGGATGGAACCGCTCCTGGCGTCGCGGCTCGGGGTTGGGGATTGGGGGGCTGGCAAGCTGGTTAGCTCCAGACCTCTCGAGCGGTTTCAACGACAAGTTTCAATTTCTGAAACTGCTGGTCCATGGTGAGGGCGTTGCCTTCGCTGGTGGAGGAGAAGCCGCACTGGGGGCTCAAGCAAAGCTGATCGAGAGGGACGACTTTGGCGGCTTCATCGATGCGACGCTTCAGCTCGTCTTTGCTTTCTAGCGCTCCGCGTTTGGTGGTGAGCAGGCCGAGTACGACTTTCTTGCCTTTGGGAAGGAAGCGCAGGGGCGCGAAAGTGCCGGAGCGGGCGTCGTCGAATTCGAGGAAATAGCCGTCCACGTTGAGCTCGCCGAAAAGAGCTTCGGCCACGTGGTCGTAGCCGCCGGACGCGGCCCAGGAGGAGCGGTAGTTGCCGCGGCAAAGGTGCGTGCAGATGGACATGCCGGCGGGTTTGTTAGCGAGAGCAGCATTTAGCGTGCGAATGTGCCGGATGTGAGCGCGCTCGCCGTCTTCGCCGAGCTTATTCACCATCTCGCGCTGGGCGGGATCGTTCAGATAGGCGAGGCTGATGTCGTCGAGTTGGAGGTAAGTGCAGCCTAGCTTTGCCAGTGCGGAAATTTCATCGGCGTAGACCTGGGCGAGATCGTGCCAGAACTCGGCGACGTCGGGATAAATGGCCGGATCGATGGCGGCGCGTCCGCTTCGGTAGTGCATCATGCTGGGCGAGGGGATGGTGAGCTTGGGCGTGGCATGGGCCACGGACTTCAGATAGGCGAAATCGTCGCCGAAGATGCATTTGTCGAGTTTCAGCTTGCCTTGGATGGCGAGCGCGGCGGGCGTAAATTCGATGACGCCCTGCTCGTTGCGAAACTGCGCCTTCATGTTGCCGGCCACTTTTGCGACGCCGCCGATCTGGTAGAGAAAATCCATATGCCAGGAGGCGCGGCGGAATTCGCCGTCGGTGACGCCTTCCAGGCCCAGGTCCTCCTGGAGGCGGACGACGTCGCCGATGGCAAGATCTTCGATGCGGTGAAGCTCGGCGGGCGAGATGCGTCCGGCTTTGTGGTCTTCGCGCGCTTGGAGCAGATCTTGCGGGCGGAGGAGGCTGCCGACATGATCGGCACGGAAGGGAGGGGTTTTGGTTTGGACGGACGCGGTCATTGAAACTAGGATGGCAGAATTTGGTTCTTAGATCACGGCCTCGACACAAGTGTCGAGGCGGCACGCAGGAGTGCGTGCCCCACACACTAGCGTTTTTTGGTGTGGAACAGGTATTGTTCGAGCCTGACCGCAAATTCCTCGGGCTGGCAGCGTGTGACGCGGCAAGAGGCGACCAATTGCAGGGGCGTGCTGCCGTGCAACAGAAACGGCCAATCCACCATGAGCTGCAGCTTTGCGCCGGCACGGACCGGGGCGTGGTCAGAGGCAATCAGCAGACCGCAACTGCTCATGTTCACGGTTTGGCCGACGCCTACCAGTGCCGGTCCATCCGACATCGTGCGGTAGCGCACAGTCAATCGCAAGGGATAACGTGCTTTGGTACGCCGTTCGACGGCAAGCGTGGACTCAGATTGCATAGCAGTTCACCTTTTTTCGCATAACAGCATTAGGCGCTGATGGCGCGCACACTACGTTTCGATGACAGAAACGCGATGTCGAGATCGCGAGCGTCTTTCGGCGGAGAAAAAACTATCCCTGTCTCTATCTCTACCTAACGCGGCTCTACGTGGCCGGTTTTGTCTTACGCTAACTCTCTTAAGCGACCGGAATTTCTCTCGAGCAGCCGCGAGATGCTGGCGTCGCTGGCGCCGGATTCGCCCGGCACACACGCCGAGGCGGCCTCCGAGATGCGGCGCTGTTCCCGCTCTTTGCGCTCCTGCCATTCACGAAAGGCGGCTCGCTCGCGCTCGATTTCCTGCACGGCGCCGGCAATGCGCATACGATAATGGGAGCAAATGCCCTCCATCTCGTCGGCCAGGCGCTGATTGTCCTCAAGCTTACCTTTTTCGAACTGCTCCAGCCGGCGGCGCTGAATCTCTTCGTATTCGTTGAGCACGCGCTGCCGCTGGACGGCGTCCTGCAGCATGTCTTCCACGGCGACACCGGCAGCCTCTAAAGCCATCATGAGAGCGCTATGCTTGGCGGCCGGCGACAGGCCATGCAAATGCTCGCTGGAAATCATATCCGCGACCTTCAATATGTCCCACGCGGCGGTGGAAGTGGCGGGTTTGAACGTGGAGCGTTGGTAAATTTCGTCGAAGGATGACAACTTCGCAAGGGCCGATGAATCGTTCCGATTCCGTGCATTGACATCGGCCGCGGGGGCTGCGGCAGGCGGGTCAATCCGCTGTTCCTCCAGAGCGACAGACGCGCCGTCCGGAGCGGAAGCCTGCATGAACTTCCTGAACATGATCCCTCCCTCTCAATTGCAAAGGCGGTGGCATAATACTAGCACAATAAGGTGCAAAGCGGGGGCGGATTTGCTCAATATAATCCAACCTTAGTCCTGCCGGTTCTATAGGGTCATAACGAGTTTGGTTGAGAGTGTTGCGCACTTGGCGGCACTACTCGCACGGGGGCTTACAACTCCCGCTAGTTGCCATGACCCTGCGAGGAGTACTGGTCCGCGCGCTCGAATGGCGCGCTCGACGCTTCGACGATCCTGCGGACCGGTTGCAGTTTCTGCGCCGAAATGTAAGTGGTCCCACAAACGCGCCGTTGCTGAAACATATGGGGCGTCGCGTATCTGTGATCAGCATTACGCTCGGCATCTTGCTGTTGTCGGCCTGGTGCTGGACGCTGTCGCGACATGTCGCAGCCGCTCAAGACCAGTCCGCAGGGCCGGCGAGGCCGTCCGGCCGGACGCGACAACCCGTTCGTCCAGCGGCGGGGAAGGTCTGGTTGGTGCAAAGCACCGCGCAATTCGAGCTATACAGCAACGGACTGCGGGTCGAGGAGCAGTACGCCACGTCAACCGCGCCGCGCCGGTACCTGGCTATTGCGCGGTGGGCGCTGGATGCCGTGCATAGCCGGGCTGCACCGGCGAAGCTCGCCTCTACCCTGCCTGATTCTGCTCTTGTTTCCAGCACGCAGTGGCGCACGGAACCCGCCGGCATTGTTTATCACACCACGGAGAGCCATCTGGCGCCGTTCACCGAAGAGCAGAATGAATCGTTGCGCCGGGCCGGGGAGGGGCTACTCGCGTACGTGAAGCGGCGGCGGGCGTATCATTTTGTGATCGACCGCTTCGGGCGTGTGTTTCGAGTGGTACGGGAGAGCGATTACGCCAACCACGCCGGGAATTCGGTGTGGGCGGACGCAGCCTGGATTTACCTCAATCTCAACCAAAGCTTTTTCGGCGTGGCGTTCGAGGGGCGCAGTACGCCGAGCGGCCGAGAGCCCGCGGTAAACGGCGCGCAAGTCTACGCGGGAAGGATTCTTACGGAGATGCTGCGGGTGCAATACGGCATCGCGGCTTCCAATTGCGTGACGCACGCGCAGGTGTCCGTAAATCCCGCGAATTTCGGCGTCGGCTACCACCAGGATTGGGCGGCCAATCTACCCTTTGCCCGGCTGGGCCTGCCGGACAATTACGAACTGCCGGTGCCGAGCGTGAGCTTGTTCGCCTTCGAGGCGCCGGACACACTCATGGAAGCGGGCGATTCCGCTCTGACCCGAAGCATCGAAGCCTCCGAAGGGGAATGGCGCGCCGCCGCCGAGGCGCGAGGGCTGACGGTGGAGAGTTATCGCAAAGAACTGCAGGAACGATACCGGGACGCAATCCGGGCGCTGCGCGGAAAAGGCGCCTACCAGGAGTACAACTGATGAATGCAACCAATCTTAGTACAAGCAGCTTTAGTGCAAGCAGCTCGCAAACTCCCACGGCTCTGGGGCTCGACGTCGGCACCAGCCGCATTGTCGCCGCCCAGCGCCACGACAAAGATATCCAGTTCGACACGCAACTGAACGCCTTCGTCACCATTCCGTTCTCGAAGCTCACGCAGGGCGTGCTGAAAAAGGAACGCATCCCGCACCTGGTGCAGGACTCCGAGATCACGGTATACGGGGACGAATCGGAGCGCTTCGCCAACCTGTTCCATCGGGAAACACGCCGGCCGATGCTGCGGGGCGTGCTGAATCCGGAGGAAGCCAACAGCTTGATGCTGGTCCGGCAGATCGCCGGATTGGTGATGGGTGAGAGTGACGGACAAGGGCGCCGGGTCTGCTACAGCGTTCCAGCGGCGCCGCTGGGCGCGAGCGAAGAAGTGAACGAGCACGAAGCCGGCCTGAAGCTCATGCTTTCGAAGATGGGCTACGACGCGCACGCGATTTCCGAGGGGCTTGCGGTGGTGTATGGGGAGCTGGAAACCTCGAATTATACGGGCATCGGGATCAGTTGCGGCGGCGGGCTGTGCAATGTGTGCCTGGCATATCTGTCAGTACCGGTGTTCAGCTTCAGCATCCCCAAGGCGGGCGATTTCATCGATGCGGGCGTGTCGCAACTGCGCGGCGAGCCGGCCACGCGCATCCGGACCATCAAAGAAGAGTCGTTCCACTTTAACGGGCATTTCGTGAACAAGATCCACCAGGCGCTGAGCCAGTTTTACGAGGACATGATCCAGGCGCTGGTGGCGGCGCTCAAGGACCAGTTCGCGAGCGTGCAGAACATGCCCAAGCTGAACCGGCCGATTCCGCTGGTGCTGAGCGGGGGCAGCGTGATGCCGCCCGGATTCCGGGACCGTTTCGAAAAGTCGCTGCGCGAGGTGGAGCTGCCGGTGGCGATCGCGGAGGTGCGGATGGCGGCGAACCCGATGGTATCGACGGCGCGCGGGGCACTGGTGGCGGCGCTGAGCGAGCTGTGAGGCGGCGAGCGCCGGGCGATTACTACGCGACCGCGATTTGGATTAACTCGGCCGGACGGTCGCTCTCGGCGCTGATGCCGCTCAGGCTCAGCCGAAGCTCGCGTTCGTATTCGGCCAGGCGCGCCTCGATCTCGCGCTCGGCGTGCACGCGCTTGATGATGTCGTCGCGATAGCGGCGCAGGAAATAATCGATGGTCTCCACGCGAATCCTCACCGATCCGGTGGGCTTGTTCTCATCGAGATCCTTGAAGCAGAAGTAGGGCGTGTGGGATTTCTCGATGATGCCTTCGATGACGCCATAGATGGGCGCGTCGTGGCCGCACTTGAAGTTGGAGATTTCCATGGCGACCAGGTTGGGATGGCGCGCGGTGAACTTGGCGGCCCAGATCTTGTGGTTGGTGCTGGCCGAGTAGCGCGTCTTCCAGACGTCGGCGATGTCGAGCGGACTTTGGATCACGCCGGCGCGGACTTCGTCGCCGAATAGGCGCTCGAGCAGGTCTTCATCGAGCGGCAGCATGCTTTGCGAGAAGATCGGGTAGCCGAGCTTCTGGAATTCGTCCAGGATCTCGTGATTCAGGCCGGGATCGTGGTGATAGGGCCGGCCCAGCATGACAATGCCGATGCGGTCCTCGCGCTCGAGCTGATCAAGCACTTCGCGCGCCTGGCGGCGCATCGAGGCTTCATACTCTTTGAGTGCGGCGAAGCCGGCCTCGACGGCGCGCTCGTTTTCCTCGGGCGATAATCCCAGCAGGTCCTGGAGGGAGGCGAACATCTGGTGGTTGAAAAGCTTGCGGTCGGCGAAGTTGAGCACCGGGTTGAGGTAGCGGACGTTGCATTCGGCGAAAACGTCATTCTCCTTGGTGAACGCGGCTTTGACGGTCTCCGGGCAAGCGGTGACCGTGGGGCAGGCGTTGGAGCCGGTGAGGTTCACCAGCGGCGTGTGGAGCACGTCCACCATGGGGAAGAAGATGGCGTCCAGGGGTTTCTTCGCGGCCTTGAGCGTGAGCAGATTGTGGACGTGAGCGATGCCGATCTTAGCGGGGAAGCAGGGATCGATGGCGCCGCGGCTGGCGCCGGCGCGATAGAGCTCCTGGCTGGTGTAGTCCGAATACAC
>JASHQT010000545.1 GCA_030039005.1 Bryobacteraceae bacterium
AGCGAATACAACGAATACAAGTACGTTGGCAGTGTGGCGTGTTCCAGCTCTATGGCGCGCTGAAGCGCTTTTTGCACACCGCCGGGCTGTTCCAGTTCATCAAGAAGTTTCGCGTTCAGTAAAATCATGGCTCTGCGCTTTCTTCCTTAGCGTTTCCGCTGGGCCCGCTTGCCGGCTCGAAGCTGTGTGTAGAACGCGAGCTTGCCGCTGTTGGTGAGCGGCGCGGGAACCTCCGCCGCTTTGCTTTGGCCCGGCGCTTCAGCCGGCGCCACCACTGCCGGAGCCGCGGGAACAGGGCCCAACAGCGGTTTTCCATCCGGCCCAACGTCCTTCAGCCACTTCAGGATCGCCTGGCGCTTTCCGCCAGACAGGTCGCGCGTCACGGGCATTGAATTCGGATCTTCGGCGCCCAGTCCGAACACGATCGACAGTGGAATCAGGTTGGCGGAAATCGAATCATAGCTCGCCATGTCCAGAAACCGGTCCATGATCGGATACAGGTTCGCGTATTGCTGGAAAACCGGCTGCAAGCAGCCGTACCAAACCGGCGGACTCGCCGTAAATTCGTCCCACACCAGAAAACTGACGAATTCCGAAGGATTGAACGGATACTGCAGCGGCGGCGGAAGCGTGTCCTCGAGTGCAAAGCGGACGCCGTACACTTGGCCATCGATGTATCCGCGCGGATTGCCCGGATTGCCGGCGATGATCTTCACTTTCGCTTCGCCCTTTTGGTCGAGCAGCACCGTGCGGGGGAAATCGAGAACGTTTTCCGGCACACCGACCGGCGGCGCACCCGGCCCGCCGCCAATCTGAGTGGGGTCCAGAAACGCGATCACCCGCCCGCCCGCGTACGGCTGGCCGAGTTGCGTGCCAAACAGATGAATCTCCGCGGACTGGCCCGGATTCAGCCGGTACACGAACTGGTCCGGCCGCACATACAGCCCGCCCGGAGATTCCCAGATCCCCGGCTTCGCATTCGAGCTCGCGTCGGTCAGCATGATCACCAGCGGATTGGACGCAATGGCGTTCAATTCATCCGTTGTGAGCTTGCGGTCCGGTGGCAGCACCGCCACACCCGCCGTCTCTCGAAACCAGTCCGGAGCCTGGTAATTCACGTTTCCGATGAATAATGTTTCCGGCTCGCCGCTTGAGTCCACCGTCGAACACGCCAGAGACAGCACCCCGATGTTGGTGAACGGGCCGCCCATTGTGGTCGTGGTGAGCGAGTTGCCCAGGTCCAAATAAACCTTGCCTGCCTGCTCATCCACCACGGCTTCGCAGAAATTCACGCCTCCCGCCGGCGTGAAGAAGCCCGGAACCGGGAGCCCCGTGGTCATGAAGTGCCGCCCGATGATGAAATGCTTCGGCTCGCTCGCCTCGGCCGGTCCGATTGTTCCCGCGACGCGGCCCAAGGTGAACGTCGGCGACTTGAAGTTCGCGTCGAACGCATCCACGTTGAACTTGATGGACAAGATGCCGTCGGTGCAGGCGCCGCGCAGCGCCTGCAAAAACTGCGAGTTCTCGATCGGGCCCCACTGGATGTCCGTTAACACGGTCTGGTACATCGCGCAGGCCGATCCGTCGCCGCTCCCAGAGGGCCAGCGCGTAAAGATATCCATGAACGCCGCCGCTTCGTACTTCGACGACATCAGCGTGCGGCCCTGGCTGTCGGCGATCCGAATGGTCATGCCCCAGATCTCCGACACGCCTTGCTGCTCCGAATCGAGATCCACCAGTTTGGCCGCCACCGTGTCGCTGGAATCGGCGATCAGGTAGGTCAGCACCGGGTCGGACTTCGCCGCCGGTTCGCCATTGGACAGCCAGGCCGACGTAATCTGGCAGCCGATCATGCGCCAGTTGGCATCGCCGCGCGGGTTCCACCAGCCATTGGCATGCGAGCCTTGCTGCCGCTGCTGGTACGACGGCTTGAAAGTCGCGTTATTGAAATGCGTCGGATCGTTGTTCACGGTCGATACCGCCGCCTGGAATTGCCCGAAAAAATGTAGTCGAAGTGGATTTAAGTAGCTCATTGGACCTTTGATCTCGCCATCTCACCCGGTCACTCCGGCGGACGCACGGGCCGCCCGGTCTGCGTCAGTTGTGCCGGCGTCACCGGGACTTGTCCCGCCGCAAGCGCGGGCGGCTTCGGGGCCGTGTAGTGTCGCCACAACGGCAGCGCCTTCAACGCGATGTTCATGTCGTAGTCGAGCGCCATCGCGCCTTCATCCTGCGGCTGGGTGCCCGGCCGATCCTGAAACCAGCGGCTAAAGTTCACCGAGCCGATCTGCGGCACAAAAGAATAACTGTTGGGAGGAGACGTGTTGGCCGGAGGATATACGTTCGGCAGCAAGTTCGCCGGATTCAGGGGAAATTCGGCCGCGCCATGGCAACTCATACAGCTCGAAATGCGCGCGCGCGGAACCAATTGTCCGCCGATGATGTTGTTCTCAGACACCGCGCCGTCATTGGGCCCCGAGAGCCGTCCGCCCCAGCCCAGCGTCTCGATCGAATACAATGGCGCCATCGGATTAGTCACGCTCTCCTGAAGCGCGGTGTTCGGCGTGATCACCGAATCCAGGTTCGGGTCGTTGCCCCACATCGCGCCGAGGGGAATCATGCGCGCCCACGGATCGCCTGGCACATTCTTGTCGTAGACCAGCGTCGAAAACACCCATCCGGTCTGCGGCGCGGTCTTGGTGTCCTTCACGATAATGTCGAACTGGAAAAAGTAAACCCGCACGCGCTTGTTCGGAGGACCGGGCTGGCCGTTCGCGTTCACGGTGGGCGGATAAAGGTCCCACGTGGAGGCGCCCTCCAGCGGCGACCAATCGGACGGCGTGGCGTCGGTGAGCGCCGCCTTGATGATGATCGCTCCGTCCTGAAACTGCGCTTTCGCCAGATCCGGCTGCATCGCCGTTTTTCCCCAGAATTGGCCCAGCGTGTACCCGGCGATATCGTTGTAATAAACCAGAACGTAATCCGTCATTAGCGGTTTTTTCATGTTCGACAGCGGAAATACCGTGGGATCCTGCTGCGTTCCCACGTAAGTTCCATACAGCGGATCGCGAATCGAAAACAGCCACGGCAAGTTATACCACTTGCGTTGCTGCGCGTTCCAATTCGGATAATCCAGCATCAGCGTGCGCATGTCGTTCGCGATGTAATCCTTCACGGCCTGCACGTACGCGAGGGCATTGCCGGCCGAGATCGGCTTACCGCCCAGGGCGCGAATCCACGGTGGATTGGGATCGCGCGGCGGCAATTGCGCCGGGTAATCGTAACTGAGCTTAAACACTGGTCCCTGGTAGCCGGGCGGAGGCTGCCAACTCGAACTCGCCCACGGATTGACCGGCGGCTGCGCTACAGCCGCGAGCGCCAACACCGCAACAGCGCCGGGGAAAACCCAGGTCCTTGGTTTCGGAAGTTGCATGAGGATCGCTTGTGATCGAGATATCGTGCCGCGGCGCGGCCGGCGGCAGTAGACGTCATGGCTTCGAAAGACACGGCTCTCACGTTGCCTTAAAATGCGAATAGTTGTTAGCGAATTTGCGGAATTCTCTCGCGATGTCCCGCCAAATCAGGCTACACAACTTTCCCCAGAGGTGTCAAATAAAAAGTAGAAATCTAGGTAGTTTTTGTCGTGCCGCAAGCGCTGGAGATTCTCACTGCGTTACAAATACCGAGAAAAGACTGCTCACTCCATTGCCGATCTGCAATTGGCATGTGAGCTGGCCCACGTTCAGAAGATTTTCCGGCAACCGGAAATTCACTTGGATCGCGCCCGTCACCAAGCCCATCGCATTGCCCGCGTACAGAACCTCCAGCGAATAAACTCCCAATACATTGAGCTCGCTCGCATCGAGTACCGACACCGGAAGCAACGGCGTATAGAGTTGCGTCGCGATCTCTCCGTCCTGATCGCCCGCCGAATCGTTCAGTCCCGCCCCGGTCGCCCAAATCGTCACGATCGAACCCGCCGATGCCGGATTGCTCGACGAATTCACGGTGCCGTCCTGGTTCAATGCCACCGCTTCTCCGCCTCCCGGTGCGGGCGGGCTGCTTTGAAAAACCTCGGGCTCGGAAGGAACCACGCCGAGCGAAGGTCCGGCCAATGTTCCGTTGGGCGTGACGACCTGAAGCGTCGCCGTATTGCCTTCCGCCGCGCTCATCGGAACTACGGCGTTAATCTGGTTCGGTCCCGCGTAGAGCAGCGGCGCGGCCACATCGTTGAAGAGCACTTGCACGCCGCCCAGTGAATTGGTCAGAGATCCGTTGACGACCTGCCCGGCAGCCGCCTTCGCCGGCCCGATCCCAATTCCATACAGCGACACCAGTTCATACGGCGCGATATTGCCCGAGACCTGCATGCCGGCCGAGTTTTCGATCCCGAGCAACGACGCGGGCTGAGCGGCGAGATCCACCAGCAGCGAGCCCGCGGATCCCAAGGCTGCGGGATTTCCCGCCGGCGTGACCACGATCGCCTGCCCCGCCGCGCCCGCGGGCGCCGTGATTCCCGCGAGTACTGATGATCCGTCCGGCGATACTTCCGCCACGTACCCACTGCCGATCAAGGGCACGGAGCTAGGCAGCGGTAGCGCGCTCGGAGCCGACCCACCGGTCATCCAGATATCGCCCTCCGAATCGAGCGTCAGAGCTCCGGTGGGCGACTCATAGATGCCCGCGCCAAAATAAGTCGAAAATATATAGCCGGTGGCCGCCGCATTTACTTTGGCCAAGAATGGCGCGCCATAATTGAACGGCTCACTTTCCGCCGGATAGGAACTTTCGAGCGCCCCGCTGGTCACGAAAAGTCCCGCGGAAGCGCCTCCGCCGAATACAACGTTGTCCTCGGCATCCAACGCAATCGAGGAAATCGAGAGACTGTATTCCCCCGGCGCGGGCGGCGTGAGCGGAAGGTACGTCGCCCAATCGAGCGTTTGGCCACCCGGCGCGAATTTCGCGAGGAACCCCGCCTGCACCAGTTCGGTGTAGGGGGTGTCTGCGCACCCGCAGGTTTGTCCCAACGTTCCGGGCGTGACGGGAAGCTGATTGGCTGTGGTAGTTCCTCCGATCACTACGGCGCCTGTGCGATCCACCGTGATCGCGCCGCCGCCGGTGCCTCCAAAGACGCCAATGCAGGCGCTGCCGCCGAAGCAGGTCGCATTCGGCGATCCAAAAAAGGTGGAATATACAAAGCTCGTTCCGGTGGGCGAGATCTCGCTCACGAAGGCGTACACCGGCGAGCCAAAGTCCGTAGCTTGCGGCCCCATTGTTTGAAACGCACCGGGCGTGACCGGAAAATCGCTATTCGATGTGCGGCCGGTGACGTAAATGTTCCCGGACGGGTCAATCGCCACTGCGTTCGCAGCGCTTCCCAGGCGCGTGGAGAACAGGATCTGCGTGAGCTGAGAATCCAGCTTGACGACAAATCCCGTTTGGTCGCTCGAAGAAACCAGCGGCGACACCAGCGGAAAATCCGCCGCGGATGTCGTGCCCACAATCACCGGATTGCCCTGCGGGTCGATCGCGATCCCCGAGGGCGTATCGCCGCCGCTGCTGCCGAAATCGAAGCTCGCCAGCACATTCCCTTGAGGATCGGTCTTGATCGCCCGAATTTGCAGCAGGCCTGAAGGTTCCCGCACGTTCGCGACGACGAAGAAGTTCCCGGAGCCGTCCACCGCGAGCAGATCCGCCGCGCCAGACGTACCGATGGGCACATACCGCGCCTCAAACTGATTCGACCCGGCGTCCAGGCTCGCCGCAACAACAATGAGAAAGAGTACGGCACGAATGGACATAAACGTCCTCCCATCACTCGGGCTTCGGGGGAAAGTAGACGCGGTACTCCAGGTATACCACCGTTCAAAAGAAGGCGTTTACATCTGTGCTAACGCCCGGTCCGCCACGCACCAAGCTGCGCGATACCTCACACTTCTGCCACCCGCACCAAAAGCCCACATCTAACGCGTTGCACACTAGGCATTTCGAAGTTGGCTGCCAAAGTGCTCGGAACATCGCCATCCAGACCGTGAAAGCATCCTGACCGGAGGCAAAAACGTGACGAAGAATATCAAAGGTTTGATGCAGGCCCTGCAGCAATCCATTAATGAAGCCATTCTCGACTCCCACGATGTCGCCGCTGCCATGGCGGCGCTGAAACGCACTGGCAAGTGCCCCGTATTCACGATTGACATTTCGATGCAGGACCCTCCCGACGACGCTCGGGACGAGGAAGAAGACGCTCCGCTGCTGGTGGACGACGAGCCGCTCATTCCCGCCGCCGATGCCCCGGCTTTCGAGGCCCGCACAACCGGGACTCGCAATACCGAAGAGCTCGTATTGAGCGACTGGGACGTGGAGTTCCTGGCCGTTCTGGGGATTCGCGATCCAAGCTGGTCGCAGGACGGCTCCCGCTAAGGGAACCAGCTGCTAAAGTAATCGCCGGATTCTGGCGATGAACGGGAATAAGACTAGGTATGGAACGCCGCTTTCATCAGCGCTTCTCCACCGATTTGCCGGTGGTTGTCACCCAGGTGGACAATGACTTCGCCGTCAGCGGCCAACTCGAAGATGTCTCCGATTCCGGCATTTGTTCGCTTTTCGAAGCGGCGCTGGAGCCGGGCACCATCGTAAAACTGGAGGTCCTAGGCCTGTCGCTCTACGGCCACATTGTCTACTCCAATCCGGACGGCGGCGCGTTCCGCACCGGCATCTTCGTGGAGCCGGCACTGCTGGATTCCTCCAACATCACCGAGTTGCTCCAGCCGTACATCATCAGCAACGCCGGCCAGCGATAAATGGCTGAGCCGCGGGCGAGCTAGCGGATCTGGCCGCGATACCCTTGAGGCATGGATCGCGAGGCCGCTTATCCCGCCGCCCGAATCGTTTCGCCCAAGGTCCACGCGCATTTCGCACGCCAGCTCGTGGAACTCAACGGAGGCGCCAACTTGCGCCTGGCGACCCTCCCCGATATCCCGTCCATCCAGGCCATGGTGGACGCGGCTTTCTGGGCCAGCCTGCGGCGCGAGGAAAGCTTCATTCCGAAAATCTCGCTGGCGTTCGTCTCGCCCGCCGAAACGCAAAATGCGTTGCTGCTGGAGCGCCCCCTCCCGCTCGAACCCGGGCTGCTCACCAAGGTGGCGCCGGCCGTCGAGCGTCCCGGAATTCATTTGGGCGTGTGGCCCGCGGACGATGGGCTGCATGTCTGGGGCGCCACGCGCGCCATCCCTCGACTTTGCATGGTAGTGGAGGTGGCCGCACCCGGCTTGGTCGTCATTAAGCACCATAGCAGCGAGACAAAGGGGAAATTCGTCAACG
This sequence comes from Bryobacteraceae bacterium, assembly GCA_030039005.1. The sequence goes on from JASHQT010000545.1 coordinate 7,321, forward strand.
TCGCCGTGCTCGAGGGCGACCAGGTGAAGATCATCGATGGCCGCTCAGCCGCTCCCGGCGATTGCCCGCAAGTGCTCACCGCGATGCTCGGCGCCGAATCGCCTGCGGCTTGGGTCAGCTCGTCCGCGCCAGCCAACGTGTTGGTGCAGCTTGCGCTCTCGATGCGTTCCCACGGCCGCGGCGGATCGCTACTCGTCGTTCCCGCAAGCGGCGATACCTGGCGCGAATCCATCGTTTGGCCCATGCTCTACGCCGTCGCGCCGCCGTTTGCGACGCTTGCCGAACTGGCGCGCCTGTCAAGCCCGGTGCAGAATGAAGACGGCGTCAAGCTACAGCGTGCCGTCGACGCGGTCGCGGGACTTACCGCGGTGGATGGCGCGGTCATCCTCACCGATCGATACGAGGTCCCGGGCTTCGGCGCCAAGATTACGCGCCGCCGTGGCCACAATCCCGTCGATCAGGTCCTGGTGACGGAGCCCATTGAGGACGGCGCGGACGAACGGGTGCATCCGGAACGGCTGGGCGGCACGCGCCATCTTTCGGCCGCGCAATTTGTTCAGGACCAGCGCGACTCGGCCGCTCTGGTCGCCTCCCAGGACGGCCGCTTCACCGTCTTTCAATGGTCGGAGTGCGAAGCCATGGTCCACGCGCATCGCATCGAAGCTTTGCTTTTGTAGCCAGCCCCCTAATCCCCAGTCCCCAACCCCCATACGATAAGCTAGAGGGCAATCGAGGAGGTTCAATGAAAACCTTCATGCTCCGCCTTTTCGCCATCGCCTTAGGCGCGCTCCTGCTCACCTCTGCTTACACCCGCCTGCACTCGGCCACCGTCATGGCGGGCGCGGCCAATGCATTCCTTGCTTCGCTGACACCCCAGCAGCGCGCGCAAGCCACCTACCCGTTCTCCGATGACGAACGTTTCGATTGGCACTTCATTCCCAAGCCGCGCAAGGGCCTCGCGCTGCGCGAGATGACGGCCGAGCAGAAGCAGCTCGCCCACGCGCTCCTGGCCGCCGGTCTGAGCCAGCAAGGCTACATCAAGGCCGTCAGCATTATGAGCCTCGAGCAGGTGCTCAAGATCATGGAAGGCGGCAAAGGCCCCATGCGCGATCCCGAGGGCTATTTCTTCACGGTCTTCGGCGAGCCCTCCGCCACCGGCACTTGGGGCTATCGCGTCGAAGGCCATCATGTCAGCGAGAATTTCACCATCGTCAACGGCCAGGTGCAGGGCGCGCCCAGCTTCTTCGGGAGCAATCCGGCCGAAATCATGGAAGGCCCGCGCAAGGGGCTGCGCGTGCTCGCGCGCGAGGAGGATCTCGGCCGGCAGCTCGTGAAGTCGCTCAATGCGGATCAAAAGAAAACGGCCATTCTTAGCAAGGAGGCTCCTAAAGATATCCTGACCGAAGCCTCGCGCAAGGCCGCGCTGAACGGCCAGCCGAGCGGCATCGAGGCTTCTCAATTGACCGCGCCGCAGCGCGCCATTCTCCAAACCCTGCTCGATGAATATTGCGAGAACATGACCGATCAGATCGATCAACGGCGCGAAGAGCAGATCAAAAAGGCCGGCGACCACGTTTATTTCGCCTGGGCCGGCGGCGAAGAGCCCGGCCAGGGACATTACTACCGCATCCAGACCGCAAGTTTCCTGGTGGAATTCGACAATACCCAGGACCACGCCAATCACATCCACTCCGTGTGGCGCGATTTCAACGGCGACTTCGGCCTGGATCTGCTGAAGGAACACTATCAGAGCAGCCATCGATAGCCTGACCTACAAGAGCCTGCCCTTCACGCGCCGCGTATTCCTCGCCTCGCTCGCCGGCGCGAGCGCGTGCCTGGCCGCCGAAAAAGGCCCGGTTTATCCGTCCGAAGTTCACCGCTACACCGACGAAGCCACCGAAAACGCCGTCTTTCGTTTAACCGATCCCGCCCACGCTAGCTGGCTGCCCGCGCCCTACAACCGTCCGATTTCCCGCAAGAACGATTTCCTGATTTATTCGAGCGATCGCTCCGGCTCGCTTGCCGCCTATCGCCTGGATCTTAAGAATGGCGAATCGCACGCCTTAACCAGCGCGCCCGGCTTGGTCCCGGCTTCGCTCACGCTCACGCCCGACGAGCGCGACTTCGTCTATGTGGCCGGCCGGTCCCTGTACATCAGCCGGCTGAACGGCGGCCACACGCGTGAAGTCTACCGCCTGGCCGAAGGCTTCGAATTGGGAGCCGGCGTCAGCCTTTCCGAAGACGGCTTGGTGGCGGCGCTCGTCGAGAGCAAGGCCGGAATGAGCCGGCTGCGCCTGATCATTATGCGGACTGGCGAAGCTGCCACCGTTGTTGAATCCGACGCCTCAATCTCCGATCCCCAGCCGCGCCCCAAACGCGCGGGACTGCTCTACCGCAAGAATGACGAACTCTGGGTAGTGAACTATGACGGCGCCCAGAACCGCAAGCTGCGCATTGCACCCGGCGCGCTCGGCATGGCTCTGTGGTCGGCCGATGGAAAAAGCGTCGACTATCTGAACCTACCGCCCGACTCGAAAAAGCTCCACAATATCCGCGAGTTGACGCCCGATACAAATACCGACGAATTTGTTTCCGACACCACGCAGTTCATCACCTTCAACCGCAACGGCGATACCACTGTGTTCGTGGGCGCCAGCGGCAGCAAAGCCTCGCCCTACCTGCTGCTCCTGGTCCGCTCGGTGAAGCGCGAACTCGCGCTGTGCCAGCACCGGGCCAGCGATCCACGCCAAGTGATCGCATTTTTCTCGCCCAATAGCCAGCGCGTGGTCTTTCAAAGCGATCGCGACGGCAAGATGGCCCTCTATTCCCTAACCGTCGACCGCCTGGTGGAGAAGACCGAATCCGAAGAACCCTGACCCCCGCACCCTTGATGGAAGAACCCTGATCGAAGATCCCTGACCTTGCCCGGTCCTCAAGTTCTCGGTGACAATAGACGATAATCGATCGGAGGTTCTGTGACCACGAGATCTTCAATGCTGCTGATGCTGGCGTGCGCTTGCGCTTGGGGCGCCGATATTCACCCGCTGGACGTAAAACAGGGCCAGTGGGAAACCACCACCTCGATGAAGATGGCCGGGCTGCCAACCATTCCGCCCGAGGTTCTGAACCAGATGCCGCCCGAGCAGCGCGCCAAGATGGAAGCCATGATCGCCGCGCGCGCTGGGAAGCCCAATTCCGCCACCAGTTGTATGACTAAGGAGAAGCTCCAACAGGCGTGGAATACCGGTCAGCAAGGGCTGAAGTCCTGCACGACAAACGTGATCACGTCTACGTCTTCGAAGCAGGAGATCCGTCTCGAGTGCAACCGCAACGGCTTGAAGACCACCGGGACTATCAAGGTGGAGGCCGTCGATTCGGAGCACATCCGGGGCAGCGTCCAGATGATGGCGGCGGACCCTTCCAATTCCAGTCCCGGGATGAACATGGATTATTCGTTCACCTCCAAGTGGATCGGCCCGGCCTGCACGGACAAGCAGCCCTAGTCTTCGTGGGTGGCATTACGACAAACCTTTCCATAGCATTTGATGAAATAGTTCGTCCATACGTTCAGGTGGCTCCTTGGCGCCATGATCCAGCCACCACCTCAAGAGCGACACTAGATTCCCGGACAACGCGTGAGAGCGGGCCTCTAATTCACGCTTAACCGGGATGATGACGCCAATATCGTTCAAGCGACGCGCGATTCCACGCGCGAAGTAGCCGTGCGCCAGGTCGAAAAATGATTGGATGCGGCCAGCCGCCACGAGCGAGCGATAGAGCTTCCCGGCGCTCGCGACATGGCCAAAAAATTCTGTTACCGGCGCAACCCTTCGAGATTTTTCACGCCTGGCGCTAAGAATGTTGCTCCACATTTCGAGGCCGTTTTCGAATTGGCTCAACAGCAAATCGTCCTTGTCCTGATAGTGCAGATAAAACGTGGAACGGCCCACTCCGGCGCGATGGAGGACCTCGCGTATCGTAATCTCATCGATCGGCTTGTCCTCGAGCAAAGCAATCAAGGCAGCACCGAGCCGGTCGCGGGTTCGGCGTATGCGGATGTCCGTACGGCCGCCCGCAGGGATGTAAGAAGGGCGGGAACGGTCATTCTTGGACATTGACCACCTGTTTGTTCAGCAACTCTCCCTGCGCTCTGGACTTGCCGGCGTAGCGCCCTTACACTCCGTATCGTAAGGCATCAGGAGGCAGAAAATGAATCGCATTTTCTTAATCGCGATCGTGAGCGCACAGATGTTCGCATTCGCGGCACTCGGGCAGGAAAGCGCCGTCAAACACGGCGGGGCGGCTAAAGACAGCCTTCCGGCGGCTGAAGAACAGATGCAGGTTCTGAGCGGGAAACTCGATCTTACGGCTGAGCAGCAGATCAAAATCAAGCCCATCATGCAGCAGCTCCATGAGGCCACCGAGACGATCATCGAGGACCAAACCTTGTCCCGCGACGAGCGTCTCGCCAAAGTCCGACCTCATCGGCTGCTCGCGGACAAGAAAATCCGCAAGATCCTAACCAAGGAACAAAACAAGAAACTCGACGAGTACGAGGCCGGGCCGCATCCTGAGATGCACGGGACTTTAACCGGCACGCCAAGAAACTAGCGCAATCCGTGAACGAACCTCTCCAACTCCTCCGGCAGCGGCGCACTCACGGTGACGCGCTCGCCGGTGCTCGGACTGGTGAAGCCGATCTCGCGCGCGTGCAGGAAATAGCGGCCTAAATCGCTCGCCGGGGCGCCGTACAATTTATCGCCGGCGACGGGGTGATGGATGCTCGCCAGATGCACGCGGATCTGGTGCGTGCGCCCCGTGCCGATCTTCACTTCCAGCAGTGTGAACCCTTCGAACCGTTTCAAAACGCGATAGGACGTTACCGCGCGGCGCCCGTGCTCGAGGCGCGCCGTCATCCGCACCCGCGCCTTCGGATCGCGCGCGATGGGCGTCTCGATGCGTCCCTCCTCCTTCTTCACCGCGCCATGCACCAGCGCGAGGTAGATCTTCTCCACGCGCCGCGATGCGAACTGCTCGGCCAGGGCGCGGTGCGCGGCGTTGGTGCGCGCAATCAAAATTACGCCGCTGGTGAAGCGGTCCAGCCGATGCACGATGCCCGGCCGCAATTCGCCTCCCACGGTCGAGAGTTTTCCAAAGCGGTGCAGCACCGCGTTGACCAGCGTCCCGGAGTGGCGCCCCGCGCCCGCGTGAACTACCATGCCCGCGGGCTTGTTGATCGCGATGACATCGGCGTCTTCATACAAGACTTCGATCGGAATCTCTTCCGGCGTCGCCTTGAGCGGTGGCAACTCGCCCGGTTCCACCCCGATGCTCTCGCCACCTTTGAGTTGATACGAGCGTTTTTCCGCTGCGCCGTTCACCAGCACGCGGCCTTGCTCGATCCACTCCTGCAATCGCGACCGGCTGTACTGCGGCAGCCGCTCGCGCAGGAATTGATCCAGCCGCTTGCCGGCGTCGGTGGCGGTCGCAGTGATCGTCAATCCACCAGTTATATTCAATAGGTGATTCCGAGCGCAATGCGGCAAGACAAATTCATTCTTGCGCTGCTTTTTTTTGGATTGCTGGCTGCCAGACTCTGCCACAGCGCCATCGTCTGGGTAGAGGAAGCGTATCCCACCGCGGCCGCCATCCAGATTCTCGACGGCAAAGCGCTCTATCGCGACGTCTGGTTCGACAAGCCGCCGCTCTCGGCCTTCATTTACTTGCTGTGGGACGCGCACATCGGTGTGATTCTGCGCCTCGCGGGAGCGGCGTTCGTCTTCGCCTGCTGTGCGATGTTGTGGCGCTTCGCCCGCGACCTGTGGGGGCCGCGCGAAGGCTTGGCCGCGGCGCTGCTGCTCGGCTTTTTTCTCACCTTCGGCATTCCGGCCGCCGTAATGGCGCTCGCGCCGGATCTGCTGATGGTCCTGCCGCACATCGCGGCAGTTTATCTCGCCTGGCGCGGCCGGCCATTCTTGAGTGGTCTCACCGCGGGCATCGCGCTGCTGGTGAACGCTAAGGGATTTTTCGTTTTGGCGGCGTGCCTGTTTTTCGCTTGGCGCGGCCTCGCTTGGATAAATGAAGCCTGGTTGATTCTAGGCTTCACCATCCCAAACATCGCGGCCTTGATTTGGTTTGGCCGCCCCTATATCGACGAAGTCTGGCGCTGGGGTTTCCTTTATTCACAAGCGACCTTCGCGTTTTCGACGGCCTTCCTTCGCACCGCCAACTGGGCCGGATTCCAGTGCGCGCTCATCCTCGGCGCGGCCATCGCGCTCTGCAAGGAAAAAGGCTGGCGCTGGAAAATGATCGCCTGGATTCTGCTGTCGCTCGCCGCCGTGGCCGCCGGTTGGCGCTTCTTCCCGCGCTATTATTTCCAGCTTCTGCCTGTCATGGCTCTGCTCGCTGCCCGCGGCTACACGCTGCTCGGCCGCTGGCGCGCGGCGATGCTCGCTCTCTTGCTCATTCCGCTGATCCGCTTCGGCCCGCGCTACGCGATGCTTGCCAATGACCTTGCGCAAGGCCGCGAAAGCCACTGGAACGATCTGGCGCTGAACCAGGACAGCCACGCCGTCGCGGATCAGATTGGCCACGCGGGAACGCTGCTGGTGTGGGGCTACCGGCCCGACGTTTTCGCTTACACCCGCGTGCCCGCGGGCACCCGGTTCCTCGATTCGCAGCCGCTCACCGGCGTCCTGGCCGACCGGCATCTCACCATCTCGAAACCCTCGGCGCCCGAGCTCGCCGCGCGCAATCGCCGCGATCTGGTGGCCAGCGATCCTACCTGGATCGTCGACGGCCTCGGGCCGCTGAACCCGGCGCTCGCGATCACCAACTATCCCCATCTGAGCGACTGGCTGGCCGGCTATCGTGTCGTGGGCCGCACACGATTTTCGATTATTTACCGAATCAAATAGCTACTCGCCGCTCCAGCAGGCGACGCGCTTTTCGAGAAACGCCGAAATGCCTTCCTGCGCGTCGTGCGCGAGCGAGTTCATCGTCATCACTTCCTTGGCGTAGGCGTATGCCTT
>JASHQT010000546.1 GCA_030039005.1 Bryobacteraceae bacterium
GACGCCGTTCACCGTTACCGAAACGCTGGTTCCATCGAGCGTCTTGGTCAGCGGGAAGTTTTCGGCCGTGTTGCTGGTGGTGGCGAGATCCGAGCCCGCGATGATGAAAAGCGATCCCGGCGAGAGGCCGTAATTCGGCAGTCCGGCTTTGGTCCCGCTGTAGTTGTTCGCCAGGCCGTAAACCGTGGGCTGAGCGAGAAGTGACGACACTCCCGCCAGGCAGATAGAAAAGCAAAATAGAAGCGCGCGACTGAGCGCCGAAGATAAGTTAGATGTAGGCTTACCGCCCATAGGATGAACCTCCAAACCATTATGAACTCGCATGGTGACCGTGCCCGCCACCAGCCGTCGTCCGAAGACGCGGGGACATGTGGGATCAATTCTACACCCGCGAGATTAGCGCCGTGACAACTCGCCGGGACATGGTAGAACTATGTGTTATGGCTTTTGTGAAAGTAGGCTCCCTGTCCGCTCTGCCTCCCGGCTCGGTGACGGAAGTAACGCTCGGGGAAGACGCCTACGCAATTTGCAATCTCAATGGTGAGCTGCACGCTCTGGCCGGCGTCTGCCCACACGCCGGCGGGCCGATCGGACAAGGCAACATCCAGGACAATCTGTTGATTTGTCCCTGGCACGAGTGGGCCTATGACTGCCGCACCGGCGAGAACGATTACGATCCCGCGATCAAGCTGGACCGGTTCGCGGTGAGGGTGGAAGGCGACGATATCTTGATCGACCCGCAGGCGCAAGCTTAGGCGCGTTCGGTGCCCGAGTTACCCGAAGTCGAAACGGTGGTCCGCACGCTCGCACCCAAGCTCCCGGGACGGCGCATCGTGGATGCGCGATTTTCCTCCCATCACGTGGTGCGCCAGCCGTTCGCGGCATTGCGCAAACGCGTTCGCGGCCAGCTTGTACACTCCGTGGAGCGGCACGGGAAATTCATCGTGCTGACACTCGATCGCGGCGTGCTGGTGATTCACTTAGGGATGACGGGCAAGCTGCTGCTCGACCGCGAGCCCGGCCCGTACGCCCGTGCCGTGTTTGAACTTGATCGCGGGCTCCTGGTCTACGACGACATCCGCCATTTCGGCCGCATCGAATGGAGCGCGGAACTGCCCGAGCGCGCGGCGTCGCTCGGCCCCGACGCGCTGCACATCTCACTCGAAGATTTCCGCAAGCTGCTCAAGACGCGCCGCGCCGGCATCAAGTCCCTGCTCATGAATCAGCGTTTTTTGCGTGGGATGGGCAATATCTATACGGACGAGGCGCTGTTTGAGGCGCGCATTCATCCGCGCGCGATCGCGTCCAGCTTGAGCAAGGAGCGCGCCGCGCGCCTGCATCGCGCGATGATCGATATTTTGTCCACCGCGATTCGCCTCAAAGGGTCCTCGATCTCGGACTACGTGGATGCCGACGGCGAGCGCGGCAGCTTTCAAATGCAACATCAGGTGTACGGGCGCGCGGGCGAGGCGTGCCCTATCTGCGGGACGCCGATCCGCCGGATCGTGGTGGGGCAACGCGGGACGCACTACTGTCCGAAGTGCCAGCGAAGTTGAAAATCTGGTCCGCCACCAGCGCCGCGGCCTTCATCTCCATGACGTCGTGCACGCGCACTATGTGCGCTCCATTCAGGATCGCCGCCGTAACCGCCGCGGCCGTAGCGGATAGCAAAAATCCTTCCGTCGGTTTCTCCGTCTGCGGCAGGAAAGATTTCCGCGAGGGTCCCACCACCAGCGGAAACTCGAGCGACGCCAGCGCGCCCAGCCGCGCCAGAATCTCCGAGTTTTGTTCCTTGCGCTTCCCGAAGCCCAGACCCGGGTCGATCGCAATGCGCGACCGCTCCACGCCCGCGCGCTCGGCCCGATGCACGGAAGCTTCCAGGTCCTGCCGGATGCCGCCCATCACGTCTTTCATGGGCGGCAGCTTGGCCCAGGTCTCGGGTGTTCCGCGCATGTGCGTGACGATCAACCCGGCATTGCCCTGCGCGGCCACGCGCGCCAGTTGCGAGTCGAACGTCAGCCCCGAGGGATCGTTGATAATCGCCGCGCCGTACTCCAAAGCCTTCTCGGCCACGGCCGATTTGTAAGTGTCCACTGAAATCGGCGCCGTCAATTGTCCGCGCAGGCGCTTGAGCACGGGAACCAGGCGGCGCAGCTCTTCGGCTTCGGAGATGCGCTCGGAGCCGGGCCGCGTCGATTCAGCGCCGATGTCGATGATGTCGGCGCCTTGTTCTTCCAGTTCCACCGCGCGCGCGAAGGCGCGGTCCGGATCGGCATATTTTCCGCCATCGGAGAACGAATCGGGCGTCACGTTGAGCACGCCCATCACGAGCGTGCGCTCGCCCAGCAGCAGCTCACGGGCGGCGAGTTTCCAGACGAAGTGGCGCCGCTCCACTAGGGCACGACCTTTTTCCACTTTTTGCCGACGTGGAACACCGCACCTTGCGGCGGGACCACGAACTTCAGATCGGTATGCCGGACGCCATCGATCTCAACGGCGCCCGATTTGATCTTTCTCTCAGCATCCGTGCGTGAATCGGCGAGGCCCGTCCCCAACACAATCTTGGGCAGGCTCGACCCAGACTCGGGAGGCCAGTTGACTGTTTCGATGTCCGTTGGCTGCGCGCCTTCCCG